>NZ_DATCTF010000019.1 GCF_036568125.1 Magnetovibrio sp.
GGAATAAGAACAACCCACAAATAAAACGGGGGCTCGGTTTCGAGCCCCCGTTTTTCTTTGCCAAGCCGACCGCTTAATCGTCGCGTTCGCGCTTGGGGCGTTTGTGCGCGACGCCTTTGTGGCAGTCGATGCAGGTTTCGCCGTTCTTTATACCTTCTTGCATTTTTTCACTGGAACGACGGCGCTGTTTTTCCCAGTGCATCGCTTCGAAGCTGTGACAATTGCGGCATTCGCGCGAATTGTTGGCTTTCATTTCCGCCCACACCCGTTCGGCCATGGCCAGGCGGTTGGCGTTGAATTTCTCCGGCGTGTCGATGGTTCCGAGTAGCTTGTGATAGAGCTCGTTGCTGGCCTTGATCTTGCGCCACAACTTGGCCCCCCACGGCTTGGGCACGTGGCAGTCGGAACAGATCGCGCGCACGCCCGATGGGTTGGAATAGTGCACGGTCTGTTTGTATTCCAGGTACACGTTGTCATGCATTTCATGACAGGAAATACAAAACTCCATGGTGTTGGTGTATTCCATGAAGGTGTTGAAGCCCCCCCAGAAAATCACCCCACCGAAACCGCCGACGATAAAAATAAGGCCAATGGAGAACCGTCGCGACGGGCTCCATAACCACTGCCAAAACTTACGTATCATTGATCGCTCACCTGAATGGATGCCCGCATTCGAAAAAGAAACTCCCCCTTGCCCGAAAGCAAGGGGGAGTTCTGAAAATCACTTCGTTTTCGGAAGCGTGACGCCATAGGCGAGAATGTCCGCCGCCACTTTCGGACCAAAGGCCCGCATGGCCGGCATGGTTTCCGCCGGTTGACCGTTCATGATCTTCTGCATGATTTCCCAAGGATTGCCGCTGCTCAATTCGCCAACGGTTTCTTCCATTTCCTTGGGCAAGGTACCGTCTTCGCCGTGACATTTGGCGCAAACGGTGTTGTAGATCGCAGCACCTTGAGCTGCATCGCCTTTGACCCCTTTGGTCGCATAGTCGATATAGTCGCGCATGTCGAACTGACCCTTGCTGACGAAGTTGGCCAGATCCATGTAATCCTGATCCGCCATCATGCCACCCATGCCATGGGTGTCATCCTTAATGATGGCGACGATCTTCGCCGGGTCGGCATTGGCCATGCCTTCCAACCCTTTGATGCCGGTGAGGTAAGAGCCTTTGGCGTATGCGCCGTCTTTGCCCTTCAAATCCCAACCGTGGCACGATTTGCAACGCCAGGTGACATCACCGGATTTTTTGGTGTTCGAAGCCGGCCATGCTTTGTGCGTGCCTTCCGGTTTTTTTGCCCCGATCACCTTGTACCACTTATCGTACAGCAAACCGCCGCGTGCGATGGACGATGCGTCTTCTGCCGTGGCCTTAGACACCGGCATGGCGACAATCATGAACGCAGCCGCAGCGCACGACAGAACGGCTGTCGTCATAACTTTCTTAAACATGGTGAACTCCCCTAATTCGGGCGTGATACGCCCAAAATTCAAACTCCCCCCCGCACGCAAACATGCAATGCGTAAGGCCCAAATCCGCCGAAGCGGCGCCTTTCTATCCCGAAACTGTCGGGTCGATTCCACGATTAACGATGACGCTAACCTCTCCCTCAGAAATCAACAAAATAATATTGTATTTATCGCCCGCAATCAACTCTTATTTATACGATTAACTGGACCGCTCTACTTATAATGGATTTTCCGTGAACAACTCGCTACTCGAAAAGGGCCGTTATGTTTACAGGAAACCTTCGCCATCCTCGTCGGGCGGCGGCAAAAACGTATTGTCGTCGGCGTTGAACAAATCGTCGACATAGGAAAACTCTTTGCGCAGACCGCTACGCGCCAACAGCTTGCGCTGCACCGGTTCGGGGAAATCGTTGAACATGATCACACCGCGTTCGATCAGCACGTTGATCAAATCTTCGATGACACGGATCAGGCCAAGATCCGATTCCATCAATTCGCGTTGCGCACGTTGTTCGGGACTATCGGCGGACAGGAAACGCCCGAGTTCCGGGTCGTTGGACCCGACCATTTCGCTGCCTTCGACCTCTTCGCTCAAAACGGCGATGATCCGCCCTTCGGCGTTACGCATCACATAAGGCATTTAGCATCCCCCTAACCAAATGGTTTCATTGTCCTTTATCACTCTAGCGATCCTGCGTGCCCATCGCAATCGCTGTTGTTTCCGTCATTGCCCCAAACTGATAACGCCAAACAATCCGTTTTCACCGACTTTGGTGTGAAATTCGTTTTCGATCACATGACCGTATCGACCGCGTTTGGTGTCGCGGCGGGTGTCGGTTTTGCGTGGCGGATTGACCGCTATGGGGGATGGGTCGAGATCGAACACCACGTCGTCGAACGTCATCGCGTCCCAGGACGGCGAAGGCCATGCTACGGCGGTGAAGCGATAGGCGCCGTCGTGACAGCTTGCGACGGTCCAAAAGAACCCCTTCGACGACAACTCGGTGCCCACGGCGGGTGGACCGAACACACCGTCGCGTTCGAGCGCCGATACGACGCGGGTGGCGTCTGCGTCGCTCAAAGTCCGGCTGGCGGTTTTCGCCCGCCATGGATTGAGCAAATCGTTGAATGTGCCAACACTGCCTTGGGTGATATCCACGGCCTCGGTCACGCCGACGTTCAAACGCTGATCCGCCGCGCCCCACTCATAGGTACGGACCTGTTCCGTATAGACGCCGTTATAGACCAAGCGATATCGGTTCGCCGCACCGGGGCCACACGTGGCGCGAATGTCGCCGCCTTCCATATAGGAAAACCAGCTGAGTTTACCCATCACCGGATTGTCGGTGGTTCCTTGCGAGGCGCAAGCCGACACCAAACCTGCAACAGCACCGGTGACCAGCAAGCCGAGCGCGAGTTTAATCGGCTTCGATGATTTCAAAGTCATGAGTGATCTCCGCTGTTTTCCCGAGCATGATGGACGCCGAGCAGTACTTTTCCGCCGACAGCGAGATCGCGCGCTGCACGCGCTGCGGGTCGAGGCCACGACCGGTGACCTTGAAGTGCACATGCATGCGCACGAACACCTTGGGTTCCGTATCGGCGCGTTCGGCGGTGATTTCCGCAACGCAAGCAGTGACGTCCTGGCGAGACTTTTCCAAGATGTTCATCACGTCGATGGAGGTGCACCCGCCCATGCCCACCATCAACATTTCCATGGGCCGGATGCCGCGATCCTGACCGCCGAAATCGGGCGAGCTATCCATAATCACGCTGTGGCCGCTATCGGGCGTACCTTCGAATGCACGCCCGCCCAACCACTTGACTTCTGCCTTCATGTGAATTCCTCAGTGAATCTCAAACCAGACTTCACCATAGCAAATCCACACGCCCTTGGGGTTGATTATTGTGTGACGGACGATTGTCTCAAGGCAGGTCGAACATCACCACTTCCGCAGCGCTCAACGCCGTGATCTTCAATGCCGTTTCTTGGTTGATCGCCGCCGATCCGCGTTCCGGCACACGCACGCCATTGATTTCGATTTCACCGCGCGCGGGCACCACGTATGCCCGTCGTCCGGGTTCGAGCGACACCTCGTAGGTTTCCCCCGTGTCCATCACCGCCGCCAGAAACGCCGCGTCTTGATGGATGAACAGCGCGTCCTCGTGCTCACGTCCATGGCGGCCCGACACCAGCGTCACGAACCCGTCGCTGACGCGGTCGCGATCGAAGGTGCGGGTGTCCCAGCGCGGCTGGTGTCCGATCTCGTCGGGTTCGACCCACACCTGAAACAGATCCAGATCTTCGCCTTCGAGATTGAACTCGGCATGACGAATGCCGGTGCCGGCGCTCATCACCTGGACCTGTCCGGCGGCGGTGCGGCCACGATTGCCGAGGCTATCTTCGTGACTGACCGCGCCGCGCCGCACATAGGTGACGATTTCCATGTCCCGGTGGGGATGGGTGGGAAATCCCGTGCCGGCCTTGATGTGATCGTCGTTCCACACCCGCAAGGGCCCAAAGCCCATGCGGTCGGGATCGTAATAATCGGCGAAGCTGAAGTGATGACAGGCCTTCAGCCAGCCATGGTCTTGATGACCGAAGTCTTCGAAAGGCGTCACCTTGATCATATCCATCTCCTTCGCGGTTTATGCGGCAAGCTTCACCGCCAGTTGCGCCACATGCGCGCCCTGGGCGTGGGCAATAGCCAATTCGTTTTGCGACGGGGTTCGGCTGCCGTCGCCCTTGGCGATGGTGCTTGCGCCGTAAGGCGTGCCGCCCGACATTTCATCGGTGTTGGAGAGTTCAGCCACCGAAAACGGCACCCCGGCGACCACCATGCCATGATGCAGCAAAGTGGTATGGAAAGACGTGATGGTGGTTTCCTGGCCTGCGTGCTGAACTGCGCTGGAGGTAAACACCGAACCGACCTTGCCGATCAACGCACCCTTCATCCACAGGCCACCGGTTTGGTCGAGAAAACTGCGCATTTGCGCCGACATGTTGCCAAAACGCGTCGGCGTACCGAAAATGATGCCGTCGTAATCGGCCAACTCGTCAGGCGTCGCCAACTCTGCCGCCTGCTCGATTTTCATTCCTGCCGCCGCCATCGCATCGTCCGTCATCAATTCCGGGATGCGCTTCAGCGTAACCTCGACGCCCTCGACGCTTTTGGCGCCTTCGGCGATGGCTGAAGCCATCGTTTCGATATGTCCGTAAGAGCTGTGGTACACGACCAAAATCTTATTCATCGCTAAATCTCCATGTCAGGGGGTGATCTGTGCCCTCACGATATGAGACCCTCAACAGGTAGACAATTATGCTATTTTGAACAATACTGTTTCGAATAAGGAAACAGTACTTATGGACATTCTTTCCGCCATGCGGGCTTTTGTCGCCACTGTAGATATGGGTAGCTTTTCTCAGGCGGCACACGAATTAAACACCACCAAGGCCACCGTCTCGAAACAAGTGGCGGCCTTGGAAGACCATTTGCGGGTACGCTTGCTGCA
Organism: Magnetovibrio sp.; assembly: GCF_036568125.1. Classification (NCBI taxonomy): domain Bacteria; kingdom Pseudomonadati; phylum Pseudomonadota; class Alphaproteobacteria; order Rhodospirillales; family Magnetovibrionaceae; genus Magnetovibrio; species Magnetovibrio sp. Next base: position 4,982 of record NZ_DATCTF010000019.1, read on the forward strand.
CCGGACCACCCGCAAGCTGAACCTGACCGACGAAGGCCGCGTCTATACCGAGCGCGCACGGCGCATCCTTGAGGACGTGACAGATGCCGAAGACGCCGTATCACCACTCGGCGCGGAACCGCGTGGGCGGCTGCGTATCAGCGCCCCGCACACTTTCGGTGCGATGCATCTGTCCGAAGCCTTGGCGGCGTTCATCGAGCGCTATCCGTTGATCCATCTGGACATCGATTTTTCAGACCGGCTGGTCAACCTTGTCGATGAGGGTTTCGACGCGGTGATCCGTATTTCCCGTTTGCAAGATTCAACCCTCATCGCGCGGCGCATCGCACCAGTGACCATGACCTTGTGCGCCGCGCCGAGCTATTGGCAAAAACACGGAAAACCATCCCACCCTAAAGATCTGCGGCATCACAAAGGCGTTATATATGCGTATTTGAGCACCCCTGGCGAGTGGTCGTTTCGCGATGCGGGCAAGCTCATCCACATTAAAATCGGCGGCAACTTGACCACCAACAACGACGTGGTGATCCGATCCGCCGCGATGCAAGGGGTGGGGATTTTCTATGGCCCCTCGTACATCGTCAGCAAGGAACTCAGCCAAGGTACGCTGGAAACGGCTTTGGAGAGCTTTAACGACGACCCGCTCAGCGTTTATGCACTCTATCCATCGAACAAGAATCTTTCGCCGAAAGTGCGGGCGTTCATCGATTTTCTGGTTGAGTGGTTTCGCCATACCCCACATTGGAGCGCACTAGCGCAAGACGACTGATCATATGATGATAAACGCCCGATCTTTTCCCTTTCTTCCCGCTGAGTACGTGCCTATATGTGAGGTGGTGCTGGGGATTCGCGAAGAAGGACTGTGATGAAGGGGCATCATTGACGTTATGGGCAACCACGAACCGGACGATTTTTCAATTTCCAGGGCAACGCAAATCGAAACGCCACAGGTAGACCTGCCGGTTCCCTTGAACGGCCGAAACTATTGTGGCGAGCTGGATATCCGCATCGATCGCGCCGGAAAGTGGTATTACAACGGCTCCCCGATCGGACGAAAAGTGATGGTCGGCTTGTTCGCATCGCTTTTGATGCGCGCAAAAGACGGCGTGTATTGGCTGGTCTCCCCGACCGAGATGGGACGCATCGACGTCGAGGACGCGCCTTTTGTCATCACCCACATGTCGACCAAGAACCAAGGCGAAGACCAAACCATCGAATTTTGCACCAACGTAGACATCTCGGTGACCGTTTCGGAAGATTGCCCGATCCTCATGAAGCCCAGCCCATTGACCGGCGAAATGACCCCTTACGTGGTGATGCCCGGAAACATCGACGCACGCATCGAACGCGCGGTATACTATGATCTCGTCGATCTCGGCGTGATCATGGATTTTGGTGATGAAGAAATTTTCGGTGTCTGGAGTTCGTGTTCCTTTTTCCCGCTCGGCTCGTTGCAAGACACCGACGCGTGAGCGAGGGAAGCCGACGCCTTGACGATTATGCTTGAGCGCGATTGGATCACCCAGCGCCTTTCCAACTCCACTCCCTCCCACGAACGCGGCGATCACGACCTCAATCCCGGTTTTCGTCCCGACCCGCCGCTACGACCCGCCGCCGTTCTGGTCGGCCTGGTCGACCATGGCGACGGCCTGACCGTTCTGCTGACCCGGCGCACCGACCACTTGGAACATCACCCCGGCCAAGTCAGTTTTCCCGGCGGCCACATTGAACACCACGACGACGATGCCGTCGCCGCCGCGCTTCGCGAAACCGAAGAAGAAATCGGCCTGCCCGCAACGCATATCGAAATCATCGGAACGCTCGATACTTACATCACCCGCACCGGCTTCGAGGTTACACCCGTGGTGGCGATGATCGAGCCGCCGTTCGACCTCACCCCCGACCCTCATGAAGTGGCCGAGGTGTTCGAAGTTCCCTTGGACTTTTTGATGGATCCCGCCAACCATCAACGCCATGAGCGTGAATTCGAAGGCATTAAACGATTCTTTTACGCCATGCCATATCGCGGCTATTTCATATGGGGCGCGACGGCGGGCATGATCGTCGATCTGTACCGGACCCTGAGCGGCAGACCTCTAACACCCCCCATAGACGAAACAAGCCCGACCTGATAAGCCTTGAGGCAACCACAGCAAAGGTCTCAAACCTGACGAGGGGAACCCATGGTTCGCATATTTCTAACCTATATTTTACCGTTGATCCTGCCGACGGTATTGTATTTCGCCTGGACGCTGTGGGTGCGCAAACAAGTCGAACGCCATCGCGCCCAAGCACAGGCCGAAGGCGTCGAGGGTGACCACACCGATCCCGCCGACTACGATATCAAAACGCCCTGGTTCAGGCTCATTTTGGCGGGCGTGGTTTTGATGATCGTGGGACTGGTCATCTCGGTCTTCTTTGGCCCCAAAAACGCGCCGGACAGCGTCTACCAGCCGCCCCGTATGCAAGGCGACACCATCGTACCCGGCCAATACGTGCCCAAATCGAAGTAAGACCCGAGCAAAGGCTGCATCTTTGGAACCAACCGGACTCATCGCCCCACAGCCTTGGATGACAGCGCCGGAAACGCGCGCCGTGATGTCCGCCTTTCACGCTGCCGGTGCCGAAGCGCGTTTCATCGGCGGGTGCGTGCGCGATGCGGTGCTGAAACGCCCAGCCAAAGACATCGACATCGCCACCCCCGAGGAACCGGAACGAGTCCTGGAAATTCTCGAAGACGCCGACATCCGCGCCATTCCAACCGGCCTAAAACACGGCACCATCACCGCCGTGGTTGGCACCCAACACTTCGAAATCACCACCCTACGCGTCGATGTGGAGAATTACGGCCGCCACGCCAAAGTCGCGTTCACCGACGATTGGACCCAAGACGCGGCACGGCGCGACTTCACCATCAACGCCATGTCCTGCGACGAGCACGGCAACGTCTACGATCCATATGAAGGTCTGGAGCACCTGGGTAACGGCTGGGTGCGCTTCGTCGGCGAAGCCGAACAGCGCATCAACGAAGACGTCTTGCGGTTGCTGCGGTTTTTTCGATTTTATGCCCAATACGGCAAACCGCCGATCAATCTTGCGGCGTTGCGTGCGTGCCGCAAGCTGGCCTACCGCCTGCCGGAACTGTCCGGTGAACGCGTGCGCGGCGAACTCTTTCGCATCCTCATGGCGCCCAATCCCGCCGACACCATCACCTTGATGCGCGGTGAAAAGGTTTTGCCTTTCATTTTGCCCGAGGCCGGAGACGTCGGCCGGCTGCGCATGCTGGCGTGGCTTTTGGAACGCGCGGTGAAATTCGACGACATCGACGTCGATCCGGTTCGCCGACTGGCCGCGCTTGTCAAACCTGAACTGACACCGGACGAGCTTGTCGCTCTCAGTGAGCGTTTGAAATTTTCCAACCGTGAACGCAAGCATCTCATCGCCATATGTGCGCCCACCCCCATCATCCATGTCGACATGAGCGACAAAGACGTGCGTCTAGCCTGTGCCAAGGTTGGCGCAAACATAGTCGTCGATCGCGCGTTGCTCAGTTGGTCGGGGGAATTGGCCTTGGAAGCTCACCTTCCGCCTGCGCGGACGGAAAGCTGGCGACGCCTGATTGAAACCGCACGCGACAGCCATTTGCCTGCCTTCCCGTTGAAAGGCCGCGATGTCCTGGACAGGGGCGTCGCCCATGGTCCGGATGTTGGACGCTTGCTCAAGCAAGTCGAAGCGTGGTGGCGGGAACGCGACTTCCGTCCCGACCGCACGGCCTGTCTGAACAAACTGAGCGAATTGCTCGAACCCCACCCGTAAGGGCCGGTTTCCGTTCCCGCCGTTCTCGCAAACTTGCCCACCGAGCCACCCGCCGGGGCACAGAGCACGTTTTCCGATTTTTCCAAAACCACACCTCAAGGGTGGTGTTTTTAGCAGTTGCAGCATTTTTTGGCGTTGAATTTAATCCGTGTATTTACACTCAATCATGCTTCCAGTGGCGGTGTCGAGCCGTTTTTCAGGCATCTAAAAACTGCACGCCGAATATAATAAAAATATAATATTTTGTGCAGTCGCAGCATTTTATGCCGCCTTTTTGGGTAGCACCAACCCCCACGACCTTGTAGTAGCGCAACATGTACTTTTTATTGTATTTATAATTACTGATTATTATTTAAATGAGATCTAACTAATACATGGATAATACTAATATTACTTAGTTGTAATATTAAGGCATTCTAATGTGACTTGCCCGCACGACACACCCGATTGGGCCCGGTTGGGTATGTTTGCACCATGAAGCAAGAGGGAGCGAAAGCCTATGTCACCAGACCGCCGAAAGCGCAGCCCCTTCCCTTGGATCCGCACCATCATGGCGGTCGGCGTGGTCGGCGCATTGATCGTGCTGGGTGGGCAGATGCTGGAACATGAACGTCGTGGCGGCGAAAGCCCCATGACCGAAAGCGGACCGCGGGTGCCGAACGCGGTTTTCCCCACCGACACCTTCGCCGGTAAGGACATCGCCCAACCGATCAACTATTCGCATAAGCTGCATGCGGGCGACTTGGGCATCAATTGTCTGTACTGCCACACCTACGCCCGCCGCTCCAAAGTCGCAGGCATCCCCCCGACCTCAAAGTGCATGGGTTGTCACACCGCCGTCGCAACGGCGGATGATAAGCCGGAAATCGCCAAGCTGTCCGCCATGTGGGAAAGCGGCCAAAGCCCGGCGTGGAACAAGGTCAACGACATGCCGGACTTCGTGCACTTCAGCCACGAACGCCACCTACAAAAATTCCTGTTCGACAACCCCGACATGAACATCCAGGACTCCCGCGAAGTCTGCGCCATGTGCCACGGCGATATGGTCGAGGTCGGCGTGGCGAAGAAGATGCGCCCATTGACCATGGGATTTTGCAATACCTGTCACGAAAACAACGATGGCCCGGCGGATTGCACCCGCTGCCACAAGTAAGGAAAGGTGAGAGATCATGCCGACAAAAATTGATCGCAGAAGCTTCCTGAAAGTGCTCGGCCTCGGCGGTGCGGGCGCAGCGCTAGCGGGATGCGACCGCCCCTCGTACGCCACATTGGAAGAAGGCGAAGAACAGGTCTTTTCCTATCTCGCCCCCGAAGAATACGTGGTCCCCGGTATCGGCGTTTGGTACGCGTCGACCTGCCTGCAATGCCCCGCCGGATGCGGTGTGCACGGCCGCGTGCGCGAAGGCCGCGCGCTTAAACTCGAAGGCAATCCGGACACCGCTCTAAACAAGGGTAAGCTCTGTCAAATGGGCCAAGCCGCCCTGCAAACCCATTACAATCCCGATCGCATCACTAAGCCACGCATCGGCGACCAAGAGGTTACCTGGCCCGAAGCCCTGGCCCATATTCAAAGCAAAAGCGGCGGCGCGACGGCGTGGCTGACCGGCGCAATCAGCGGCCATCAGGCGGTCTTGCTCGACACCCACCTGCACGCCCGCGACGGCGGTGGAAAGCACTACGCCGTCGAAACCGTCAACGCCCAAGCCTGGCAAGCGGCATGCGCCGACACCATCGGCGACGCCCGGCCCGAGCTGCACATCGACAAAGCCAATTCGGTTTTGTCGTTCGGCGCGGACTTCTTAGGCACATGGATATCGCCGGTCAAGTTCATGGCCGATTACGGCGCCTTTCGCTCAGCGCCGCGCGGCGTTCTGACCGTGATCGAACCCGCCATGACCTTAAGCGGCGCAAACGCCGACCATTGGGTCGCGGCACGGCCGGGATCGGAAGCCGCCGTCGCATTGGGCGTAGCCTATACACTTGCCAGTGAATACGGCGTCTCTACGTCCGCTTTGCCATCCGGCGCGGCGGACGCCATCGCCAACATGACACCGGACCGCGTCATGGAGCTTTCCGGCGTCGAAGCCCAAACGCTTTCGAAAATCGCCGCCACGTTGATGAGCAACAGCCCATCCTTGGTGATCGGCGACGGCCGCTATGAAACGGCCGCCGCAGCAATGGCGTTGAATATGATGCTCGGCAACATTGGCGCAACCATCACCCCCGGCGTGGACCTGGTCCCAGCGGACCTCGCGATGCGCAACGGCTCGACCAAAGCCTTGGCCGACTTCGCCGCCGATGCGCTGGCCGGGCGCATTGACAGCGTTTTCATCACCGGGGCAAACCCAGCGTTCACCGCTTCTGGCGGCCTGAAAATCAAAGACGCGTTGGCGAACATCCCGCTCAAAATTGGGGTTTCGATGTTCGAAGACGAAACCACGCAACTTTGCGACGTGGTGTTGCCGCTGGCCTCGCCGCTGGAAGATTGGGGCACTCATGTCCCCAGCAGCGGTGCGGGACGTGGCGAGATTCATGTGCAACAGCCATTGATGGAAAAGCTGCATCCCGAGACCTTGGGTCTTGGCGACATCTTGCTCGGCCTGGCGCAAGACGCGGGCGCGGATGGCCTTGCGGATTTCGAAGATTATTACGGTTATCTGCGCACCGCCGTCAGCGCGCTGATCGGCACCGACCAGGAAACCGCATGGCAGGCCGTTTTGCAGGCCGGTAAAGTTCAAGCCCCGTCCGGTGAGCGCGCGTTCACCGCCAACGGCGCCTTGAATATTCAGATCGCCGACACCCAAGCGCCAAGCGCCGGGCAACTGACGCTGATCACCACCGCGCGACAAGGCCTGTACGACGGCCGCCACGCCAACCTACCGTGGCTGCAGGAAGCACCCGATCAGATTTCCAAGGCGGTGTGGGACAGTTGGGCAGAGATCCATCCCAAAACCGCCGCCGGTTTGGGATTGAAGGATGGAGATTACATCACCATCACCTCGTCCGCCGGGGCCATCACCACCCGGGTGTTTTTATATAAGGGCGTCCATCCCGACGCCATCGCCGTGCCGATGGGACGCGGCCACACACATTATGGCCGCTACGCCACCGGGATCGGCGTCAATCCTTTGAGCGTTCTGGACGGAACTCAGGATGTCCGCACCGGCGAGTTCCTCGCCACCGCATCCGTACGCGTCCAAGCCACCGGCGACAATCGTCATCTGGTGCGCTTGATGGACGTCGATCAACAATATGGGCGCAAGCTCGCGGTAACCATTTCCGCAGATCAGCATCGCCGCAACCAGACCAACAACCAGGGGAGTGCCTGATCATGCCATCGCTTCTGGGAAACATCTTCAAAGGCTGGACCGACTATTCCAAAGGCGTCGAGGAAGGCGGTCACCACGAATACGAACACATGTACGCCATGGTCATCGACCTGGACCTGTGCACCGGCTGCAACGCGTGTTCGACGGCGTGCTATGCGGAAAACAATCTTGCCGTGGTCGGTGAAGATAAATTCGGCGCGCGCCAAGCGATGCACTGGATGCGGATTGAGCGTTATTTTGACGAACCCGACCTCGACAAAACAGAGGCCACAACCGACGCAGACACCCAATCGCGGGGCGCGTCGTTCCTGCCGATGATGTGCCAGCATTGCAACGCTGCGCCGTGCGAGCCGGTGTGTCCGGTGGGCGCCACCTATCACACGGTCGATGGTCTCAACGCTCAGGTCTACAACCGTTGTATCGGTTCGCGGTACTGCGCCAACAACTGTCCGTTCCGGGTACGATATTTCAATTTCTACGACAATGCTGAAAGCTGGCCCGCGCCGATGGACCAACAACTCAATCCCGACCTGTCGGTACGTTCGAAAGGCGTGATGGAAAAATGTTCCATGTGCTTGCAGCGCACCCGCGCGGCGCGCGACACCGCCAAGCGCGAAGGACGTGAGCTCAAAGACGGCGACATCCAGACCGCCTGTCAGCAGACCTGTCCGACCTCCGCCATCTTGTTCGGCGACTTGCTGGATGAAGACAGCGCCATCTCCAAGGTGTGGAAAAATCACCAAGTCAAATTGGGCACCTACAAACAAGACAAAGAGAACCCTGAGCTGCGCGGTTATCGCATTTTCGAAGAGCTCAACGTCGACACCAAGGTTCTCTATCTCGAACGCGTCAGGGAGGTCTAAGGAATGTCCGCACAACAAAGCCTCGCTCACAAGCACCTGACCCAAGAGCAAACAAAAGACATCGATGAAAACATCGAATGGGCGAAGATCAACGCCGACGTCTTGCGCTCGATGGAAAATCCGCGCCGCGGCTATTGGGTCGCGATGTTCATATCAGTCGCGTTGTTCAGCGTGATGATCTACGCCGAGGTCCACCAATACATGTTCGGTATGGGTGACGCCGCGCTCAACACCTCGCACATGTGGGATCTGTATATCTCGACCTTCGTGTTTTGGATCGGCATGAGCCACTCGGGCACTTTGCTGTCGGCGATCTTGCATCTGGTTCACGCCGATTGGCGCAAGCCGATCTACCGTTTCGCCGAAGCCATGACCACGTTTTCGTTGCTGACGGCGGGCATCTTTCCGGTCATCCATTTGGGCCGGGTGTGGAACTTCTATTGGGTGATGCCCTACATGTCCGATCGCGGATTGTGGCCAAACTTCCGCTCGCCGCTGATTTGGGACGCCTTCGCCATCACGGCCTATCTGACCAGTTCGGTGCTATTTTTGTACATCGGCATGATCCCCGATCTGGCGATTTGCCGCGACAACGCCAAGGGCTGGCGTAAAAAGCTCTATACCTGGCTGTCGCTTGGCTGGCGTGGCGATGATGCGCAATGGCGCAACTTCCGCTTCACTTATTTGATGATCGCGTGCCTACTGATCCCGTTGGCGGTGTCGGTGCATTCGATCGTGTCGATGGACTTTTCCATGTCGATCATGCCCGGCTGGCACGTTACCACATTCCCACCCTACTTCGTCGCGGGCGCGCTGTATTCGGGCTGTGCGGCGATCATCACGCTGTTCATCTTGTTGCGCTACTTCTTCAAGTTCGAACACTTCATGACCTTCCCGATCCTCGACAAGGTCTGCAAACTGACCTTCGTCATCGCCATGGTGTGGACGTACTTGAACTTGGTCGAATTCGCATCCGTCTGGTACGGCCACGACATTCCTTCCAAGGAAGTTTTGATCGCCAAGGCCACCGGCCCGTATTCGCCGTTCTTCTGGGGCATGATGGTGTTCGGCTCGGTGTTGCCGTTCGCGCTGCTCAGCCAGTGGGTCCGGCGCAACATGTATGTGCTGTTCTTCGTCTCGGTGTTTCTCAACGTCGGCATGTGGTTGGAACGGTGGATGATCGTCACGCCGACCCTGTCGATGGGCTATCACCCGCAAGCGTTCAACATCATGTGGCCGGGCTGGGTCGAATGGGCCATGGTCGGCGGCAGCTTCGGCTGGTTCGGCATGCTGTTTTTGGTGTTCGTCAAAGTGTTCCCGTCGGTGTCCATGTATGAAGTCAAGGAGATGGTCTATCACCGCAAACGCACCGTCTATGAAGACGTCGACGAAATGATGGAACTTCATTCCGGCGTGCCGGGCCCCGCGCCGAACGGCGTGCCCGCACCGCAAAGCACGGGAGGGGCATGACATGGCCAACCATCACAAAACGCTTCGCATCAAAACCAAGCGCGTACTGGGCCTGTTCGGCGACTTCGACGAAGCCTTCGAGGTAATCGCCGACATCCGCCGCTACAAAGTCCCGGGACTAACCGTCGACGACGTGACCTTGAAGTCGCCCATCGAACACCCGGAAATCGAAGACGTGTTGGGTGAGCGTCCGAGCAACGTGCCCAAGTTCGCCTTTTGGGGCAGCCTGTTCGGTTTGGTGTTCGGCTTTTTGTTCCTCGCCAGCGCGCAGGCCAACTTCCTGGCGCAACCCTCGGGCGGCAAGCCGATCATCACCATTCCGTCCAACATCGTGTTGGCCTACGAAATGATGATCTTGTTCGGCGTGCTGTCGACATTGGCGGGCTTCATCATCGGCGCCAAGCTGATGCGCCGGCGCCAAGGTCTTTACGACACCGCCATCACGGTGGACCAGATCGGCATCGTCATCGAGGTCGCCGACGAGCAGGAGCAACCTTTGAAGGACCTGTTCACCAAACACAACGTCATCGAAGTGCACGAGGAGTCCATCGCATGAACTTGCCCCTTCGCACTTTATATAGTGTCGCCTTCACGTGCGTTGCGGTCGCGTTGAGCACCGCCGACGCCCAGGCATGGCCGTGGTCCAACGACATGATGAACCAGAGCTCGATCAAGCCCCAAGAAAAGATCACGCCGTTCCCGGCCCGTTCGGTGCCCGTAACCGGCATTCCGTCGGCCGCGTGGGAAGACCGCGAAGCCACGACTGATTTGAAAAACCCCCATTCACCAACGCCGGGGTCGCTGAAAACCGGCAAGGTTCTGTTCCAGATCTACTGCGCGGCGTGTCACGGCCTGAGCGGACGGGCGGAAAGCGAAGTCGTCAAACGCGGCATGCCCGCCAACGACCTGACCGACGACTACGTGCAAAGCGAGCTTACGGAAGGTTGGATATTCGGCACCATCACGTTCGGCAGCGCGGTGATGCCGCCTTATGGGCGGGCCGGCGATCAAAACGACGAAGCCCGCGGGTCCAATGATCTCAGCGTCGACGAGCGCTGGCACGTCGTCAACTACGTCAAACACCAGCTCCGCGCGGACGCCGTGGCCGCAGGCCCGCTGCCCGAAGACGCCGAAGAACCGACCCAAGGGGAGAACTGATCATGGATGATTTCGGCAGCTGGTCGGTTCTGACCACGAATTTCCTGGTTGTGCTCTATCTGGCCCTGGGTGGCGCGATCTTTCCGGTGATCTTGCATCTGGCGGGCGCGACCCGCTGGCGCCGCCAAGTGGGCTTTCTCGCCGGAACCTGCACAGCGCTGTTTCCCATCGCGTTCGTGCTGTTGATCATATTGCTGGCCAACGGCGAAATGACCTTTCCGTGGCTGAAATACGCTCACGAAACGGGCGCGCATTTGGGCGGCTGGCACAATTACCGTTTTTTGGTCGCACGTGAAGTCATCGGCTTTTTGATCGTCGCCGGGCTCAGCGTCGCGGCGATCCGCTGCCAGTATCTGGCCGAAGCGCAACCCGAGCAACACCGCCCGGCGCGTTTCAACACCTTGGCGGTGCTGATGCCGTTTGCGTACGTCATCTACGGCACCATGGTGGCGTGGGATTTTGAAATGACCTTGCAGCCGGGCTGGCATTCGGCCAGTTACGGCGCGTATCAGTTCCAAAGCGCGTTTCATGGCTTCCTCGGATTCTTCGCCATGATGCTGTATTTCCTCGACCGATCGGACCGCTTGACCCGCCCGTTCGAGCCCAAGATCTTCAACTACATGGCCCAGTTCATCCTCGCCATGAGCATCATGTGGGTCTACTTCTATTACACCCAGTATCTGGTCATGTGGTACGGGCGTCTGCCCAACGACATGGAACGCTATTGGCGCATGATCGACGAAGGCTACCTGCTCATCGGCGTGGTGTTCTTGATCCTGAAATTCGTCATTCCGTTTTGCGTGTTCTTGTTCAAACGCAACCGCCACAATCCGTTCATCATCATGCTGATGGGCTTTAGCGTGATCCTCGGCACGTGGATCGAACGCTACGTGTGGATTTCAGGTTCCGTCGCCAGCGACCTCTACCACATCCCGCTGTCCAATGCCTTCGATCTGGCCGTTACGGTCGGAATCATGGGCATCAGTTGGCTGGCGGTGGCGTGGGCGTTGATGAATTGGTGGCTGATCCGCCACGAAGCCTAAAACCGCAAGTTTGGGGAGCGCCCTGTTTGGGGAGGGCGAGAAAGGAGGGGACTGTAAAAGGTCTCCTCCTTTTTTTTATGTGTTCTACAGGCCGTCGGTTTGCCGCAACGCCTCGCCCAGCACCATCGCCGCCGCCACGGCGATGTTCAGCGATCGCGCCCCAACGGCCATGGGGATGGTGACGCGGGCGTCCACGGCGGCGTGAACGTCGTCGGGCACGCCTGCACTTTCAGAGCCCAGCAGCAGCACGTCGCTGGGCTGAAAACGGAAATCCGTGTACCGAACGGCCCCTTTGGTGGTCAGCAGCACCAGCCGCCGCCCCTCTTCGACTTGACGTTTGGCGCGAAAGGTATCCCACGAAACGTGGCGCGTGACTTGGGCGAGGTCCAAATAATCCATGGCCGAGCGCTTCAAATGGCGGTCAGAAAACACAAAACCGCACGGCTCAACGATATCCGCGCCCACCTTCAAGCACGCGCAGGTCCGCAGTAGCGTGCCGGTGTTTTGCGGAATATCCGGTTGAAATAAGGCTAAGTTCATGATTTTTCAGCTTTGATCCATTCTATTTCGCACCCGCAAAGTTATTATATTAGAAAGCATTAATTTTTTTCCTTTTTTCTAGTGTGGATTTCTTATATACCGTTCCCGGACTCGGACGGCCTACAATTGTGGGCCGCCCCAGTTTTGCGTTTGGCAGGACGGCTGTAAGGACGGCGCATATGCGGTCCAAGGGCATCGAATAGGCTTCGAAACCCTGAAAACAAGCGGTCCGCCGCTACCTGTGCGTAGAGCCTGTGACCAAGGTCAGGAAAGGCGTCATCATGACGGATAACCCCACGAATAATCCTGAGGAAATGGACGGCGATCGTCGTGACTTTCTTCTGATTTCCACCACCGTCCTCGGCGTAGCTGGCGTTGCCGCTGCGGCTTGGCCGTTCATCCATTCCATCAACCCCGCCAAAGACGTGTTGGCACTGGCCTCGACCGAGGTGGACTTGTCCGCCATCGAAGAAGGCATGGCCATCACCGCCATGTGGCGCGGCAAGCCGGTTTTCATTCGCCATCGTACGGCGGAAGAAATTCAAGCTGCCGAAAGTGTCGATCTGGGCGAACTTCGCGATCCCCAAGCCGATGCAGACCGCGTTCAAAAGCCCGAATGGCTTGTGACCGTCGGCGTTTGCACGCACTTGGGCTGCATCCCGTCGGGCCAGGGTATCGGCGACACCCGTGGCGACTTCGGCGGTTGGTACTGCCCGTGTCACGGTTCGCACTACGACACCTCCGGCCGCATCCGCAAGGGTCCGGCGCCGTTTAACCTGCCCGTGCCGCCGTATGCCTTTACGGACGACACGATGATTGTGATTGGGTGAGGCCGGCTATGAAACGTACTCAAAGCTCGAACCGCTTGGTTCAATGGATCGACGACCGGCTGCCGATTTTCAGCTACGCCGATCATAACGTCATCGCGTATCCCACGCCGAAGAACCTGAACTACTGGTGGAACTACGGTTCCATCGCCGGCATCATCTTGGTGATTATGCTGGTCACGGGCATCTTCCTGGCGATGAACTATCAGCCGCACGCCGATGTGGCGTTCGCCAGCGTGGAACGCATCGTTCGCGACGTCAACTACGGTTGGCTGCTGCGCTATCTGCATATGAACGGCGCGTCGATGTTCTTCATCGTCGTCTACATTCACATGTTCCGCGGCCTGTACTTCGGTTCCTACAAGGCACCCCGCGAAATCCTGTGGATGGTCGGCGTGACCATTTACGTCGCAATGATGGCCACCGCCTTCATGGGCTACGTGCTTCCCTGGGGCCAGATGAGCTTCTGGGGCGCGACGGTTATCACCAACCTGTTCTCCGCGATCCCGCTGGTCGGCGATTACATCGTGACCTGGATCTGGGGTGGTTTCTCGGTCGACGTTCCGACCATCAACCGTTTCTTCGTGTGGCACTACCTGCTGCCGATGATCCTGGTGATGTTGGTTGTGGTCCACCTGTGGGCGTTGCACGTTCACAAGTCGTCCAACCCGTTGGGCATCGACATCAAAACCCCGCAGGACATGATGCCGTTCCACCCGTTCTACACGATCAAGGATCTGTACGGGTTGGGTCTGTTCATGATCTTCTTCCTGTTCTTCGTGTTCTTCTACCCGAACTTCTTCGGCGAAGCGGACAACTACATCCCGGCCAACCCGATGGTGACCCCGCCGCACATCGTTCCGGAATGGTACTTCCTGCCGTTCTACGCGATCTTGCGCGCAATCCCGGACAAACTGGGCGGTGTCGTGGTGATGTTCGCAGGTGTGTTGATCCTCTACGTTCTGCCGTGGTTGGACACCTCCAAGGTTCGCTCCGCGACCTTCCGTCCGATCTTCAGGCAGTTGTTCTGGATCTTCGTGCTGAACTGCATCCTGCTAGGCTATGTCGGTGCCAAATCGCCGGACGAAGAACTGCTTGGCATGTCCATGACGTACTGGGGTCGCATTGCGACGTTCTACTACTTCTTCCACTTCATGGTGTTGTTGCCGCTGGTCGGCAAGCTTGAGAAGCCCAAACCGCTTCCCAGCAGCATCTACGAAGAAGTGGCGAAAAAATGCCGCGCGAAGGAGGACTAATCCATGCGTAAACTTCTCATCACTGCTGCAATGGGCGTCAGCCTGGCCGTTTCCAACGTGGCATACGCCGCAGGCAACATGGTCAAACCCATTGATGTGAACTGGTCCTTCGAAGGCATCTTCGGCACCTTTGATCGCGAAGCGATCAAAAAGGGTGGGCAGATTTTCTTCGAAGTCTGCAATGCCTGTCATTCCATGAACCTGATGTCGTACCGCAACCTAGTCGACATCGGTTGGACGGAAGACGAAGCCAAGGAATTGGCGGCGAACTACGAAGTGCAAGACGGCCCCAACGAGGAAGGCGAGATGTTCATGCGTCCCGCACGCCTCTCGGACCGTTTCGTGTCGCCGTTCCCCAACGAAAAGGCTTCTCGCTTCGCCAACGGTGGCGCTTACCCGCCGGATCTGTCGGTGATCACCAAGGCGCGCGTCGGCGGCCCGGACTACATCTACAGCCTGCTCGTGGGCTACAAGGATGAAGCTCCCGAGCACGTCACCATGGCCGAAGGCACGCACTACAACGAGTACTTCCCCGGTCACCAGATCTTCATGGCTGCGCCGCTGTACGGCGAAACCGTGGAATTCCCCGACGGCACGTCGGTGGATCTGGATACCGAAGCCAAGTACATCGTCAACTTCCTCGCCTGGGCGGCCGAGCCCGAGTTGGAAGAGCGTAAATCCCTGGGCATCAAAGTGCTGTTGTACTTGATCGTGCTCACGGCCATGCTCTATGCACTCAAGCGCCGCATCTGGAACCGCATCTGCCTGGACGAATACACCCACGGCCCGTATGTGGACCAGTACCAGAAGGATCTGGACAAGCACAAAATGCCGGGCTAAGCCTCGCTCTTGCGCTCATGCAAAACCCCCGCTCTCGCGAGCGGGGGTTTTTCTTTGCCGCTCTAACTGGCTAAGCCATGAAAACCTATTCGGTCATCAGAATATGAACGTGGACGCCGACGCTGGCGGCAAGCGCGCGCAGGTCATAGCCGCCTTCCAAAACCGACACCACCTTGCCCTGACAGCATTGATTGGCGAGTCCGACCAGTTCCGCCGTGATCCAGGCGAAATCGCCGGTCTGAAGGCGTAAATGCGCCTGAGGGTCGCTTTCGTGAGCATCGAAACCGGCGGAGACGATCAGCAGTTCGGGATGAAACCGCGCCAGCTTGGGTAAAATGCGCGCCGACCATGCGGCTCTGAATTCGTCCGAGCCCGCACCGGGGGCGAGCGTCGCATTCACGACGTTGCCGTCGATCCCGGTTTCGCTTTCCAAGCCCGTATCCGGCCAACATGGATATTGGTGCGACGAGGCATAAAAATAATGCGGATCGTTTTCACAAAATGCCTGACTGCCGTTGCCGTGATGAACGTCGAAATCGACGATCGCGATGCGGGTCAGGCCATGTTCATGGCGTGCGTGCGCGGCAGCGATGGCGGCGTTGTTGAACAGACAAAAACCCATCGCCTGGTTTGGCTCGGCATGATGGCCTGGGGGGCGAATGGCGCAAAAGGCATTGCGCGCCAAACCGTTCATCACATCATCGACGGCTTCGCACGCCGCCCCCGCCGCGAAAAGCGCCGCTTCCACACTGCCCGTCGAAATGGCTGTGTCCGAATCCAAATACGCGACCCCCGATTGCGGCGCACAGCTTAAAATATAGTCGATGTGCGCTGACGAATGCACTCGTTCGAGCTGGGCGCGTGTCGCCTTCTTCGCCTGGGCGCGGACCAGGTCGGAATAGCGCTCGTTCTCCAACACCGACGCGATGGCGCGGTGGCGCAACGGGTGTTCCGGGTGATCGTCCCCCGTGTCGTGGTTTAAGCATGCCGGAGGTTGATAAAGAACAGTCGCCATGAAGATGATCCTTGTGGGCGGCATTGCCGCTGCATAGGTTCTGATTCTATCGTCTATCGCATGACGTCACAAACCCTATGTTGCAGTGCAGCATGTGCTATACTGGAGCATACCCCCCTTGCCGCACGGCGCAGGGCCACAGCATTAGGTGACGCCATGAGCACCAGAAACCTCGATCGTATGTTCAAGCCGAACTCGGTGGCCGTGATCGGCGCTTCGCCTCAGCCCCAATCGATTGGCCGCCTGGTCATGGACAACCTGTTGCATGGTGGGTTCTCCGGACCGATTATGCCGGTGAACCCCAACCATCGCTCGATCAGTGGGGTTTTGGCGTATGCCGACATAGAGAGCCTACCGGAAACACCGGACCTGGCGTTGATCTGCACCCCGCCGGAAACCGTCCCCACAATCATCGATCAACTGGGCGCGCGCGGCGTGCGTGCCGCGGCGGTTTTGACGGCGGGACTAAGCGCCATCGTGCAAGACAACGGCGAAACCATCACCCAATCCATGGTGAGTGCCGCCAAACGTCACGGCATGCGCATCCTGGGGCACAACTGCTTGGGTCTGCTGGTGCCGGGTATCGGCCTCAATGCCAGCTTTGCCCACACCTCCGCATTACCGGGACAAATCGCCTTTGTGTCGCAATCGGGTGCGCTGTGCACGTCCGTTTTGGATTGGGCCAAGCCGCGCGGCATCGGCTTTTCGCACTTCATATCCATGGGCGATATGGCCGAGTTGGATTTCGGCGACGTACTCGATTATCTGGGCAGCGACCCCGATACCTCGGCCATTTTGCTGTACATCGAAACCATTCGTCACAATCGCACCTTCATGTCGGCGGCGCGTGCCGCCGCGCGCAACAAACCTGTCCTGGCGATCAAGTCCGGGCGTGCCAAGGAAGGCGCACGCGCAGCCACGTCGCACACCGGCGCGCTGACCAGCAACGACGCGGTTTACGACGCCGCGTTCGCGCGCGCGGGTATGTTGCGCGTCTATGAATTCGAAGAACTGTTCGCCGCCGTCGAAACACTCAGCCGCGGGCGCCGTCCCGGTGGCGAGCGCCTGGCGATATTGACCAATGGCGGCGGCCTTGGGGTGATGGCCGTCGACGACCTGATCGAATTGGGCGGCACGCTGGCCGAACTGAGCGACAAAACCATTGCTGCGCTGGATGCCGTCCTGCCGCAAACATGGTCGCACGCAAACCCCGTCGATATCATCGGCGACGCCAACGGGGAACGCTATGAAGCCGCTTTGCGGGTGCTTTTGGACGCCAAGGAGATCGACGCCATATTGGTCATGCACTGTCCCGTCGCGGTTGTAAGGCCAACGGAAATCGCCCAAACCATCGTGAAATTGGCACAGGAAAAGCCGCGCTCCGCGATCATGACCTGTTTTGTCGGCGAAGAATTCGCCGCCCCTGCGCGCGAGATCATGGCGCAATCCAACATTTCGTGCTTCGACACGCCGTTGAAGTCCGTGCAGGCATTCATGCATACGGTCAACCATCGCCGCAACCAAGTGATCTTGATGGAGACGCCTCCCTCGCTGCCGACCATTTTCAAGCCCGCCACAGCAACAGCAAAACTGATCGTCGAATCCGTTCTGGCGAGCGGCCGCACGACCCTGAGCGAGCCGGAGGCAAAAGCCGTTCTGTCCGCATACGGCATACCCATCGTCGAAACCCACATCGCCAAATCGCCGAGCGACGCCACCCATATTGCCGATGCCATGGGTTATCCCGTGGTGGTCAAAATCATGTCTCCCGACATCACCCATAAATCGGACGTCGGCGGGGTGATCTTGGGTCTGAAGAACCGACAAGCGGTGGAACAAGCCTGCAACGCGATGACGGAGCGTCTCAAAGACAACCTGCCACATGCCCAAGTCAGCGGTTTTTCCATCCAGAAAATGGCCCGGCGTCCGGATGCCTATGAATTGATTGTCGGCGTCACCTTGGACCCGGTCTTCGGCCCGGTCATCATGTTCGGTCAAGGCGGCACGGCGGTCGAGGTGATCAGCGATCGCGCCGTCGCACTGCCGCCGCTGAACATGGCCCTGGCGCGCGATCTGGTATCGCGCACCAAGATTTCCAAACTGCTCGGTGGGTATCGCGATCATGCGCCGACCGACATCGACGCCATCTGCCTGACGCTCAATCAGGTGGCCCAACTGATCATCGACATTCCCGAAATCGAAGAGCTCGACATCAATCCGCTGTTCGCCGACGACCAAGGCGTATTGGCGCTGGATGCGCGCATCAAAGTCGCAACGGCGACGGGTGTGGGCAGCGACCGTCTGGCTATTCGGCCATATCCGCAAAACCTGGAAAGTACCTTTACCATCAAGGGGCACGACGGCGAAGGCCCACGGCACGTGCAAATCCGCCCGATCCGCCCCGAAGACGAACCCAACCACCACGTCTTCATTTCCAAGCTGACCCCCGAAGACATCCGCTTTCGCTTTTTCGGCTTGGTGAAGGAATTGCCGCACAGCCAAATGGCGCGTTTGACGCAGATCGACTACGACCGCGAAATGGCCTTCATCGCGACCTGGACGACACCCGAGAACAAGCAAGAGACCCTCGGCGTGGTGCGCGTCTTTACTGATCCCGACAACGACAAGGCCGAGTTTTCCATCGTGGTGCGATCAGATATGAAGGGCGCGGGCTTGGGTTATGAACTGTTGCGCAAGATGATCGACTACTGCCGTTCACGCGGCACTCGAGCGATGGTCGGTCAAGTCCTCAGCGAAAACCGCCGTATGCTCAACTTCGTGCAAACGCTTGGTTTTGAAATCACCGGCCGTGTCGAAGCGGACATTGTCGAGGTGCAGTTGCAACTTTAGTTACAGGCTGTCTTTTTCTTCCGGACGTTTGTAAAACGTACTGCGCTTGGGGTACGTGATGCCCGACTTCCACGTTTTACGCGGCTTGCGGCGCTTTTCGTTTTCGACCTTTTGGGCGTTGTCGCCGTAGGTCCAAAAGCGGTGCAGCACGTCTTCCATATCTTGCTCGCTGAGCAATTCGGGCTCGCCCATTTGCAGCACCAGTTGGTATTGCTGGGCCAGCACCTCGACCTCGACGGCGAGGCTCATGGCCTTTTCCAGATTGTCGCCGAACGCGATCAGGCCGTGGTGGCTCATCAGGCACGCCCGGCGCCCTGCCAGCGCGGCGAGGACTTCTTCGGACAGCTCCGGGGTGCCGAACGGCTTGTACGCGCAGCAACGAATGTCCTTGCCGCCCGCCACCGCGACCATGTAGTGAAACGCCGGAATGCCTTTGTTGAGGCACGCCAACGCAGTCGCGTACGGCGGATGGGCATGCACGATTGCTTTAGCTGAGCGGCGCTGACGATAGATATCCAAATGAAAGCGCCATTCGCTGGACGGCACGAAATCTCCGGTGGCGTTGCCGTCCATGTCCATGAACACGATGTCTTCGGGGCGCAGCTTGTGATACTTGACGCCCGACGGCGTGATCAGGAACCCGCCCTCGACCCGTGCCGAGACGTTGCCCGACGCACCCGCGCTGAGACCGGTTTCATTGAGGCTCAGCGCAGTCTTGATGATCTTGGCGCGCAGATCGAAGTGACGCATCAGGACCAGGCCTCGGGCATTTCGGGAAACAGAGAGCGCAACCCGCTTTCGGATGCCTCGCACACGCCGCGTTCCGTGATCAGTTTCGTCACCAACCGTGCCGGGGTGACGTCGAACGCCGGATTGCCGCCTTTGGAGCCTTCGGCGACGATGCGCACGCTGCGCACGACGCCGTCGCGGTCCTTGCCGTTCATCCTCGTGACTTCGGTGTCGTCGCGTTCTTCGATGGGAATTTTAAAGCCGTCGTCGAGCTTCCAGTCGATGGTCGGTCCCGGTAACGCGACGTAAAACGGCACCTTGTTGTCGTGGGCCGCCAAGGCTTTGAGATACGTTCCGATCTTGTTGCACACGTCGCCGGTGCGGGTCGTGCGGTCGGTGCCGACGATGCACAGATCGACCTTGCCGTGCTGCATCAGATGCCCACCGGCATTGTCGACGATCACCGTGTGCGGCACGCCGTGTTGACCCAGTTCCCACGCCGTCAGGCTGGCGCCTTGGTTGCGCGGGCGGGTTTCGTCGACCCACACATGTACGGGGATGCCCGCATCGTGAGCCTTGTAGATCGGCGCAATGGCGGTGCCCCAATCCACGGTCGCCAGCCACCCGGCGTTGCAGTGGGTGAGGATGTTCACCGGGCGCGATTTGCCGGCTTTTTCATAGGCGATCTGGATCAGGTCCTTGCCGTGATCGCCGATCGACGAGCACATGGAGACGTCTTCGTCGGCGATGTCGGCGGCGCGCTTCCAGGCAGCGTCGAAACGCTTTTCCGGTTTCAGCGGTTCGAGCAACGCCTTTTGATCTTCGATTGCCCAGCGCAGGTTGACCGCCGTCGGACGGGCCTCGAACAAGACCTTGGACGCGTGGGCGAGATTTTCGTCGGACGGATCGTCCTTCATCGCCAAGGCCATGCCATAAGCCGCCGTCGCACCGATCAACGGAGCGCCGCGCACCAACATGTCGAAAATGGCGTGGGCGGCTTCCTGCACCGTTTCCAGCCGTACGGTTTCGAACTCGAACGGCAGCTTGGTTTGGTCGATGATATCGACCGCTTCGCCATCGTCCGACACCCAAATGGTGCGCATCGGCGTTCCGTTGACCTTCATGGTATCAGCCTTTCAAAACACGCCCGGCGACGGCGTCGAGCTTTTCGATCATGGCCGGATCGCGGGCGTCCGGCGCGGTGATGATGGCGGTATCGAGCGCGGTGTGACAACCCGATGAGCAGCTCTCGCTGCGGCCCGAAAGTTTCGGTGCAACCGTCTTGACCAAGGAGCGGCCTTTGTCGGCGTTGTCCAGCAAGGTTTTGATGATGCTGTCGACCGTAACGTGGTCGTGATCGGGATGCCAGCAATCGAAATCGGTGACCATGGCGACGGTGGCGTAACACATCTCCGCCTCGCGGGCCAACTTGGCCTCGGGCATGTTGGTCATGCCGATCACGTCGCAGCCCCAACTGCGATAGAGGTGCGATTCCGCCTGGGTGGAAAACTGCGGTCCTTCCATCGCCAGATAGGTGCCGCCACGCTGATGGTCGATACCCAGTTCTTTCGCGGCCTCTTCCAACGCATCGCCCAAACGCGTGCACACCGGATCGCCGAGCGCCACGTGCGCCACCAAGCCGGTACCGAAGAAGCTTTTGGTCCGCGCGAAGGTGCGGTCGATGAACTGGTCGCAAATCACGAAGGTGCCGGGCGGCAATTCTTCCTTGAGCGAGCCGCACGCGGAAACGGAGATGATTTCGGTGACCCCGGCACGCTTCATGGCGTCGATGTTGGCACAGAAATTCAGCTCGGAGGGCGGAATGCGATGGCCGCGGCCATGACGGGGCAAAAACACCATTTTCTGGCCGCCCAACTCACCGAACAACAATTCGTCCGACGGTGCGCCGAAAGAGCTTTCGACCTTTTCCCAACGGGTGTTTTCCAACCCGTCGATTTCATAAATACCGCTGCCGCCGATCACACCGATGACGGGCGGGGTTCCGGATGCCGTCATGTGGCCACCCCCCAATACAAGCTATACAAAATGGTGCGTACACACCTTATCTAAGCTTCTAGCATGCAAAAATGGCGGAGAACAGACCTGAGAAAATGCCTGCATCGGCATTTTTAACCGCCATCGACGGTAATATTCAGGAACTCCAAGGCGCTGTCGATGGGAATGAAAAGATTCAATCCCGAGGAAAAGGAATCGGCCGAATACCCCGCCACGGAGATTCCCACGACATTGCCATGCTGATCCAACAACGGACCGCCGCTGTTGCCCGCCGAAATATCGACATCCGACTGAATCAAAGGCAAGGCGCTCGTATCTTCGGTGCGAAAGGCACTGACGATGCCGCGCGTAACCGTCGATTTCAGACGTTCCTCAATGGGTGAGCCAATGGCGTACACCACATCCAGACGTTTGAGCGGTTGGCGTGTGCGTATCGGCAGGGATTGGAGTTTGCGCAAGGGCACCTGAATCAACGCCACGTCGCGGACCGGATCCTTGCGTACGACGGTACCGTTGACCTCCACACCAGTATTAAAAACGACCGCTACCTCGCCTGCATCCCCGACCACATGGTGGTTGGTCAGAATATACCCTTCACCCGACACGACAAAACCGCTGCCGTGGCCGCTACCAGCACGGACGGTCACCGTGGATTCGATCGCGTCCGCAACGCGGTTTTGAAACGGTTCGACGGATAGCCTCGCCGTCGATAAAACGAGCGCGGAAAAAGCATTGTCCGGTCCCTTGTGAACGCGGTTTTCACCACCCCCGCCGCGGGAGATCAGATCTAAAAACGACTTGTCCGCCGCCAATGCCTCCGTAGCCGAGACGAAAGCCGAATTGAACGCCACCATGATGCCTTCGGGGGTCGCCCGATCTTGGCGCCCTACGCCCTCGGTCGCGATGTTGGCGACCACTCGGCGTTCAAAGTTGGAATACACCGACCATTCGATTTTTTGATAAAACTCGGCCGCGTATTTTCTTAACGGGCGACCGTCCCACCAATGGTGCTCTTCACATACGTTGCCGCGAATGTCGACCATACGCGCCGCCACGCGGTACTTCGCGGCCTGACGGGACTTGGTGACTTCAAACAACTCTTTGGGGTCGCCCACAACATTGAGCCCGGATT
Source organism: Magnetovibrio sp. (assembly GCF_036568125.1). Lineage (NCBI taxonomy): Bacteria > Pseudomonadati > Pseudomonadota > Alphaproteobacteria > Rhodospirillales > Magnetovibrionaceae > Magnetovibrio > Magnetovibrio sp. The sequence goes on from NZ_DATCTF010000019.1 coordinate 27,866, forward strand.
GGCTCATGGTTTCGTTGAAGATTTCCGCCAACTCATCCGTCCAGCCACCCAACAACGCGCTGCCGCTACCCCATTCCAACCGCGCATCATTGCTGTAGGTCTGGTTGCACAGCGTGGCATCGAACTTCGCATTCGTGACGCCTGGATAATGGGCGATCACGCGCCCGCGTTTCAATCCGGCGATGGCTTTTTCAAACGTGATCGGGGCAAGTTCCTGATGAGGCCGCAGTTGTCCGCCCTCAGGTGCCTGCACCTTTGGAATCGCCATCGACGTGGTCATATTGCAGCCGGCGAGCCCCAACGAAACCAAACCCACCAGCATTGCCGCATGAAACGGCTTACAGAACCGCGACATACCCCCCCCGATAAACAACCACTATATGTAATTTTATTTATCGCACGACCATTGGTGAAGGTCCATACTTTCGCACGGCAGTACGAGAGCATGCTGTTGATAGGGAGTCTTCGGGTACTGCTTAGACGTTGAAGCGGAAGGTGAAAATATCACCGTCCTTGACCAAATAGTCGCGGCCTTCCTGGCGCATTTTGCCCGCTTCCTTGCACGCGTGCTCGCCGCCCAACGCGACAAAGTCGTCATAGGCGATGGTTTCGGCTTTGATGAAACCGCGTTCGAAATCGGTGTGAATTACACCCGCCGCTTGCGGAGCCTTGGCGTTTTTGTGCACCGTCCAAGCGCGCGCTTCCTTGGGACCGACGGTGAAGAACGTGATCAGGCCAAGCAGTGCGTAACCTTCACGGATCACCCGCGCCAGACCGGTTTCTTCCAAGCCCAGGGTTTCTAGGAATTCCCGTTTTTCCTCATCGGAGTCCAGTTGGCTGACTTCTTCTTCGATTTTGGCCGAGATCACCACCGAACGCGCACCCTGCGCTGCCGCCATTTCGGCAACTTTATCCGACAAGGCGTTGCCGGTGGCCGCCGAGTCCTCGTCGACGTTGCACACATATAGGATCGGCTTGGACGTCAGCAGTTGCAGCATCTCAAACGCCTTGCGCTCGTCTTCGGAAACCTCGACCGTGCGCGCGGGCTTGCCATCTTCGAGAACCTTTAGCGTTCGTTCAACCAATTCCAACTGGGTCTTGGCCACCTTGTCGCCACCACGGGCTTTTTTGGTCAAAGACGTAACGCGCTTTTCCAAGCTTTCCATATCGGCGAGCATCAGCTCGGTCTCGATGGTTTCAGCGTCACGGATCGGATCGACACCGCCCTCGACATGGGTCACATTTTCATCTTCAAAGCAGCGCACCACCTTGATGATGGCGTCGGTTTCGCGAATGTTGGCGAGAAACTGGTTGCCCAGCCCTTCACCCTTGGATGCGCCACGCACCAGACCGGCGATGTCGACGAATTCCAGCTGGGTCGGAATGATCTGCTTGGAACCGCCGATCTCGGCGATCTTGTCCAAGCGCGGATCGGGCACGCCGACGCGCCCGACGTTGGGCTCGATGGTGCAAAACGGAAAGTTTGCGGCTTCCGCCGCGGCAGTCGCGGTGAGCGCGTTGAAAAGAGTCGACTTACCCACATTGGGAAGGCCCACGATGCCGCACTTGAAACCCATCAGTCGTCGTCCTTTTCGTTGCCGGAAGGCTTGTTATTAGAGCTGCGCGGTGGATTAATCGCCTGCGCCACACGGGTCATGAAATCGGAATCGCGCCCCGCGAAAATTAAATCGATGTTATCCGCCACGGCGTCGAGTTGAGGGACGATCCAGTCCTGGTCGGCCTTGGCGAAATCTTTCAATACATGCCCCGTCACCCGGTCTTTGGATCCCGGATGGCCGATGCCCAACCGCACCCGGGCATACCCCTCGCCGACATGGGCGTGAATGGAACGCAGACCATTGTGGCCCGCATGACCGCCGCCACGCTTAACCCGCAATTTGCCGGGGGCCAAATCCAGCTCATCGTGCAGCACGATGATGTCTTCGGGCGCGATCTTATAGAACGTCACAGCCTCTTTCACGGAGCGGCCGGATTCGTTCATGAACGTCTGCGGTTTCAACACCAGAACCTTTTCGGTTCCGATCTTGCCCTCAGAGATCTCACCCTGAAATTTGGCGCGATACGGGGAAAAGGAATGGCGGCGGACAATTTCGTCCGCCGCCATAAACCCGATGTTGTGGCGGTTCCGGGCGTATTTTTCGCCGGGATTGCCGAGCCCCACAACAAGATACATAAGAAGTCGCGGTTAGGATTACTCCTCGCCGCCCTCTTCCGTTTCGCCTTCGGCGCCTTCTTCGCTTTCGGTTTCGACAGCTTTGGAAACCGTCGGCGCGGCGATGGTGGCGATGGTGAAGTCACGATCGGTGATCGTCGGGGTCGCGCCAGCCGGCAGCGCCACGGCGCTGATGTGGATGGAATCACCCACTTCGAGGCCGCTCAGATCAATTTCGATGAACTCCGGAATGGCTTCCGGGGACACGTTCAATTCGACTTCGTGACGCACTGCGTTCAACACACCACCATACTTGAGGCCCGGCGAGGCTTCTTCGTTGATGTAGTGGATCGGAACGTTGACCGCGATGGTCGCGCCCTTGGAAATGCGCATGAAATCGACGTGCAGCGGACGGTCGGTGACCGGGTCGAGCTGGATGTCACGTGCGATCACGCGATGGGAATCCTTACCGGCCTTGATATCCACCAGATGCGAGAAAAAGCTACCGGTGTTGATCAGGCGCTTGAGTTCGAGCGGTTCGATCGAAATCAAAACGGATTCTTTCTTGTCACCATAGATGACGGCAGGCACGCGCCCCGCACGGCGGGTCGCGCGGGCTGCCCCCTTACCTGCCCGCTCACGCATTTCAGCGTTCAGCTCAAAAGCATTAGAAGCCATTTGGCTATCTCCTATAAAAGCGACACGAGCCTCCAGGGGTGCCCGTGTCTTTGCGACACAAAACGATTTTCGTGTCATTCACGACGCGTGTAACACGCGCCTTCCAAAACCCTACCGTGGCCAGACTTTATCTAAGGCGCTGCCCCGGCCGGGTAACTTTCAAATCTTAATCAAACAGCGACGAAACCGATGTTTCGCTGCTGATGCGCTGGATGGCGGCTGCCATCAACGGCGCAATCGGAAGCTGTTCGATGTTGCGCGCTTCCTTAACGGCTTCGGTTGCCGGAATACTGTCGGTCACGATCAGCTTTTCCAACGGCGAGGCCGCAATACGCGCCACGGCGCCACCCGAAAGCACGCCATGGGTGATGTAGGCATAAACCTTCAAAGCCCCTGCATCCTTCAATGCAACCGCCGCATTGCAAAGCGTGCCGCCGGAATCAACTATATCGTCGATCAAAATGCAATGATGATTTTCAACATCGCCGATGATGTTCATCACCTCGGAAACACCGGCGCGTTCGCGGCGTTTGTCGATAATCGCCAAATCGGCGTCCAAACGCTTGGCCACGGCGCGCGCGCGCACCACACCACCGACGTCGGGCGAGACCACCGTGATGTTCTTTTCTCCGGCTAAGCGCGCCTTGATATCGCGGGTAAAAACCGGCGCGGCGTAAAGGTTGTCCAGCGGAATGTCGAAGAAGCCCTGGATCTGCCCAGCATGCAAATCCATCGTCAGCACGCGATCGGCACCGGCGGCGGTGATCATGTTGGCCACCAGCTTGGCGGAAATGGGCGTGCGCGGGGCAGGTTTGCGGTCTTGGCGGGCGTAACCGAAATACGGCAACACCGCCGTGATACGGCGCGCCGAACCACGACGCAAGGCGTCAATCACGACCAGCAGCTCCATCAAGTTATCGTTTGCGGGATACGACGTCGACTGAATGACAAACACGTCTTCACCGCGTACGTTTTCCTGAATTTCAACGAAAATCTCCATATCGGAGAAACGCCGGATCGTACCTTTGGCCAGCGGTATGTCCAATTCCTTGGAAATAGCTTCGGCCAGCGGCAAATTGCTGTTGCCTGCGACAATCTTCATCGAATTAACCCGGCTCAACTTGGGGCGCGTAGCCCTTCATTTCTCACCCGAACTGACGTACGAAGCAGTGCTCCAGATCGGTTCGTTTCCGCCGACCTTGATGCCGAGGGGAAACGCGGCGGAACATACCAAGGCGAACCGCCGCTGTAAACGTGCAATACGCTTTGAAAACAAGCTAATTGAGCCGAAAACGCCGTTTTTCGCGCCAGCACACCTGAATATGCGGCCGTGGGGTCACACGGAGGGTCACATAGGCGGTGGCATGGCGCGTCCCGGCTCGCCCGGCAAAACAATGGCGGGCGGCTCTCCGGTGGCGCGGGTCGGCGCGCCTGGCGGCGGTCCGACGCGGGTTCCGAAGACATGCTCGACGCCCACAGCGGCGGCCTTGCCGATGCTCGGCGAAATATCGGCCCACCGTCGCAGAACGGTATCTGCAGGTAGGCGGTTTTCCTGCACCGCACTGCCCAATTCGCGCCGGTCCATGGTCAAGACCCGCCACACAATGCGCACATCGACGAAACCGCCCTCTACGTTCGACATTTCCACATGCCCGGCCAAGCGAAACGATGCCTGACGCGGATCACCAGTGACCAAGACGTCCGATGTTCGTAGAGCCACCGCCACCGCTTGGGTCAAATGTCGGGCATCGTCGGATGACAGGCCGGTCACTTGCTCGACCAAGAGCCCGCGGCGCAGCGGATCGATGGGCACGGTGGCTTTGACTTCCTTCAACACCATCTGCGACACCGGCCCTGCGGTGCCGATGCCGATTGAGGCCAACAGTTGAGGATCGCCGAAATCCCATTCACGCTCAGTGCCTTCGATCCCGAGACTGTAGGTGGATATCAGCCGGCCATTCCCATCGGACAGCATCCAACGCAAGATCCGGCTGTATTTTGCCCGCGGCTCGGCCTTGTTGGCCTCGGCCATGCCGGTCAGCACGAAATGTCGCGCATTGGCCTGCTTGCCATCACCAATCTGGGCGGAAATCTTTTCTTGTTTCAGGTGATCGGCGACGTATTGCGCGATCAATTTGGCCATCGGCACGGTGGTGCCTTCTGGTGGGACCACCTCCACGTAGGCGCGCGGGGTATCGGTTCGGGCGTAATACGCGTCCCAGCGCGAAACCTTCTTACCCGTAGGGCCCGCACACGCCGCCAACCCTAAGGAAAAGGCCACCACCGCAACAGACAACCAACGCATCATGGCGTCAAACCGATGGCGGAAATTTGCCGCCCGTAATCCGGCTCCCCCCTGTGGGTCGTACGCCGGTAGCTGAAAAAGCGCTGCTCATCCGTATAAGTGTCGAAATCCAGCACCTCGACCGCGCCCAGGTCTTGGCGTTGCAATTCGCCGCTGACATAACTGGGCAGGTCGAATTGATAGTGACCCGGTCGAGCGGCACGTTCGAAGCACCAATCGGCCCACGGTGTCGCCGAAATGACCTGAAGACGCAGATCTTCGCCGACTTCGTATGATGGCTGATGGATGCACGGCCCGACGACCGCGTGAATACGCTCCGTTTTAGCGCCCAAGGCGACCATTTCAGCGACGGTGGCGCGCAAAACCCCACCCACGGCCCCTTTCCAGCCCGCGTGCGCGGCGCCAATAACCCCCGCCTCGACATCGGCGAACAAGACCGGTGCGCAATCGGCGGTGAGAATCCCCAGCACCACTCCCGGGCGGTTCGTCACCATGGCGTCGGCACGTGGCGCATCGCCATGTTCCCAAGGTGCTTCTACGCGCACCACGGTGGGCGAATGAACTTGATAGCACGTCACCAACCGATTTTCGCCAAGCCCCAACATGGCTTGGGCGCGGCGGCGGTTTTCCGCCACGGCCTGGGCATCGTCGGACGATCCCGGGCCGCAGTTGAGACCGGCGTATATGCCTTCGCTCACCCCACCTTCTCGGGTGAAGAAACCATGACGAATGCGCGGATGGTCGAGGGTGCTTGCCGTTAACATGATCTTATTTAACGGCCTGGCGTGCGGAAAGCCAACCACTTCGATATCGAGCGGTTAGAAGGATCGGAATTTCCGAAACTTTTATGAACTTTACCGGCAATTCTATCAATGATAGGTTGTGCGTGCTGGACATGAGGAAAAGGGGCACGTTATGAATGGCACCATTGTGGCCATCAACCGCCAACTCGGCGCGGTGGTGGCGGAAACGCAAGATCACAAGTGCGTGGTCTTAGGCACCATCGGTCGGATCACCGCCGATATCGGCGATGTGCTTCGCGGCGATTGGTCGGAAATGGGAAACAAGGTCATCGACAATGTAACCCAAGGCACACAAATGCAGATGGTCTTGCAAGCGGTCGACATCACGCGCAACGAGGCCATTGGCCGAGTGACCATTATATAGTCGTGTCGGCCAGATCCCGCCGTTTTTAACCGGCCCAGGGCGGAACGCCAAAGCCGGGCGGGACCACGGCGATGACCTTGAACAACGCACCCATCTGCTCAGAATCGGTCAGGCGCGCATAGGCTGCATCGATTTCCGCCATCTGTTCCTCGCTGGCGTTCATCATCAGCATATCGGCGCGTTGGCGCATGCCCAAGCGTTCCAGGAACGCGCCTTGTGGCACCGGCCCCAAGACCTCGGCCCCGGCTTCGCGGGCGACCTCAGAGAGTTGTTGGAAATCGACGTGTGCAGTCAAGTCGGCGTCGCCGGGATTGGCCAAGACATCGGAAAATTCGTGATTCTGTACCGCTTGAAGGGTATCGCCGACACCATGTTCGCCGTGGCCGTAATCAATAAACAGGGCCGCGCCGCCATGTTCGACGATACGTGCCGCCACCTGACGCATCACCGCGCAGGCGGCGGGCTGGTGCTCGAAAATGCCGCCCGTTTCGGTCGCATCGCGCAGATCTTCCGGGATCAAGGAGCTGTCGGCGAGCTCAGATGATATCGTAAAGGTCAATGCATCGCCTGCCGTATTCAGCCCGACCAGACGCTCGCGCCAGCCATCCTCGACCCGTTCATATTGGCGGATCGGCAGGGCATCGAAAAATTCGTTGCCAATCACCACCAACGGGCCGGAACCGACGTCTTCGAAGCGATCGCGCCATGCTGGCATCATCAAGCTCGGCGTCATCGCGACTTTCTGCTTTGCGCGCAACGCCGGGCTGGTTTCGATCAACCACAAACGCGCCGCATCGTCGAAATCTTCCATCGCGTAAGCCGCGCGCAACGCGTCCGCCATCAAGGTGCCACGACCGGGACCCATTTCAACCAAGTTGAGCGGATCGGGCTGGCCCATCGCCTGCCACACCACCGCCGTCCACAAGCCGATCATTTCGCCGAACATCTGGCTGATTTCCGGCGCGGTGGTGAAGTCGCCTTCCTCGCCGAACGGATCTTGCTTCATATAATAGCCGTGCTCGGGATGAGCCAGGGCCAGTTCCATGTAACGCGCCACGGTGATGGGGCCGTCGCTTTGAATCTCGGCCTTGATGATGTCGAAAAGATCGCTCATGTCGAATTCCGTCTTGATAGGGGGAGGCCGCCTTTATGTAGGACGCTTGCGCGCATATGCAATAAGCGCCATGCCCGCAAGCACCATCGGGATGGACAGCAGCTGGCCCATGGTCGCGCCGCCCCACAAATAGCCCAGGTGCGCGTCCGGTTGGCGATAAAACTCGACGATCACCCGCGACAGGCCGTAACCGATCAAAAAAGCGCCCGAAATCACGCCCGGCTTGGTGCGCAGACTTTCGCTCCGCCACACCAGATGCAGCAGCACCAGCAACACCAGACCTTCCAGCGCCGCCTCGTACAACTGGCTGGGATGGCGCGGGTACGGCCCGCCGTTGGGAAACACCACACCCCACGCCACATCGGTGGGACGTCCCCACAGTTCGGCGTTGATGAAGTTGGCGATGCGCCCGAAGAACAGCCCGATCGGCGTCACCACGGCTGCCAAGTCGATGAACGCCCAAAAGCGGATTTTGCGCGCCCGGCAAAACAGCAACGTGGCGATGAGCACGCCCAAAAAGCCGCCATGAAACGACATGCCGCCTTGCCACGTTTGCACGATTTCGGTCGGGTTCGCCAAATAGTACGCCGGTTTGTAAAACAGCACGTAACCGAGCCGCCCGCCCAAGATCACGCCGAGCACCGCCCACACCAGAAAGTCGTCGGCATCCTGAGGCTTGATCAACGCACCTGGTTGACGCGCCAGCCAAATCATATAACGCCAACCCATCACCAAGCCCGCGATATACGCCAACGCGTACCAACGAATGACGACCGGGCCGATTTCGACCAGCACCGGGTCGATCATGGGAAACGCAATGGCGAGCATGTCGGATATCCTCTAGCGGTAAGGGTCGGCGGTGTAGAGAAAATCCTGAACGTAGGCGCGCACGCCTTCTTCCAACGGCGTAAATTCCTTGGTGTAACCCGCCGCGCGCAGTTTGCTCATGTCGGCCTGGGTGTAATACTGGTATTTGTCGCGCAGATGTTCGGGCGTCGGCACGTATTCGATAGTCGGTTCCAACCCCAGCGCCGTGTAGACGGCGGCCGCCAGATCCTTGAACGGCCGCGCTTGGCCGGTGCCGCAATTGAACAGGCCCGAAACGGTTGGATTGTCCAGCAGCCACATCATCACATCGACGCAATCGTCGACCGACACGAAATCTCGCAGCTGCCCGCCGTCTTCGTAATCGGGGCGGTGTGATTGAAACAGCTTCGCCGCTTCGCCGCGGTTGGCGACCGGAAAGACGTGGCTGACCACGCTCTGCATGGTGCCTTTGTGATATTCGTTGGGGCCATAGACGTTAAAGAACTTGAGCCCCGCCCACTGCGGCGGATGCGGTTCGTTGCTCGCCATCATGCGCGCCACGCGGCGGTCGAACAGCTGTTTGCTCCAGCCATAGGGGTTGAGCGGCTGCAGCTTGGCCAACGCATCGATCGCCGCGTCATCGACGAACCCGTGCTCGCCGCCGCCATATGTCGCGGCGCTGGAAGCGTAGATGAAGCGCACATGGTGTGCCGTGCACCATTGCCATAAATCAAGCGACAGGCGGAAATTGTTATCCAGGATCTTGTCGGCGTCTGTTTCCGTGGTCGACGAAATCGCCCCCATGTGGAACACCGCTTTGACGTTGGAATTGTGTTTGTCCAAAAAGGCGAACAGGTCGTCGGGATGGACCACGTCGTAGAGTTCGCGCTTGGCGATGTTTTTCCACTTCACGCCGTCACGCAGACGGTCCACCACCACGATTTTGCTGTAACCGCGCTGTTCCAACGCCCAGACGATGTTGGAGCCGATAAATCCGGCCCCGCCGGTGACGATATACATGAAAAAACCCCTTTGAATTCCGGTCCTCGTTTATAGGACCCACGCGGCTTCCCGGCAAGTGGGGCGACACGTGAGGTTCAAGGGGAGCGGTTGCGTAATCGAACCGCGCGCTTCATAATGCGCCACCTCGAAATTCACGCTTTCCATAAGGACTTCGCACCATGCAGACCTCGAACCGCATTCTCGACGATATGGCAAAAGTGGCGAGCGGCGCCGTGTCCGCGGTCACAGGGCTCAAAGGCGACGGCGAAAACTTCCTGCGCCGCCATGTCGAAAAATTGCTCGCCGACATGAACCTGGTCACCCGCGAAGAATTCGACGCCGTGAAAGCCATGGCCGCCAAGGCCCGCACGGAACAAGAAAAGCTCGAAGCCCGTGTGGCAGAACTGGAAGCTCAATTGAGCGCACCGAAAAAGCCCGCGCCACGTAAAAAACCTGCGTCGAAGTAAACCCGATTCGCCCCGATTCTCTGCGTTTTTGTAAAAAAGCGTGGTTTCTGAATCATTTAGCCCCCCGATTCGCCCGATTCGGGGGGCTTTTTGCGAATCGAGGCTAACCACATGGAATCATTGAAAATTACTTCCAAAAGACTCTTTATCCACACATTTCCTCTGGACTCAGCTTGCGAGTCTCTCCCCCCTTCGACACACTAAATCTAGTGCTCATGCCTTAACAGGCACACATCAAGTGGCCCACAACGAGGGGTCCCGTGGATTTGGGGAATTGACACCATGCCGCTTATGCATCGTGAAATCGAAGTTTCGCAGCACCATCCGATGGACGTGGTCGAAAAGACCGTCGGTCTGTACGAGTGGCAAACCGAACGCAGCTGCGATACCGAAATCGCCGCGCAGGTTCCCGGTAAATGGTGCGATTACTCCATGTACTTCACCTGGAGCGACAACGCCGAGGCCTTGCAACTGACGTGCGCGTTCGATATGCGCATCCACAAGGACAAGCGCGCCGCGGTTCACGAACTGCTGATGCTGGCCAACGAAAAGCTGTGGCTGGGTCATTTCACCTTGTGGGCCGACGAAGGCTTGCCGATGTTCCGCCATGCCCTGCCGCTGCGCGGGGCCGAAGCGCCGACCATCGAACAGATCCAAGACATGGTCGAAACCGCGCTGTACGAATGCGAACGCTTCTACCCGGCGTTCCAGTACGTGATCTGGGGCGGACACAGCGCCGAACAGGCCATGGCGTCGGCACTGCTTGAAACCGTGGGTGAAGCCTAACATGCCGACTTTGTTGCTCATCGGCTGCGGCAAGATGGGCGGCGCCATGCTGGAAGGCTGGCTCGACCAAGGCATCGCCGCCACCGACATAACCGTCATTGAACCCAGCGCCGAGCTGGCCGCGACGCTGGCCGGAAAGTACGGCGTAAATGCCGTCAGCGGCGCACACGCGCTGGCGGAAGATTATGCCCCCGACGTTGCCGTGTTGGCGGTCAAACCTCAGGTCATGGACCAAGTTCTTCCGCCTTACAAAAACCTGGTCGCGCACGCCACCGTGTTCCTATCCATCGCAGCGGGCCGCACCATCGCCAGCTTCGAAACGATCTTGGGGACGAACGCCGCCGTGGTGCGCGCCATGCCCAACACCCCCGCATCGGTCGGACGCGGCATCACCGTGGGCTGCCCCAACGCCAACGTCACCGACACCCAAAAAGAGCTGTGCGATCGACTGCTGACATCCGTCGGCCAGGTCGAATGGGTCGACGACGAAAAGCACATGGACGCGGTCACCGCCGTGTCTGGCAGCGGCCCGGCGTACATCTTTTTGCTCGCCGAGGCCATGGGCCACGCCGGACGCATGAGCGGTCTGCCGCCGGAGCTGTCCGACAAGTTGGCCCGCGCCACAGTCGCGGGGGCCGGTGAGCTGCTGCACCAATCCCCGGAATCTGCGGCCACCTTGCGCGAAAACGTCACCTCGCCGGGCGGCACTACGGCGGCGGCTCTGGAGGTTTTGATGGGACCGCATGGGCTAAAAGAACTGATGGAAAAGGCTATCGACGCCGCAACCCGGCGCTCGAAAGAACTTGCCAGTTAAAGATGAGCGCAGACATCACCTTCGACGACTTTCTCAAAGTCGACATCCGCGTCGGTCAAGTGATGCGCGCCGAACCGTTCCCCGAAGCGCGCAAACCCGCCATCAAGCTGTGGATCGATTTCGGCGCTGAAATCGGCGAGCGCAAAACATCGGCGCAAATCACCGTCCATTATGATCCCGAAACGCTGATCGGTCGGAACGTCCTGGCAGTGGTCAATTTTCCGCCGCGCCAGATCGGCAAATTCATGAGTGAAGTTCTGGTGCTTGGCGTGCCCGACCAAAACGGTGAGGTGGTGCTGCTCAGCCCAGACCAAGACGTCCCACTGGGCGGGCGTCTGTACTAGCGGGTACTTGCGCTACCCTGCGCCTGAAAACTGCGACAATCCAACCCTGCATAGTATTTCGCCATGCGGCCAATCTCGACATCCGAAAGCGGTTTTATTTTCGCCTCCATGAGAGGGTGGTTCCTGCGGCTTTTGGTATTTATTGACTTCTGACCGTTGGCACGGTCGCGGATCAGCAACAATTGTTTGCGCAAATACGTTTGCGATTGGCCGGCAAGAATGGGCACGTTATACGCCGTGCCCAACCCATCGACACCATGACAAGATGTGCATTGTTCGACCAATTGAGGCGGAGGCTTATAGGCTGACGGCGGGCGCGTTCCGGGCTCGGATGAACTGCATTCCATCTTGTCCAGAACGTCGGAAAGATAAGGAAAAAGCTCCGTTGCAACCTTGGACGTAACCCTGTTCATATTTTCGTCAGAGCGCTCCCAAAGACTCCACTCGCTTCTGCTATCGGCCATTTTGTCGATGTTGTTTTTATCGAAGACTTCCAGTTGCTTGAGAACGTAGTAGTACTTTTGTCCCGCAATTTTCGGGATGCGAGAGTCCTTTTGTCTTTTCTCGGGACCGTGACAGGCGGTGAAGCAAGCGTCGATCGTTTTGGTAACCCGACGCTGCAGGGCAGCATCTTGTTGCCATTGCTTATCGGGCCGCGCATTTAGGCTGACGTAACCCACGTCACCCAAATCCAAACCGTCGAACGTCGTTTCTGCATGCGCAATCGTTGAAACGCCGCAAAATAGAGCGAACGTCACCGCACAGAATCTCATGCATACGTTGAGTTTCATGGCGCCCCACCATGCCCACACGCTATTATTAATATCATACAATATTAATCATAACATGAATGAATTCGATGGATCGATTTTTTTGATGGCGCCCTGTTCGTAGAAAAATACGTATCGACGGTCGAAGACATTTTCAACACCTGAACTGAGGCCTTGCGCGCCGATCAAAATAGGATGAGTGCAACCGCCAACCCCACCAAGGGCATACTCCCGTTTTGATGGATAAATATCGCGATATGTCTCACCAGCTTGTAAGCGGCCATCAATGCTTACACCGGCAACGACACCCGCACACGCAGTCCGCCGCCGGGGGCGTCTTCCAGTTCAATTTCACCGCCGTGGCCGCGGATCACGTCGCGCGCGATGGTCATGCCAAGGCCGACACCGCCGGTGACCGGATTGCGCGAGGTGTCGAGACGCACGAACGGCTTGAACACGTCGGCGCGCTTGTCTTCGGGAATACCAGGGCCATCATCGTCAATGACGATTTCCACCGTCTCGCCACGCACCCCTGAGCGAATGGAAATGTGCTGGCCATGGCGGATGGAGTTTTCCACCAAATTGGTCAGTGCACGTTTCAGCGCATTGGGCTTGATCGGGGCGCGGATGTCGCCTTCGCTATGCAAATCGATTGCCGCGCCCTTGCGCCGCGCCTGACCGACGATTTCCGAAAGCATGTCCGAAAGGCTGAAGTCCACCGCCGTTTCGCCACCTTCTCCGCGGGCGAAGGCAAGGTATTCTTCGAGCATGTGCTCCATGTCCGCGATGTCGGTTTTCAAATCCGCCACACCGTCCACGTCGCCCATCATTTCCAGTTGCAGCTTCATGCGCGTCAACGGCGTGCGCAGATCGTGCGACACCCCTGCCAACATGTCGGTGCGTTGTTGGATATGACGCTTGAGGCGGTTACGCATGGCGATGAACGCGCCTGCCGCACGACGAACCTCGGTCGCGCCTTCGGGTTTGAAGCGCGGCGTGTCGCGGCCCATGCCGAAATCCTTGGCTGCGCGGGCGAGCCTGCGGATGGGACGCACCTGGTTGCGCATGAACACCATGGCGACCGCGAACAACAGCATCGAGGTGCCCGCCATCCACAGCACGAACACATAGGTGGTGGTGGAAAACAGCCGCTTTCGCGGCACCGTGACGTTCAGCACGCCATCGGCCAATTGCACGTCGATCTCGACAAAGCGATCCTGGCTTTGCGCATCGATGCGATGCGGCTTGGCCACCGCCTCGTCCATGGCCCCGGTCAATTGGCGCACCAAGATGGTTTCGCCGAGCTTGCGGGTGTCGCGCAGCACGTCGCCGCGCTTGAACGCAATATCCAATTGCAACGAAACTTCCACTTGGCGAAACAGGGCCTGCTGCGCCAGAACGTCCGGCGCGCGACGCATCCCTTCGATCACCACCGCGATTTCACCGGCCACGCCCAACGCCAAACGACGCCCGACCTTATTCCAGTGGTTTTCGAAAAACACCGTCGCGCTGATCACCTGAAGCAAGATCAGCGGCGTGACGATGATCAACACCGATCGCCCGAGCAGGCTTTTGGGCAAGTACGGTTTCAAGACCGTGGACAGTTGCATGGCGCGCCCCTCAATCCGGCATCAGGACGTAGCCCTTGCCACGCACCGTCTGAAGATAGCGCGGCAGCTTGGGATCCGCTTCGATTTTTCGGCGCAACCGCGTGACTTGCACATCCACCGCACGTCCGCCGCCGCTGGCATCGGCGCCCGCGCCGGTGCGTTCGATCAAATCGTCGCGCGACAACGGCTCCCCCGGACGTTCGGCGAGCACCTTCAGCAACTGAACCTCGACCGTGGTCAGGCGCACCGGCCGGTCGTCGACCTTCAACACGCCACGATCCAAATCAAAGCTTGCCGCACCCATGGTGATCATGCGCGGTGCTTCGTCGACGTCGTTGCGTTGCGGGGCGCGCTTGAGGATGTTGTTGACGCGCAGCAACAATTCGCGCGGTTCGAACGGTTTGGTGAGATAGTCGTCGGCACCGTGTTCCAGCCCACGGATGCGGTCTTCGGCCTCGCCCATGGCAGTCAACATCAAGATCGGCACGTCGGAGGTGGTGCGCAGATCGGCGGCGAAGTCGAGGCCGCTTTCGCCCGGCATCATCAAATCCAGCACGATCAGGTCGAACGCCAACGACGCCAGCTTGGCGCGCGCGTTGGCGGCATCGGTCGCACTGATCACGATGAAGCCGTTGTCGCTGAGATACTTTCTCAACAACTCGCGCAGACGATCATCGTCGTCCACCACCAATATGTGCGGAAGATCCGCCACCATGCCCCCAGGCCTCCTCACCGTTTCATAGCGCGACCTTAGCACCTCAATCGGTATGAGGGCCACCACCCGTGAAACGCGCCCGATCGTCGGCGTTGATGATTTCCGTCAACACCGCCTTGAAGCCTTGAACGGCCTGTGCCCCGGCGGCCTTGTAGGCCCGGCTGATGCGCGCGCTTTGACAGCCCGTCAAGCGGCCTTCCAACGCTTCACCTTTATCGGTCAGGGCCAAAATGCGCCGCCTGCGATCACCCACATCCGTTTCTTGATCGATGTAACCTTCGCGCACCAATTGGCCCAGCACCCTGGACAAGCTTTGCTTGGTGATCTTCAAGATGCCCAACAGCCGATTGACAGTGATGCCGGGATTGCGTTTGACGAAATAGATGACGCGATGATGGGCGCGGCCGAAGCCGTCGTCGGCAAGAATCGCATCCGGCTCGCCGGTAAAGTCGCGATAGGCAAAGAACAAAAGCTCCAGTGCTTGGCGCAGTTCCTCGTCACTGAGATAGGCGTTCAGCAGCTCATCGTTCGCGCCTGCCGGCTCGCTCTGGCTCATATCGCCTCCACATCAAATTAAGTCAGCCTTGTTGACATATATGCCGAGTCCTGATAAAAAACGCAACAACATTCCTGGGAAAAGTCCCAATTCGGTAATATTATTCCAAAATATCCTTTGGCTGAGTAAGCTGAAGCAACGAGAAGGGTGAAGACGATGGCGGGTCCCGCTTACGACGACCGTGATGGCAAGATCTATTACGACGGTGAAATGGTGGACTGGCGCGATGCCAAGGTTCACTTGCTGACCCATGCCTTGCATTACGGATCGGCGGTGTTCGAAGGCGTTCGTATGTATTCGGGCAAGATCTTCAAGCTGCGCGAGCATTCCGAGCGTTTGATCAAATCCGCCGAAATCATGGGCTTTAAAATCCCCTACAGCGTCGAAGAGATCGACCAAGCCTGTATCGACGCGTGCACCGTCAACGGTATCACCGACGGCTACCTGCGCCCGGTGGCGTGGCGCGGCAGTGAAATGATGGGTGTGGCAGCGCAAAGCAACACCATCCATTTCGCCGTGGCGGCGTGGGAATGGCCCAGCTATTTCTCGCCCGAAGCGCGCGCCAAAGGCATCAGCCTGACGACGTCGCAATGGCGACGCCCGCCGCCCAACACCGCACCGGTTCATGCCAAGGCCGCAGGGCTTTATATGATCGCTACGCTGTCCAAACACGCAGCCGAAGCAAAGGGCTTCACCGATTCGTTGATGCTCGATTGGCGCGGACAGGTCGCAGAAGCCACCGGCGCGAACATCTTCATGGAAATGGGTGACGGCAAACTTCACACCCCGATTCCCGACTGCTTCCTCGACGGCATCACCCGACGCACGGTCATCGACCTGGCCCGCGCGCACGACATCGAAGTGGTCGAACGCGTGATCATGCCCGAAGAACTGGGCAACGCGACGCAGGTGTTCCTCACCGGCACGGCCGCGGAAGTCACCCCGGTGGGACGCATCGACGATCACACCTACCAAGTTGGCGAGATTACCCAAACCTTGATGACCGCGTACGAAAGAGCTGTCGGCAAAGTCACCGCCGAAATGCCGCTCAACAGCCAAAGCCGCGCATCTTAAAGCTTAAAGCTCAAAGCCTAAAACCGCATCGGTGCATCACCGATGCGGTTTTTTTGTGACCTGAGAGCTACATCCTGTGTTCGCGATAAACGATCCCGTTGGCCTGCTGCAATTCGCGCACATAGATGATGATCGAGGCCATCTTCTTGGCTGAGACCTGAGGCTGAGGCGGCATGTCGCCAAAGTTCCAATGGTGGCGTTTAACGCCGCGCACAGCTGCCAATTGGAAGGTTTGGTCGCTGTGATGCCCAGGATTGTATATATCGTGAATCAACGGCGGGCCTTGTTCACTGCCCGATGCATTTTTGCCATGACATTGGGCGCAGATCGCCTCAAAGCTCTCCTGACCGACCTTCGCTTTAGAGGAAAGCAGCGGAACCTGAACATCCACCAACGTGGCACTGGACGCTGAGCGGCTGGTTATTTTTGAAGCGATGACACCGCCGCTGGCCAACAGAACCAGGACAACGATAAACTTGGGTAGATGATTGACCATACTCATCGTTTCTCACATCCCCTTGCTTTTATAGAACCTTAAAAGCAGCGTAAACGCTCCAGAGATGGGAAGGTCAATACGTCACATTGCCCCGCCGGGTTTGTCGACGTGATGCTCGCTCAGCTTTTCGACGAGAAAATCGAACGCATCGTCAACACTGTCGGAACAATGAAACAGTTCCAGGTCGCTGGGCGAGATGGTGCCGTATTTGACCATCGCGTCGAGGTTCAAGATCTCGTTCCAATACTCAGACCCGTACAGCACGACCGGCATGGCCTTGCCCATCTTGCGGGTCGAAACCAAAGTCATCAACTCAAAGAACTCGTCGAGTGTGCCATAGCCGCCGGGGAACACGATCATCGCCTTGGCGAGATATGAAAACCAAAATTTGCGCATGAAGAAGTAATGAAACTCGAACGCCAACTCGCGCGAAACGTAGGGATTTTCATGCTGTTCGAACGGCAGAGAAATATTAAGCCCTATGTTGTGGCCCTTGGCGTCGGCGGCGCCGCGATTGGCGGCTTCCATGATACCGGGACCGCCGCCGGTACACATCACGAAGCGTTTGGAGCGCCCTTTCAGACCCTTCGACCATTCCGTCAGACGCCGTGATAATTCGCGCGCTTCTTCGTAGTAGCGAGACATCTGCAACGTTTGTTCCGCCCGAGCCACGTCGCCGCCGTGGTTCTTGGCCGATTGCAACGCTGCTTCCGCGACCTCGCGCGAACGAATGCGCGCGGAACCGAAAAACACGATGGTGTCGGAAATGCTATGACGTTCGAAGCGATCTTCCGGCTCCAAAAATTCCGCCATAATGCGCATGGGGCGACCGGCGCGGCTTCGGATGAAGTCCAAATCTTTATAGGCTTTGATCGGCCTGTCCGCGCCGTTTTCGCCATCGCGCTTGTCGGGCTTTCTCGCCATGATCGGGTCTCCAGATCTAAGTCCTTATTGCTCTTATAGTTTTCACCCAATCGAAAACAAAAGCAAGATCAGCCTGAGACCCGTTCCAGCAAGTCTGTCAGGTCCGGAACCGTTTCGGTGCCAGGGGGGAACAAGTTGCTGTGGTGCGGCGCGACGCGGCCCAAAAACGCAACGTTGCGGTCGTGGGCGGCATCATAATCCGTCATCGCATCGCCGACGAACAACACCCGCTTCAGATCGAGCCCATTGCGGGTCGTGATGTCGTCGATGATCTCGGGCTTCAAGCGCGGCGAGCCATGGACCTCGTCAAAATATTCGTCCCATCCCCGCTTGGTGACGATGCGTCGCAACTCGTCCTCGGGGGTGCCGGAAATGACATACAGCTTCATTTGTCCCCGCACCGCTTGCAAAAACTCGACCGCGCCAGGCACGGCGCAAACCGCAACAACTTTGCTTTCGACGATGCTCGCATAACGTCCAACCCAGTCGTCCAGGTCTGCCTGGCTCAAGGGCTGGCCTAAATATTCCCTGTGATACATTTCGATTTTTCGCACCCGGGATATTCCGCCATGACGGATATGATGGGCCACGCAACGCTGAACCACCTCGGGTCCAAACTCACCATACAGTTCGCGAAAGGCATCGGTTTTGATGTCGGCGCTTTCCACCAACACGCCGTCGAAGTCGAAAAAAATCGCGTCGTACCGGATGATCCAGCCCCCCACACTAAAACGCTATTGATCCCAGCGCTTGGTCGCGTCGTCGTCGCTGGCCTTGGCTTCGACCCAATGATCACCCGTCGGCGCACTTTCTTTTTTCCAAAACGGCGCCTTGGTTTTCAACCAGTCGATCAGAAAATGGCAGGCCTCGAACGCGGCCTCGCGGTGGGCACTGGCGGCGGCGACAAACACAATCCGTTCGCCTGGTTCCAACCGACCGAAGCGGTGAATGATCAGCGTGCCATCCAACGGCCAGCGCGCGTGGGCTTCTTTCTCGATCGCTTCGAGTTGTTTTTCGGTCATGCCCGGATAGTGTTCCAAGGTCATAGCCGAAATTTTCTCGTCCCCGGCAAAATCGCGCACCAGCCCGATGAACGAGCACACCCCGCCGATGGTGTGGTTGTCGGCGGTGAGGCGTTCCAACTCTTGCCCCGGATCGAAGTCGTGTTCCTGGACGCGGATCATCTCGGCTCAGCCCCCGGTTACCGGCGGAAAGAAAGCGACCTCGTCGCCGTTGACGAGCGCATGATCGGTCGCGACGTGCTCTTGATTGACCGCCACGCGCACCACCGCCTCATTGGCGAAGGCATCGGCGAAACCGTCACCACGGCCCTTGAGCCACCCGATCAAGCCGGAGACATCGGATACGCCATCCGGCAAATCAAACTCTTCCTGCCCCGTTCCGGTCTTTTCCTTCAACCAGGCAAAATACAAAACCTTCACGATGTCATCTCCACAAACGGCAAGAAATCAACCATATCGCCTTCGTTCACGCGCACCAAATCTTCCGGCAGTTCTACCAATCCGTCGCTGGCGACCATCGAGGTCAGAATACCCGAGCCTTGGGACGGGTGCTTGTGCACGCAGGTCACGCCATTTACATCCGTCTGTAAATTCGCGCGCAGCCATTCCCGTCGTCCGGCCTTTTTGTTCATCGCGAACGCAGCGGGGATGCGGTACACGTGCGGGTCCATCGCTGTGCGTCCCGACAGCGCCAAGATCAACGGCCGGGCGATGCGCATGAACGTCACCATCGCCGCAACCGGGTTTCCCGGCAGGCCGACGAATGCGGTATCGACGATCTTGCCCAAGGCCATTGGCCGGCCCGGCTTGATGGCCAAACGCCAAAAATCGATGCTGCCCAGGCTTTGCACCACATGGGTGATGTGATCTTCTTCGCCCAGGCTGACCCCGCCCGAAGTGATGATCAGATCGTGACCCGGATAAGCGTCGTGTAAAGCCGAGCGAATTTCAGCGACCCGGTCCGGTAAAATACCAAGATCGGTGACTTCGCAGCCCAGCCCCTTCAGCAGCGCGCTGATCGCATAGCGGTTGGCGTCGAAAATGGCCCCCGCACCCGCTTGATCGAATTCCGGATCGACGACCTCGTCGCCGGTGGAAAAAATCGCGCACCGCAGGCGGCTGTATACCTTGAGCGTGCCCAGTCCCAGCGACGCCGCCAAACCGATTTCCTGGGCGCGCAGGACGCTACCTGCCTTGATCACCACGTCGCCGGCGAACACGTCCTCGCCCCGCTTACGGCGGTTGGCGCCTTGCTTGATGCCCGGCGGCAAAATGACGGTGTCGCCATCGAGGCTCACGTCTTCTTGCATGAATACGGTGTCCATGCCCTCTGGCACCGGCGCGCCGGTGAAGATCTGTACCGCCTCACCTGCTTCAGAAGGCCGTCCCAGCGGATGGCCCGCGGCGATGCGGGCGCTCACCGGCAAGCGGGTGTCCGTGCCGTCGAGCAAATCCGCATACCGCACCGCGTACCCATCGACAGCCGAATTGTCGTGCGGCGGAACGTCGCGCGGCGCGGTGATGTCTTCGGCCAGCACCCGGCCAAAGGCATTGCGCAACGACACCGTTTCGGTGCCAACGACAATGCGAGCGCGGTCTTTGAGCACCCGCAGCCCTTCGTCAAAAGGCATCAAGTCATCGCCAATTTTAAAGCAATCGTCTTGCAAGCCCGCCATGTCACTTCCCTTGCGTAGATTTCCCGCCGGCAGCGTCCGTTTCGGCAATGTGGCGCAGCCCCGCGCGCAGATAGTCGTACCCCGTAACAATGGTGATCGCGGCGGCGATCCACAAACCATAAATGCCGATTTCCCAGGTGGTGGCGAAACCGAAGTCGGGCCCAACATCGCCGACGATCAAAAAACCTAAGGCCAACATTTGAATGGTGGTCTTCCATTTTGCCAGCAGGCTCACCGGCATGCCCACTTGGGCCTCGGCCAGGAACTCGCGCAAGCCAGAAACCAAAATTTCCCGGCATAAAATCACTGCGGCGGGCAAGATGTGCAGCGCGCTGATGCTTTCCACCCCGACCAACATGAACAGAACCCCGGCGACCAAAAGTTTGTCCGCGATGGGGTCCAGGAACCGTCCGAACGCCGATTGCTGGTGCCAAGCGCGCGCCAGATAGCCGTCGAAAAAATCGGTGACGCAGGCATAGGTATAAGCCGCGAACGCCAGCCAGTTGCCCAACGGTCCGCCCAGCATGATGAAGCCAAGCACCACCGGGATGGCAAGGATACGCGAAACGGTCAAAACATTGGGAACGTTGAGAATCATAATTCTTTGCTTGGAGGGCCAAAATTTTAAAAATTGCGGTCGAACGATTGCATTCTAGCGCTCTATGCGTCGGGATGAAACCAGTCATAAATCTGTTTGGCGGTTGATTTTGAAATGCCATCCACCGCTTCCAAATCAATCAACCCGGCTTCTTCCACCGCCTTGGCCGAACCAAAGTGATGCAGCAGCGCCTTTTTGCGCTTCGCACCGATCGATGGAATGTCGTCAAGTTTGGAATGCTGCTGGGCTTTTGCGCGCCGCGCCCGATGGGTGCCAATGGCGAAGCGATGCGCCTCGTCGCGCAGACGCTGGATGAAATACAGCACCGGGTCGCGCTCTTCGAGCTGCTTAGGCGCTTGGCCGGGCAAAAAAATGCGTTCGCGCCCGGCGTTGCGGTCCGGCCCCTTGGCGACGCCGGCCACGGTGATCCCCTCGATATCCAGTTCGCTCAAGACTTCCACCGCAATGCCTAGCTGACCGCGCCCGCCGTCGATCAACAACAGATCCGGCCAGTCCGAGCCTCGCTCGCCGCCTTGTTCCTCGCTGTCTTTCAGGGCGCGCTTGAAGCGTCGTGTGAGCACCTCGCGCATCATTGCGTAATCGTCGCCGGGCTCATACCCGTCCGCGCCGCCCCCCTGTGCTATGGGAACATTGGATGCACCGCGAATGTTGAACTTGCGATAGGCGTTTTTACGAAAGCCTTCCGGTCCCGCGACGATCATCGCGCCGACCGCATTGGTGCCGGAAACGTGGGAGTTGTCGTAGACTTCAATGCGGTTGGGCGGGTGATCGAGGCCAAACAGCACAGCCATTTCTTCGAGCATCTTTTCTTGGGTGGCGAATTCGGCTGAGCGGCGCGCCAGCGCATCGCGGGCGTTGTCCAAGGCATGCGCGACCAACCCGGCGCGGTCGCCGCGGGTCGGACGGTTGAGTTTGACTTTGCGTTCGGCACGTACCGCCAAGGCATCCGCAATCAAGGTGGCGTTGGGAATATCGTGGCTGAGAAGGATTTCGCGCGGCGGCACATGGGCGGCGTAGAACTGGCCCAGGAAGGCCTCCAACACATCGGCCACGTCCTCGCCTTTGGCTTGGGCCGGGAAATAAGCGCGATTGCCGAAATTACGCCCGCCTCTAAAAAAGAACACTTGCACGCAATTGAGGCCGTTTTTGTGGCTCAACGCCACAACGTCGGCATCGACAACGGTGCCGGGGTTGATGTCTTGGTGTTGCTGGATGCGTGTCAGCGCGCGAATGCGATCGCGGTATTCGGCGGCTTGCTCAAATTCCATGGCATCGCTGGCGTCCTGCATCGCACGCGCCAGGCGCTTTTGAATGTCCTGGCTCTTGCCTTGCAGAAACTGCCGCGCTTCGTTGACCAATTGGGCATAGGCCTCCCGATCGACCTTGCCTTCCACGCACGGGCCCGAGCAGCGCTTGATTTGATACAGCAGACACGGCCGGGTGCGGTTGGCGAACACGGAATCGGTGCAAGTACGCAGCAAAAACGCGCGTTGCAGCACGGTCAGGGTTTCGTTGACCGCCCACACGCTGGCGAAAGGCCCGAAATAATCGCCCTTTTCCTTGTGTGCGCCGCGATGTTTGAGGACCCGGGGATAGTCGTGCGCCGTGGTCACCAGGATTTCCGGAAAGCTTTTGTCGTCGCGCAACAAGATGTTGTAGCGCGGCGCCAGCTTCTTAATCAGGTTGGCTTCCAACAGCAGCGCTTCGGCTTCGGTGTGTGTTGTGACGAATTCCATCGCCTGGGTCTGCGCCACCATGCGCCGGATCCGCACCGACTGGCGTTCGGGCTTGGTGTAGCTGGCCACCCGTTTTTTCAGATTTTTCGCTTTGCCGACGTACAAAACCTTTCCACCCTCGCCGAGCATGCGGTACACCCCCGGTTTGCCGGGCAGGGTTTTGAGATAGCGCTCGATCACCGCAGCGCCCGACTTATCCCCACGAGCGGCCTGCTCGGCGTCGCTTTCAGCTGAGTTTTCGACGGACGGATCGGTGGGCGGCAAGGTTGTCTGCATACTGGAAATTACGCTCATCAGACGTTCGGCGTAAAGGTTTCTAATACTTTCAGATGGTTGCTAAAGGGGTTCCGAACGGCGGTAAACGCGATGTTCGTTCTTGACCTTGGAACTATCCACCAAAGCTGTGGATAAGTTTGTGCACAATGAGCTTCCGCCGGGGTCCCGTCCAAGGAGTCCCTCACATCCTTCTCTTTGCACATTTATTATGCAATTTCCTAATGTATTGATTTTGTTAAAATTTTATAGATTCACGAGACAATCGTCTTAAAACCAGCTTACAGACAAGTTACAGCATGGTTTCAATCAAGAATGCAACGGGCTGTGCAAAACCGACATTGCAAGTCGAGCTTAAGCGCTATTGAGGGGCATTTTGCCAAAGGGTAAATAAAGCCAAAACTATACTTCGGGATTAAAGCGCTCGATTTCGACGCCGACGCTCGAGGCGTCTTCGAAGACATCCAATTTTTCTACCCTAACGCGCACCGAACGCACCTGCGGGGAGACCAGACAGACCGTGGCAATTTCCTCGGCCAGGGTTTCCACCAGTTTGGTGTGTCCACGGTCGCAAACCGCGCGCACCGCGGTGGTGATTTGCTCGTAACAGACCACATTGTCGATATTGTCGGCCACGCTGGCGATATCACCTTCGAACACGGCGAGGTCCAAATTCAGGCGCACGCGTTGTTTGGCGTCATGCTCGAAATCATGCACGCCGATGGAGCTCATCAACACCAGATCGCGCACGAAAACGTGACGAATGCCGACGCGGGCATCTGCGACTGAGGGTGTGGAAACGAGGCGGATCGGGGCGTTGCTCATGGCATGGCCTTTGCTGCAGGGGGTCTGAGGGAACGTCATTCATTCGGTGGGTTGAGGTTCGATGCTTGCGCCCAGCCCAAGTGTTGCCCGCCATCGAGCGCGATCATCTGCCCGGTCATGGACGGCGCGTTGATGATGAAACGCACCGCATCGGCGATTTCATCGGGCATCACCCGCCGCCCAAGCGGGACTTCCGACCATTGACGGGCAAAATCGTCTTCCGATTGGCGCACGTTCTTGATGGTCGGCCCGGGACCGACCCCATTGACCCGAACCTTGGGCGCCAAAGCCAAGGCCAACGTCTGGGTTAACGTCCACAACGCAGATTTGGACACCGTATAGGACATGAAGAACGGCGTCAGATTCCATACCCGCTGATCGAGAAGGTTGATGATCGCCCCTTCAAGGCCGTCGGGAAGTTGTTCGGCGAACATTTGCGACAACACGAAAGGCGCGCGCAAATTCACATTCATATGCATATCCCAGCTTTCGCGGGTGCAATTTTCCACCGTGTCGTTTTCAAACAAAGACGCATTGTTGACCAGCGCCGTCAGCGGGCCGAGGACCTTCGTCGCGGCGGGTATGATGGCGCGCACCTCATCCTCATCGCCGAGATCGGCTTTGATCGCGACCGCTCGTCCCCCCACTTCGTGGATGGAAGCAACCAACTGATCGGCTTTTTCGTGAGAATTCAGGTAATGCACCGCGACGCCGAAGCCATGCGCGGCCAAATCGAACGCAATGGCGCGCCCGATACGGTGCGCCGCGCCGGTGATCAGTACATTGGGGTGTCCTTGGCTATCCATGGTCGGAGAATGAGCGAAGTCCGCGCCCGATGCAAGCCTCGGATTGACAGGCAAAAGCCAAACTCACCCAACCGCTCAACCGATCCAGGACAGAACCCGTTCTACGCCATAGCTCTGCGCGGCGATGTACAGGCCATACCCGCCCAGAAACAGCACGCCTTCGCGCCGGCCCAAGCGTGCCCCCATGGCCAGATACGCCAAAATGACCAGGGTCGCGGCCATCATCACCCACAGATCGAACTGAACCAATTGGCTGGGAACCGCCAAGGGAATAATTGCCGAAACCCCGCCGGCCACGCCCAAGGTGTTGAAAAGGTTGGACCCGATGACATTGCCGATGGAAACATCCGTGTGCCCGCGCCGCGCCGCCACCACCGACGCCGCCAATTCCGGCAATGAGGTGCCAAATGCGATCAACGTCAGACCGATGACTTCTTCGGACACGCCGAAATTGCGGGCAATTTCACTCGCCCCCGCAACCAGTTGATCTGCGCCGAAACTCAGCGCGATCAAGCCGCCGATGACACTGACCCAGGCCAACCACATGGGCATCTGAACATCTTGAAATTCTTCCGCCTCGCGTTCGTGCAAGTGGGCGCTGGCAATGCCATCGCGGCGTTCGCGCAGATAGGAACGCAGGAAATAACCGATCAGCACCAAGACCATCACCCCGCCCGCTATCTGGCTGACGGTTCCCGCCAGACACAGCCACGTGAACAGCACCGATGCGCCGGTCAACATCAGGCCGTCGCGGATCACCGCGCGGGTATCCACCACGATCGGGGCCAGCAACGCCGTGGCGCCGAGAATCAGCAAGATGTTGGCGATGTTGGAACCCACCACGTTGCCCAG
This sequence comes from Magnetovibrio sp., assembly GCF_036568125.1. NCBI lineage: Bacteria > Pseudomonadati > Pseudomonadota > Alphaproteobacteria > Rhodospirillales > Magnetovibrionaceae > Magnetovibrio > Magnetovibrio sp. The sequence continues at coordinate 53,477 of NZ_DATCTF010000019.1, forward strand.
CGCAATGGCCCCAGAGCCGTCCAAGGCGGCATTGAGACTGACGACGAATTCCGGCGCGGAGGTACCGAACGCCACCACCGTCATGCCGATCAACAGCATCGACAGTCCCAGCTTGACCGATACCTGCACCGCACCGCGGACCAAAAATTCCGCGCCCCCCAAAAGCAACGCAAAGCCAAAAATCACCTGCAAATAGATCATGCCTGTTGGTCCTTTTCGGCCGATTCGGGCGTTAGGTCGACGAAGGCATCGACGATATCGAGATAGAGGTCGCGCTTAAACGGCACGATCAGGTCCGGCAGATGTTTCATGTCGACCCACCGCCATTCGGAAAATTCCGGGTGTTTGTGGGTGTTCAAGTCGATGTCGGAATCATCGCCGAGAAACCGCATTGCATACCATTTTTGTTTCTGCCCCCGATAACGGCCTTTCCAGACTTGTTTGCGCACCTCTTTGGGTAAGTCGTAGGTCAGCCAGTCTTCGGTTTCGGAAATGATTTCAGCTTTGTTGGTGCCAATTTCCTCGTCCAACTCACGCATCACCGCTTCGCGCGGGTCCTCGTCGGCATCAATACCGCCTTGGGGCAGTTGCCACGCATCACCCGGCGTGTCGATACGCTTGGCGACAAAAACAAGGCCGTCGGCGTTCAAGAGAACGGCGCCGACACCAAGACGGTAAGGGAGATCGCGTTTTTTTGTCATAAATGTTTGTTTATCTGATGAGTTGTTTGTTGGCCAGGGACGACACCGGCACCAATTGCAGGCCCTTTTGATCTAGCGTCTTCAGCCACGTCGTCAAGCGCTCCAACGCTAATGGGCTGGCCGAAACGCGGGCAATGGCGATGGCGCGCTTTTTGGCCAAGGCTTCCAGTTCCTGCAATTGTAGATCCAGCGCGGTGCGTCCCGGATTGGCATCGAGGGTCAGATCCACCGTGGCCCACTTGGCGCCGACCTGATACGCCACACGGCTGCCCAACGAGTCTTCCATGCCGCCGTCAACGTACATCAAACCGCGCTTTTTCAACGCCTCGATGACTGTTTTCAACTGTTCCTCAACGGTCAGGAATTTACTTCCGTATACGCTCAACACCCCGAAATAGCCTGTGGTCTGGCTTAAGATCCATTCCAGTTTCTTGATGTTTTCATCCGGTGTCGCCAACGCTTTCAAGGCACTGGGGCCCGGGTCCGAGAACGGGAAATCGCTGGATTCAGAAGGCATGTTCAACAGCACCTCATGGCCCGCCGTGCGCGCGCGCTTGACCCAGAAATCCAAACCGCGCGCGTACACATCCATCGACAACGCAACGTCGGCGGGCGTGATGGAGATGGCCGCTTCGGTGGTGGCGCGCGACATACCCAAACCGGTGACGATGATGGCAATTTTCGGATCGCCGCTTTTGGTTTGCGGTTCCGGACGAGCGTAGGCGTCGTACGGTGTGTTGCCTTCGACGTCGATTTTCGGCAGCAGGCCGTGCTCGCTCGGTTCGACAAGAGTGTCAAGCGGCGCGGGCTGCAATGGTTCCGCCGCTGGCCAAGGCGTCAAGTTCTCATAGGACGCCTTGGTGGTCGACGGAATCACAACACCGACGCCGGGCTCCATCTGCACATCCAGGCCAAGTCGGCCCAACTCTGATTGCGGTGCCCCATCACCCGCGCTGGACATTCCTTCCACTGGCATGGCGGTCGCGCTCTCAACGCCAGTTGTGGCGGGCATTTCTGGGGCCGAAGCACCGAAGTTTGGTGCGGTGCTTCCCGGTGCAGAAAGCGCCGGCGCGGCCGTTTCGGGCACAGGCGCCGGAGCGAAATCATCCAGATTAAGAACCAGACCGCCGGCACCATCAGGCACAGGCGCATGGGTTCCCGCGGCGACGTCTTCGGTTGATTGCGGTCCTGCATCGCCGCCCAACAACCACCAGGAAAGGCCACCGATCACCATCGCAATCGCAACGCCGCCACCGGCCAAAATCCCGAGCTTCTTCAGCTTTGCTTTCTGCGCTTCTTCTTCGTCGTCTTCTTCGTCGTCGTCATCGAACCCGTCGCCGATATCAAAATCGGCGAGATCCTTCATGACCTGATCCGAAGCGCTGTCCGCGGACGTTTCGTCCGCTTCATCTAAGTCAAGGGCTTGGTCGTCGAACGGATCGTGCTCGTCACCCTCTTGATGGTCGAATTCGTGCTCATCGAATTCATCGAGCTCTTTGTTGTCGAAGTCGTCAAAATCGCCTTCGCCGTCCTCTTCGGCCTTTTCCCGGGCCTCCGCGTCGAGCTCATCCAAATCACCCAGATCGGCAAATAAATCGTCACCATCGCTGCCGGACGGACGGAAGTCGCGATCATCGTCTTCTTCGTCGTCGCCACCTTTTTTGCGCGACTTCAGCTTCGCGATCAAACCCATGGGGTTGAGACGTGCAAAAACACCGGTCACCGCCGACAGCTTATTGATCAACGGGAGTTTCACGTATCCCTCGCCCCCTGGCAGTGTATCCCCATGCGTCGGGTGCGCCGGGCAGCGGCACACCCGCCCTTATCAGCCCTTCGGGGCCGCCGTCATGTCGTTGTACAGATTGATGCCGCGTATCAAGTCCAGCGCCCGGGTGAGCTGATAATCCGACTGGGTCGCGGCTGCTTCGCCATCTTTCTCCGCCGCTTTTTCATCCCCTTGCGGGTCGGCTTTCTTGCTTTGAGTTTTGTCTTCTTTTTGATCCGGTTTTTGGCCGTTTTCTTTATCCAAGGCACCACGCAGATCGCGTTCGCGACGTTGGCTGTCGGGCTCCAGACTTTCAATTTTGGACTGCGGCACGTTGATATCGGGGGTGATGCCGACCGATTGAATGGAACGGCCGGACGGCGTGAAATAGCGCGCCGTGGTCATCTTCATGGCGCCATACTCACCCAGCGGCGAAATAGTCTGGACCGAGCCTTTGCCGAACGACTTGGTGCCCATCAAAATCGCGCGGCCATGATCTTGAAGCGCACCTGCGACGATTTCCGACGCCGAGGCCGAACCGCCGTTGATCAGCACCACCACCGGCAAGCCGTCGGTCAAGTCGCCCGGACGCGCGTTGTAGCGCTGCGCCGCATCGGGATGCTGTTCGGAACGGATGGAAACGATCTCGCCATGTTCCAAAAAGGCGTCCGATACGGCGATTGCCTGATCCAAAAGTCCGCCCGGATTGGCGCGCAGATCGAGCACAAAGCCTTTCAAGGTTTTATTCTTATCGTCTTTTTGCAGGTCTTTGCGCAGGCTTTTCATCGCCTTGGCAAGGCCGCTTGCGGCCTGCTCGTTGAACGACGTGATGCGCACATAGGCAATGTCGCCTTCCAAACGCGAGCGCACGGAGCGAATTTTCACCACCGCGCGGGTCAGCGTGACATCGAACGGATCCTTGCCTTCGCGAACCACCTTGATGGTGATCTCTGCGCCCACCGGGCCGCGCATCTTATCGACCGCTTCGGAAAGAGTCAGCCCCATGACCGGTTCACCGTCGAGATGGGTGATAAAATCGCCCGGCTGCAAGCCGGCGCGAAACGCCGGGGTATCGTCGATCGGCGACACCACCTTGACCACGCCGTTTTCCATGGTCACTTCGATGCCCAGACCGCCGAATTCGCCTTTGGTCTGAACCTGCATATCTTCGAAGCTGTCGGCGTTCATGTAGTTGGAATGGGGGTCCAGCGAGCTCAGCATGCCATTGATGGCGGCTTCGATCAGCTTTTTGTCAGACGGCTTTTCGACATAGTCGCCGCGCACCCGTTCGAACACATCGCCGAACAATTGCAACAACTTATATGTTTCCTGCGGATCCTTGCTTTCCTCTGCACGCACCTCGAAGGGAAGGGACAGGGCCGTCGCGCCCAGAAGAAACGCACCGACCAAGGCGGTGGTGATGTTCGGTCGAATGGTCATGCCTTGATTATCCCTTTGACTAACCCTGAGGTATCGATTTGCGTTGCGCGAGCCATGGTAGTGGGTTGATGGGTTGGTTGTCGCGGCGAAACTCTACATAAAGAACCGGCTGTTGACCACCGTCACTCAGGCCGTCGCTCATCACCGCGACGGGTTCACCGGCCAAAACCAGTTGGCCGATGGCCGCCCCGATGCGTCCCAGCCCGGCGAGAAGGCTATGATATCCTTCGCCATGATCAATGATCAAGAGTTGCCCATAGCCGCGAAACGGACCGGAAAACACGACTTTTCCGTCAAATGGCGCAATGACGTGGGCGTTGGCGCGGGTCTCGATCGATAGCCCTTTGCTGGTCATGCCGCCATCCAATTGCTGGCCGTAAAGTCCCGCCAAACGCCCCACGGCGGGAAATGGCAACTTGCCGCGCGCTTTGGAAATCGAACCGATGGTGCCCAGTGCGGCCAGATCGGCGGCGGCGGGGGTTTCCTGCGGAGCGACATGCAGGGTTGATCGTGCCTTGCGCTCCGCCTCCGCTTGGGCCTCGGCCAGGGCGCGGGCCTTGCGTTCGGCTTCGATGCGCGCCGTATTCAGCTTTTCAACTAGGTCACGCAGGTTTTTGGCTTGCTTGGCCAGTTTACGGGCCTCGGATTGGGCGGCGCGGCTTTTGGAAATCGCCTCGGCACGCAGCGCGGCCTTTTGCTTGCGCATGGTTTCAATGCGCTGTTCTTCTTCGCGTAGAACTTCAGCCGCGCCTTGCACGATCTGACGCTGATCGTCGACCTTCAGCCGGGCTGCGGCAAGATCGTCGAGTTCGGTTTTCAAGGTGTTGGCGCGTTTTTCGATCGCCGGCACGGCGGCGCGCAGCAAGATCGCACTGCGCACCGTGTCTTCGGGCGGAATCGGCTGGGCGATCAAGGCTTCGGTGGGAAACCGGGCGATGCGGCTGAGCGCCATGGTCACGCCCGAAAACTGCTTTTGCCGTGCCCGCAGTTGAACTTCCTTTTGCCGCGCGGCCCGTTCCAGACGGTTGAGTTCTTGTTCCAAACCGGCGACCGAGGCCTCTTGATCCTGCACCCGTTTCGCCGCCGCGACCAGTTTGCTGGAAAGACTGGCGAGATCTTGCTTTAGCGCAGCAGCTCGGGCTTTTTGGCGGTCGCTTTCGGCTTGTTGGCGCTTGATTTTTTCTTCGACGCTTTGCAGCTTGCTGTCGGCGTCCTTGACGTTTTGCGCCAGCGCGGGTGCGGTGGCGAGCGCCGTTGCGACCGCCAGCAGAACGCCACACAAATAGCCGGTTTGCTTACGCGCCAACAACCTCATCCCGGTCCAAGATGAGCGTGCTGCCAGTCATCGATCCCGGCACGCTCAGCCCCAACAGTTGCAAGATGGTCGGTGCGATGTCCGCCAAGCCACCGTTGCGCATGCCCTTGACCCAATCCGGTCCATTGACCAAAACGGCTGGGACCGGAAACAGGGTGTGCGCGGTGTGCGGGTTGGACCCGTCGCACATTTTTTCGCAGTTGCCGTGATCGGCGGTGATCAACATCACCCCGCCCGCAGCTGTGACCGCAGCCTCCAGTCGGCCGACGCAGGTGTCGACGGCCTCAACGGCTTGTATAGCAGCATCCATCACGCCTGTGTGACCGACCATATCGCCGTTGGCATAATTAACGACGATAAAATCGTATGTGCCCGCCTCGATGGCCGCAACCAGATTGTCGGTGACTTCGGGTGCCGACATTTCGGGCTGCAGATCGTAGGTCGGCACGTTGGGCGATTTGACCAAAATCCGGGTTTCGCCCTCGAACGGTTCTTCCCGCCCACCGTTGAAGAAGAACGTCACGTGGGCGTATTTCTCCGTCTCGGCGGTGTGCAGTTGCGTCATGCCCGCCTTGGAAATCACTTCGCCGAGAATGTCGTTGAGTTCGATCGACGGAAACAGCGCTTCGAAAAAGGCGTTGTGTGCATCGGAGTATTCCACCATGCCCGTGCAAGCCGCAAATTCGATGGTGCGCGAACGCTTGAAACCGTCGAATTCCGGGTCAGCCAATGCCGACAGAATTTCCCGCGCCCGATCAGCGCGGAAGTTGGCCATTAACAGGCCGTCGCCATTTTGCATACCGTCGAAATCGCCGATCATGGTCGGCTCGACGAACTCATCGGTGATACCGTTGGCGTACGCGGCGTTGATGGTTTCCAGCGCACTGGCGGAACGCTCGCCCTCGCCCTCGGCCAGGCAACGATAGGCTTTTTCCACCCGGTCCCAGCGGTTGTCGCGATCCATCGCCCAATAACGTCCGGTGACGGTAGCGATGGAAATGCAGTTCATGTGACGGATATCGACTTCGAATCGCGAAACCATGTTGGCGGCGCTTTTGGGTGGACTGTCGCGCCCGTCCAAAAATGCATGTACCTGAACGGGAATACCGTGCGCGCAGACGATTCCCGCCAACGTGCGCATGTGCCATTGGTGGCTGTGCACCCCGCCCGGTGACAGCAAGCCCATCAGATGGCAGGTGCCGCCGGTAGCTTTGAGTTTGTCGATGAACCGCATCAAGGCGGGATTGTTGTCGAGCGAACCGTCGTGAATGGCGCTGTCGATGCGCGGCAAATCTTGCAGCACCACCCGCCCCGAGCCCAACGTCATATGCCCGACCTCGGAATTGCCCATCTGGCCGTCGGGCAAGCCGACGCCGAGCCCCGACGCGTTCAATTGCGATTTCGGACAGGTCTTGACCAAACGGTCCCAATTGGGCGTTTCGCCCATCTTGATCGCGTTGTTGAGCGATTCCTGGCGTTCCCCCCAACCGTCGAGGATACACAGGACAACAGGCTTCATGCGTGGGCGTTCAGAGGTGCTGTTCATCGTCTATATATATGCCTTATCAGGTGCGTTTTCACATCAACAATCAATTAAACAATACGAACCCATTTGCGCTCATTCGCGATGATAGGGATGCCCGGTTAAAATCGCGTTGGCGCGGTACAATTGTTCGGCCAGCAGGCCCCGCACCAGCATGTGCGGCCAAGTCATGTCGCTCAGCGACAAGACCAGATTGGCCCGATCAAGAACCGCTTGGTCCAGTCCGTCGGCGCCACCGATCACAAATGCCACGTCCTTGACGCCTTCGTCGCGCCAGCCGCCGAGCAAGGCCGCAAACGCCTGACTGCCGAGCTTGCGCCCCCGTTCGTCCATAGCCACGACATGGGTGCCGTCGGCAATCGCGGCCAACAACAGTTCGCCTTCGCGGACCTTCAATTGGGCGGGGGGCAGGTTACGCTTTTCCTCCACCTCGCGCAGTTGCGGCGCGGGGTTGAGACGAGCGCTGTAATGCGCGTAGAGCTCACGCTCCGGCCCGGATTTCATACGGCCCACCGCGATGAGATGGGTGCGCATGAACATCCTTCGGACCTTAGACCAGGGCTTCGGCGGCGGGACCCTGTTTGGGATCCGGGCCGCTGGCGCCCCACATCTTTTCGATGTTGTAGAACTCACGCACTTCGGGACGGAACAAGTGCACCACGACATCGCCACCATCGACCAGCACCCAATCGCATTGGGGCATGCCTTCGACGGCGACGCTGATCATACCGGCCTTTTTCAGCTGGGTACGCAGATGTTCGGCCATGGCCCCGACGTGGCGCTGTGAAGTGCCCGACGCGACCACGAGATAATCCGCAATATCGCTTTTTCCCGTGAGATTGATGACGATGACGTCTTGTGCCTTGTCATCATCGAGTGAGCGTTCCACCACATCGAGCAAATTGGTGCCGACAGGCGGTGTTTTCTCAGATTGAGGAATGGTTTGGTTCCTCCAAGTTGTTTCCATAACAGTCTCTCTAATATCCCTTAACATCCAGCTAATGACGTGCGGATGACACGTCGATATGCCTGCGGATGCGGGTGGCCGATTGGCCGTGAAGGGGCGTTCGCAAGAACACCCATGCGGGGGGTAACATATCCACGAGCCGCGACGCCTTGGCGACAGGGATGCGGGCGCTGAAAAAACGTCGCGCCGCCCTGCCGTTCTGCGCCCTCAAAGAATAAGGAGCCCGTGGGAAAACCGCAATGGGAACGCGGCGGAAAATATCCCGCCAGCCTTTCCATCGCGGCATCTGGCGCAAATTGTCCGCGCCAATAATCCAAACAAACGCGTTTTCTGGATATTCGGCCTGCAACGCCGCCAAGGTATCCACCGTGAAACGCGTATTCAATTTCTGCTCGATATCGGTGACGCGAATGCGCGCATCGCCCTTCGCCACAGTTTTTGCGCTCGCCACGCGCTGTTCGAGCGGCGCCATTCCGGCCTCGGACTTGAGCGGGTTTTGCGGCGACACCAGCCACCACAGCTCATCCAGGCCCAAAATCTCCAAAGCCAGCTTGGAAATGTGCAAATGACCGTCATGGGCGGGGTTGAACGAGCCCCCCAGAAGACCGATTTTGCGTTTGAGCTGTGTCACGACGTTATCCAGGACCTCAAGACGGCCGGGTCTGGCCGGAGCCGACGACCTGGTACTTGAAACTGGTCAATTGTTCGACACCGACGGGTCCGCGGGCATGCATTTTGTCCGTCGAAATGCCGATTTCCGCACCCATGCCGAACTCGCCGCCGTCGGCGAACTGGGTCGAGGCGTTAAGCATCACGATGGCGCTGTCGACTGTGTTGAGGAACGTTTCCGCAGCTTTTTCATCCTCGGTGATGATCGCGTCGGTGTGGCCGGAACTGTGCGCCGCGATGTGACCGATCGCGTCATCGACGCCGTCGACGGTTTTGACCGCGATGATCGCATCAAGATATTCGGTATCCCAATCTTCTTCAGTGGCGGCTTTGACCCGCGCATCGGCGGCCTGGGCAGCGGCATCGCCACGCACTTCGCAACCCGCATCCAGCAGGTCCACGACCAGATCCTTGAGCACCTCATCGCCCGCCGCTTGGTCGACCAGCAGGGTTTCGGTCGCGCCGCAAATGCCGGTGCGGCGCATCTTGGCGTTCAGCACGATGGTGCGGGCCTTGTCCATGTCGGCGGCGCGGTCCACGTACGTATGACAAATGCCTTCGAGGTGTTTGAACAACGGCACCTTGCTTTCCGCCGTGACCCGTTCGATCAACGACTTGCCGCCGCGCGGCACGATCACGTCGATGTAGCCCACCATGGTGAGCATTTCGCCCACCGCCGCGCGGTCCGTGGTCGGCACGCGCTGGATCGCCTCGGCGGGCAGACCGGCTGCCTTGAGGCCATCGACCAAGCAACTGTGGATCAGGCCGGACGACAAAAAGCTCTCCGAACCGCCGCGCAAGATCGCCGCGTTGCCCGCTTTCAAACACAATGCACCCGCATCGGCGGTGACGTTGGGGCGGCTTTCGTAAATCACCCCGATAACGCCCAGCGGCACAGAAACGCGGCGGATTTTCAAGCCGTTGGGACGGTCCCATTCACTGAGCGTGCGGCCGACGGGATCGGGCAGTTCGGCAATCGCTTCCAGACCTGCGGCCATGGCTTCGATGCGCTCGTCGTTCAGAACCAACCGGTCGATCATCGCCGGGCTGAGATTCTTTTGCTTCGCCGCCGCGACGTCTTGGGCGTTGGCATCCATGATTTCGGCCTTGCGCGCACGGATGGCTTTGGCGCCCTCGCGCAGGGCGGTATTTTTGGCCTCCGCGCTCGCCATCGCCAAGACGCGACCCGCCGCCCGGGCGGCTTCGCCGATGCCTTTCATCAAGGCGGGGATATTGTGGGTCATGTCATCCATTGCTCTATCCTAGCTCAACATTCCTAGCTCAGGGCCATATCGTCGCGATGGACGAGTTCGTCGCGACCGCGATAGCCTAGCACCTGTTCGAATTCAGACGATTTGCGGCCAATGATCTTTTGCGCATCATCCGATGAATAGGCGCTGAGGCCACGTGCCAGTTCAACGCCGTTTTTATCTTCGATCACCACCGCATCGCCCTTGTCGAACGTGCCGTGCACGGCGGTTACACCGATGGGCAGCAGACTTTTGCCGGCCTTCAAAGCCGACAGCGCGCCGTCGTCCAAGATAACCCTGCCGCTGGGCTGCAGCGAGCCGGCGATCCAACGCTTGCGTGCGCTGGCGGGGGTCATGGAGGGCCTGAACCACGTCGCTTGCGCGCCATCACTCAAACGCTTCAAGGGGCGTTCATCCGCCCCCAGGGTGATCGCCATGGCGCAGCCGTTTTGCAAACAAATCTTCGCAGCCGCCAGCTTCGTCACCATGCCGCCCGAACCTACCGAAGAGGCGACGCCCCCGGCCATGGCTTCGATTTCCGGCGTGATGGCATCAACCTCGGCGATGTGTCGGGCGGTGTCATCCACATTGGGATTGGCGGTATACAGACCATCGACGTCGCTGAGCAACACCAGCACATCTGCACTGGCCATCGCCGCAACTCGCGCGCCCAAACGGTCATTGTCGCCGAAGCGGATTTCATCGGTGGCCACGGTGTCGTTTTCATTGATCAAGGGCACCGCGCCCAAACGCAAAATCGCGCCCAGGGTGTTGCGGGCGTTGAGATAGCGCCGCCGGCTTTCGGTGTCGTCCAGGGTCAACAGGACCTGCGCCACGGTGATGTCGTGGTGGCCCAGAACCTCTTGATAGGCATGCGCCAGACGGATCTGTCCAGTGGCGGCGGCGGCCTGTTTTTCGTCCAGCTTCAACGGACCATCCGCCAGCCCCAAATAACGCCGTCCGACCGCGATCGCACCGCTGGACACCAAAATCACGTCCTGGCCGCGCGCCTTCATTTCGGCGACGTCTTCGGCCAACGCTTCCAGCCATTTACGGTGCACGGTGCCATGGGCTTCGTCCACCAACAGGGCCGAGCCGATCTTGATCACCACCCGTTTGGCGCTTTGCAGACGATCCGCACTCACGGCGCGTACCCCTCTTCGTCCTCACCGGCTTCGGCCGCTCTCGCGGCGCGCACCGCATCGAACAACAGGTTCAACATATCGTCAATACCGATGCCTGCGACGCCGGAAATGACATGAACCTCTTGGCCCGAGGCTTTTTCCAAGGCGGCTTTTTTCTCGGCGATTTCGTCGGCTTGCAACGCATCGCATTTGTTCAGCGCGACAATCTCGGTCTTATTTTCCAAGACTTCGCCGTAGGCATCCAATTCGCTGCGCACGATGCGATAGTTTTCCGCCACGTCTTCAGCGGTGCCGTCGATCAGATGCAGCAATGCGCCGCAGCGTTCCACGTGGCCTAAGAAGCGCGTACCCAGACCGTGGCCTTCGCTGGCGCCTTCGATCAGGCCGGGAATGTCGGCGACCACCAATTCACTGTCCATGCGCCGCACCATGCCGAGGTTGGGGTGCAACGTGGTGAAGGGGTAGTCGGCGATCTTGGGATGCGCGCCGGACACGGCGGAAATAAAGGTCGACTTGCCCGCATTGGGCAACCCCACCAAACCGACGTCGGCGATCAGCTTCAAGCGCAGCCACACCCACATTTCCTCGCCGGGATACCCGGGTTCGGTGCGGCGCGGGGCGCGGTTGGTGCTGGATTTGAAATGTGCGTTGCCCAAGCCGCCGTCGCCGCCGTGAAGCAATACGATGCGCTGGCCGACCTCGGTCAGGTCGGCGAGCACGGTTTCCTTGTCTTCGGCCAGCACTTGGGTGCCGCGCGGCAGCTTCAAGACCAGGCTTTCGCCCTTGGCGCCGGTGCGGTCGCGGCCCATGCCGTGATGACCGCGCTGTGCCTTGAAGTGCTGTTGGTAGCGATAATCGATGAGCGTATTGAGGCCTTCGACGCATTCCAGAACGATGTCCCCGCCACGTCCGCCATCGCCGCCGTCGGGTCCACCCAACGCGACGTATTTTTCGCGGCGAAACGACATACAGCCATTACCGCCGTCGCCGCTTTTGACGAACACTTTGGCTTGGTCGAGGAACTTCATGTCAAATGGCCCTTACAGCCTCACACACACGGGTCACAAAAGGGGGGCAACGAAAAAAGAGGAAACGGCCCGTGCCATTCCCTCTTTTTCGAGAATCAATTCGGGCTGAACGTATCGTTACGCAGCCGGCTCCACACCCACGTAGGTGCGGCCTTTTTTCTCGGAAAACGCCACTTTGCCTTCGATCAGCGCGAAGATGGTGTGGTCTTTGCCGATGCCGACGTTCTCACCCGGGTGAACCTTGGTGCCACGTTGGCGGATGATGATGTTGCCGGGGATCACGGCTTGACCACCGAACTTTTTCACGCCCAGACGACGGCCGTCGGAATCGCGACCGTTACGGGAGCTACCACCTGCTTTTTTATGTGCCATGAGTGCTTACTCCTTGCTTGCCTTGGGCTCTGCCTTCGGCGCGGCTTTCTTGGCCGGCGCTTTCTTGGCTGCGGTTTCGGTGTCTGCTGCGGCCTTCTTCGGGGCTGCGGCTTTCTTCGCCGGGGCTTTCTTGGCGCCGGTGGCGCTGATGCCCGTGATCTTCACCAAGGTCAGGTCCTGGCGATGACCGTTTTTGCGGCGGGAATTCTGACGACGGCGCTTTTTGAAGATGATGATCTTCTCGCCACGCGTCTGACGCACCACTTCGGCGCTCACGGAAGCCTTGTCGATCAACGGCGCACCCACGGTGGGGGCTTTGCCTTCTTCGCCGATCATCAGGACTTCGTCGAATTGTACGGTGTCGCCGGCTTCGGCAACCAGCTTTTCAACGACCAAAACGTCGTTTTCGCTGACGCGGTACTGTTTACCGCCGGTTTTAATCACTGCGAACATGGTTTCGCTCTCTTTTTTCTGTTCCGCGTCCTGTGGCGCCGGAAACTATCCCGGACTTCGGCTCAGAGTGAAAGCCGCCTCGGACTGCGCATTACAAAACCCCGGAAAATCACTTTCCGGGCTAGGAAGGCGGCAATATACCCCGAAAACGGCGCATGTCAACGCTTTATGGCGTTCACCCCCAACGCCGGACGACACTCTATATATGGAGTAAAATTTTGGGCAAAATTTCGGGCGGACAAAAACCCGCAAAGAAGCGCATTGCCCGGCTTGCGCCCTCATAAGCTTTCGGTTAGTCTCCGCCCGCCTTAGGCCATAAGAACACCCAATACGGAGAGGTGCCGGAGTGGTCGAACGGGGCGGTCTCGAAAACCGTTGTGCGCTTGCGTACCCAGGGTTCGAATCCCTGTCTCTCCGCCATTATTTTTATAAGTATATACTTATGGTTACGCCCTTTTCGCGCTGCGGAAAGGGCGTAATACCTTGTGCGGTAACTCTAAATTTGGCACACTTTTGGCGCAGTCAGTAAATTAGTGGGGCTACGCCATGGCAACATTCACTAAACGTGAAGGGAAAAAGGGTGCATCTTGGCGCGCTCAGATTCGTCGCCAAGGCGTTCCCATCCAAACACGCACCTTTGCTAAGCGTAGCGATGCTCAAGCTTGGGCACGCGAAATCGAAGGCATGATGGATAAACGGACATTTGTGCCCCTTGGTGACGCTGAAAACACCACGTTGCATACTGCCCTGGGACGCTACCTTATTGAGGTTACACCTCACAAAAAAGGCGCGAAACAAGAAACGGCGAGAATTGACCTTCTGCAAAGAATGAAATTATCAGAGTTCACGCTCACCCGCCTCCGTTCCGCAGACATCGCCAGTTGGCGCGATGATCTGGTCTCCATGGGTAAAGCTCCCACCACAATCCGCAACATGACCACGATCATTTCCCAAGTTTATGAGACGGCAAAATACGAATGGGGGATGGAGGGGCTGCACAATCCGGTCAAGGGCGTGCCGATGCCGAAGCACCGCCCTGGCCGCGATCGCCGTCTGGTCGATGATGAAGAAGACCGTTTGCTGAAGGCTTGCGAGGAAAGCCGGAGCCATTGGCTCAAGCCGATCACTATCATTGCTCTTGAGACCGGCATGCGGCTTGGCGAGATCCTCTCTCTTAAACGCACCAACATTGATTACAAGGTTGCTGTCGCTCACCTGCCGGACACCAAGAACAACACAGCCCGCGATGTGCCACTGAGCACTCGCGCTATAGAAGCGCTTCAGGCTGCTCCAGCCTCTACGGACAAGGAAGGCCGAGCCTTCCCTATCACCACCCATTCTTTCGAACACCACTTCAAAAAAGCCCGTCAATCTGCAGGGATCGAAAACCTACGTTTTCATGATCTTCGGCACGAAGCCACCTCTAGGCTATTTGAGCGGGGGTTGGATATAATGGAAGTCGGCCACATTACCGGCCACAAGACCCTCGACATGCTCCGTCGGTACACACACTTGAAGGCTTCGGATTTGGCAAAGAAATTGGGCTGATAAAGCCCCTTAGCGGTTCTTGGCGTAATACTCACCCAGCCATGCGTGGTATGAGGGAAGGCCTAAGTACAATTGCTGTGTGAAATCGGACAGGTTTCTTAGGTTTGAAAGTTGTACTGACGAATGCTCAACAAGTTTAGCATGAGTACCACCAAGGTCTTCCCATGCCTTTTTCAAACTCCAGTTAGCAAACAACTCGTTACCCGTGAATACAATTAAAGAGGCTCGTGGCTCGCCTAAAGGTCCTGGCTCTCTTCCCCATAAGGCCAATTCTATTAATCGTTTCTGGTCATCAAGATTAAATTCTGGATTGAGTGTCGATACAACTAAGAAGGACCCGGGAAAGCGTTCGCCCAATGCTTTTAGCGTATCCAGGTCTGCATCCTTTAAGCACGGACTTGCAAAGCTTTTAGCTTCGCCAAAAATATATTGAACCTCACCTGCTTCATTGAACATACGGCTACGTTGGTAAAAAGCGACAAAATCAATCTCACGTTCTTTGTTCGGCAACTGAAGATGTACCCCAGTACAGTAAGCCAGCTTGGCCCTCCCACCGAGAGAGAGCAACCTAGAAAACACCCGTAGCGATAAAATGGTTGAATAGGCCCCACGCGCATAATCCGGCTCTGCAAATGGCCCAACGGGGCGAAAATGCCATGGGCTTTTGCTGAACTCAAAGTCCCCTTGCGGAAAAGAAAATTCATTTAGGCAGAGCTCACAGGGAAGACTGTATCCAATACCCTCTAGGCTGTACCAATTATCATGATCACAGTGAGAACACGGAACACTTAGGCCCAATCTGACGATGTTCATGTCTGTCAAGTGAGACAGCTTGATAGTATCAAAATGACCTCTTCGACTTCTCGCTTTCAGCAAGTTTTTGAATTTTTGGGCTTGCACGCCTGTTGCTCTAAATTGTTGTTCTTGGCCATTTTCTGCACCAGATTTGTGCCGAATGCTCATGGCCGATGTATTTAGAATTTTGATCGTATCTGCATCCGCAAAAACGCTTGCATCATGCAGAGAGTGTATTTTTTTTATTGCCTGATTAGCTATACGGCCTTCATACGACGGGCGTGTTTTAATCCCATTCTCTTTGAACCAGCCTGAGATCAACTCCTCTCCACTTAGAAAGCTTATGTAAACTTGGCTATTTTTGTACTGCTGAAAAAACACCCACCCTTCTCTGGAAACCAAGGCAGCCTCCCCTCCACTATTCAAGCGAGGGAAATCGGGCGTTTTGTGGTTTGACGGCATTGCCAGTGCAATGTCAATCTCTTGACTATAAGAGCTAAAACTCAGGACATTTACCCACCTAGCGTCAGCTCCATATCTTTCTGCAAAATCTGGCGCAAGTGACTCAAACTTAGTCGAGCGATCACTTTTAGAAACTAAAGCTTCATGACTCGAAGATTTACTTGTTATTCGTACTTTTTGAGACTGCGGAGCGAGGTCTTCATCATCAGGTTGAGACCATATCGAATCATACCAAAGTTTTTTTGCCCACCCTTCTGTTCCAACTCCATCCCGAATTTTTTGTGACAATTCATCCACGATATTTTCTGGTATTGACCTGCCAAATTCGATTGTTGAATGAACCATCACTTTGTTTGGGTTTCCTGGGAGGGGCCTATGATTTTTTTTGATGAAATCAACTAAATAATTTTCAAAAGCGTCAAACCACCTAACATCAATTGCTACAACATCGCGTTTAAACAGCCGAATGTTCCAAGCATCTATTAAATCTAAGGAATTCCGACCATCGAAGATAAAGACAAGAGGCCTCCAATTATCGCTGTAATCAAGCTCAAGGTCATGTTTGGTTATTGAGAAAGGGGTGGCAAGCTTCTCTCGATACACTTTGAGTGCCGATTGAGCATCAGCCTTTAGAGTAATGGGTTCGAATACATCTCTATACCCTTGCTCAACGAATTGAAGACCGGAGACCTCTGGAAAACCGCCAAACAAAACTTCTAATGAGTTTGAATATTTTCCACCTTTTACAAATTCAACAAATGGTTGGCCATCTTTACGGACAAATTGAAACATCTCACTATATAGGTGACGGTAATAATCAAATATATTCAAAGAACATCGAAAATCGAATTCTCCATGATGATTCTGGGTAATGAATTTATCCAAAGGTACTATCAAATTTGTGAAGGATGTTTTTGTCGCAGCATAACCTAATTTTGCCGCCATACCGGGAACGGCTTCAACCAACACATCCGGCTCAAAATACCTCAGATAGCCTTGTGCAAGATCACGCCCCCTCAATGAAAATACGCCCTCTTTCCATTTCGTTGGCAACCGGTCTGAAACAGGAATAATCGGATTAAATTGCCCCCCCCAAAGACACGCACAATACCGGACAAATTGCATAATAGATTGCTTGTCTGACGGGTTGACTAACAACCCAACCCTCGTCGGCCTTAACCGGATATCTCCGTAGACTGTAGACATGGTCGCACTCCTCAAAGACAGCTTATGAACTTACATTAGGCCACACCAATATGTGTTATTGCGACAGAAAAATCGAATATAAGTACACACATCAAGTAAAGAGAGCTTGAGGTCATAATTAAGGATCAAGGGTGAAGAGGGAGAGGACGCTTTAAACGAATAGCTACAAGATCAAAAACATAGCAAATCCCTGATGCATCCCTCCTCTTATTAGAACAAATACGCCAGAAAGGCTGCATAATTTAAGCATTATAAACCTCAGTTCAGATAGCCTCTTCGGGCCATGACCTGAACCTCAGAGACATCACCATCTATGCCATACCAAACAGTGGCGATACGAAATGCAATCGCATTGTGATAGGGATCAAACCGGATTGCCTCAATCGATCCCAAGGGGAGCTCTAGAGTGTTTTCAAGCTCGCCTGACAAGTCCAATATTTTGTGGTCATATGTGGCCTGATCACAGTCCATATATGCCTCATCGATTACAACTTGATAGTCTACACAGACTTTCCTTGCTTCCTTCCATTGTAGCGCCATCACTCCCTCCCCTTCGGCTTTGATGAATCTGATGCCCACGCATCTGTGCCAGCCGAACCCTTCTTAGGCATTGGACCCATTTCCATATCCGAAAATGGGGCACGACCACTCACATCGGAATTAATCGGCGGCGGTACCACAGGGTTCACCGGACCGCCACGCAGCGGATCACCGCCGGTCCCGCTATCGTCAAGGCGGCTCCCGATTTCACCTCCAATATTTCGTGTCAAATTGGTTCCACCTCGTACGGATTGACCAAACACATTCTTCGACATTGCAAGACCTACTCCTGCCGCACCGGTAATCACGGAGGCAACACCAGCTGCTGCACCTGGCCCATCTTGAGCACCGGCCAAGTTACTCGCCCAGGTCTTTGCCTTAAGGTGTAACAGAACCGAGATGAAACCAATTGCTATGAGCTGCATATAATATGAATCGAAAAGGCTGAACGCTGGCGCCGCCAAAATGGCCACTTGCTCTCGTGCATCTAAACATCTTTTTTGAGCATCGTTTCCTTTTTCACGTGCCTCGTTCCACTGATCAAACCAGTTCTTTGATGGGTCAAAGGTACCGTCCGTAAACAGTGGATTGATGTCCGGTGCAATCGCACAAAGTTCATCGGCTTTCTGCTGCGCTTCTGCAACGCGCTCATGCGTTTCATCTGTACTCGGATCAAGAACGGAACGAACCGTTGCTTGATGAGTTTGTATCGCGAACCCGGTGAAGCTGATCACGACAGATGCCAACATCACGGTCAACATCGCACCAAGAAGAATACGGCCCATGGCATGAAGATAAACGCGCCCCGGCGGAGCGACATAAACTGCTAACAACAGCGGAGCCATAATGCCTGCTATCGCGAACATAAATGCAGCTTCAATCATAAATGCTGCCTGCAATATGACGATAAATAGCCACGGTGCGAGTAAGAGCAAAGCACCGAAGAACCGCTCAAAAATTTCTAGGTTGTACCAAGGCGCACCAGTGATAATTTTTGTGGCAAGAACAATCACCCATTGAACCATATATTCCACCTGCCAAACGAGGCGCGTGTATAGGGTATATTCCTTCGGTGGATGCTGTGAACTGGCAGGAGAGAACTCCTGCATCATCGCCTCCGCGAAAGCCACCGCAAAGTTCTGCATTGGCCACAACAAGAATTCAAAAATGAACATGGGTGAGGCAAAGGTAACCACCACGACAGCTGTAATCAGCATCAGTTTTGGAAATGATGAAGCAGCTTGGCTCACGTACCCGCGATCGATGACCAATCGCAAGCCCATAACGACGACGACAAGTGTAAGAATGCTCTTCGCGACTGGATAGATTCCGTCATAGAAAATGGTAGAGCCACGGATTGCAAAATCATTCGTAAATGTGGTCAAGTCCTGAGCGAATTGACAAGTGAAGCATTCCATTACGACAGCTCCTTTGGTCCGCCATTTTGCTCACCAAATGCAGAACTGCGCCATATAGCCCATGCCAAAAATAAGAAGCCGAAAAAGAGCGAGGCATCTTGCCAATTTGGTCCGTTCCTGAACGCAAGATAAGCAAGCGGAATATAAATCAGAGCCAAATAGATGAAGGCGTGCTTTTTGGCGAAGGGATGCCCCGGAATCAAAGCCGTTAAGAAAGACGATTTTGCGGAAGGTTTGCTTGCGTCAGACAACGGCAATGGAGCGGTCAATATTTCATGACCGCGCGCCTCCCATTTGCGACGCTCTAGCTCTGGCAAATTTGCGTATGCAACCAGGCCATTAATACCCTGCGTATCTTCGCAAACGCCGTGCTCAGAAAGATATGCGTGCACACCCAAGCACAGCGCGCTCACATGATCGCCATTGGAGATGTGTGTGTCGTCAGATTGTTCCATAGGAACCTCCTTAATTTTTGAAACGCTTTCCGATCTCCCTTTGCGGTTCAAAATGGTTAAGACGACACATCTGCAACGGTATTTCATCCAGCTACTTTTGACAAGCCTAAAATGTATTAGTTATAATAGTGCTGGCGAGGATAATGTCATACGCATTCGCGTAACATTACCACCAGCTTTCGCCCACGCCTTCGGCGGAGCTCAAGGACACAAAATGACAAAAGCCCCCCCAAAAAAAACTAAAGAGCACCGTGAGCGTGTTTGGTCTGTCCGCTATAACGCGACTGAAAATGAACGGCTTGAATTACTAGCCGCTGACGCCGGATTTCAGAGCACATCCACCTATATTCGGAACGCTTCTCTTAAAGAGATTTTCTCTCGGACAGATGCAAAGACAATTCGTCAATTAATGATACTCGGAAACAACCTCAATCAGCTCACTCGCAAAGCACACGCAGATGGTTTTTCAACGATTGAAGAACGCATCCTGAGGCTTATTGATGAGATTGATAATTCAGTCCGGTGCATAGGCAAAAAAAATGATCACAAAGAAAATTCTGAAGCTTGAAGACGACCCCTCAAGGAGGACATTAAAAGGGTCATCTCATGATGAAGAACGAGCCACAAGATTGCTCGTCAGAGGCAAGCGTATTGGCATCATCGGGCCATCTAAAAATGTGTCTAATTCCAATCCACAAGGAAACCGCCGAACCGTTCCGGCCGTGCCTGTAGGATCAACGCCACGACCACGGTTTCAACATCGCCAAGATGCAATCCAACTTGCCGAATATTTTCTTGAAGGGGAGCCAGACGCCAATGGCGAACGCCCCCACAAAGACGGTAAGGGGCGTGTCGAATATGCAACCTCGATAAATTGCCAATTACCTGACAAGAAGCCCCTCAGCGCCGAAGAAGTTCGGCGCGTAGCAAATTGGATGGGGGAGACCGCTGCCCTCAACACGCGCGCCCGAAAAGCGTCCACACTTCACTATGTCGTCTCACTCCATGAGATCGATGCCGACAAATCCACTCCCGAACTTTGGAACGACACTGTAGAGCGCATGTTGAAAAGTTTAGGAATGGATGAGCACCAAGCATTGTTGGTCATCCATGGCGATACTGACAACCCACACATGCACATCATGGTCAATCGCGTACACCCGACAAAGCATACCGTAGCAGATCCTCTACGCGATCTAATTGCCCTGGAAGAATTAAACCGACAGCTTGAAAAAGATTACGGTCTGCGCGTTGACAAGGGACGCCATATCGATCCCGTGACAGGCCAGACCTACGACTGGGATAAAGTCCGCAAAGGCGAGATACACGTCCCTAAAAATCGAGCTCGTAAGTCTCGTATTGAGATGGAGAAATTTGCCCGGCAGGTTAAAAAAGATTTGGCAGATAAACCATTTTCCACGGCCATAAGTTGGGATCAACTTGAAGAACGCTTGTCTAAAAATGGATATCACCTCAAACCCTCCGGTCGAGGCATGAAAATATGCGACATCGCCGAAAACGAAGTGAAACTGACAAAGATTGCCGGCAAAGGAAATGGCCGTGAAAAACTCGAAGAAAGGCTTGGTCCTTGGAACGATTATCTAGCCTCAATCGAACTAGAAAATACTCGTGAGATGGCGCAAGAAGACGGTCAAAGCGAGAAGCCTGCCTTGCCACTGGGTACGCAAGAGAAGCTAAACAAACCTGATCCCCTTGCTGAATTTCGCCCCTCCCCAATTGGAAAGCCGCAACGATTAAATTACCGAGATGACAAAGAGCCTAGCGAGGAGGAAGAAAGCCAAATCGACAAAGGAGAAGACAATAAACGCGATGAAAAGAAATGCATTTACCGCAAGCAGATCGATAAAATCAAAGGGCACCCCTGGGTTGTTGGCATTAACCTACCGGAATGTTCCGAAATTAAAAACGAATCAGAGCTCAGAGAATTGATTGCATTCATGACCCCCAACGAAAGAATGGGGACCTACTGTGCAACAAAAGCACAACACGAGAAGATGATTGCAGCTGATGCGCCATGGCTAGAACTAAGGCAAATTGAGAAGACTTTAGGTAGGATAGAAAGGTCACTCGACGGCAATCAACTTGAAGTGATCAATCTGGCTCCGCTCGCAGTTGACCCTGAAAACGAATCAGACAAAGCCTGGGCACGTGGAACGCTTGATTTAAAAACTGAAAAGCATATTGGGCAACTTTTGGAAGCCACATGGAACGCTCATGTTCTCGCAAAGAAGAATATGAACAACAGGATCAATCCATCTGAAAATGCAAAAATGTCATCTCAGCACAGAGCTGCATTCAATCTAATTAAAGCATTCATGCACGAAAAGGGCATGGCTATACCGAATATGTTCCACCCAAATCAAACAAAGAGAAGCAGAGGACGTGGGCGGGGCAATTAAATATTTTACGCTCTACAAAGAAATAGCCGACTCCAATGAGGGCATCACCCGATCAAACATTCCTCCTATGCCACAAATCAAAATGTTCTCATTGCGTGCTTTAGGAACGCAAGCACCACAACACCTAACGGCCGCACAGCTCATTGAGATACCGTCCTCCAACACCGGAAGCCATCATCCCAATGGACGAAAGGCCGATCATGAACTAACAATTTAACTGGACCAGTCAGTGGGGGCTGATCATAAAGACCTCGCGGAGAAGTCTGGGGTGTCTCTTCCGACCGTAAAAAGGCTGGAAACAAGAGAGGGCGAATTAGGAGCTCACGCAAGCACCGTCGCTGCTTTAAGAGCTGCCTTAGAAGCCGCTGGCGTCCATTTTGTGGATCCTAACGGCATGGGACCGGGGGGGGGCGGTTGCGTCAGAAGGATAAACTTTTGGATATTCACTCTCAAAAATTTGATGTCTCACTCTCCTTTGCTGGAGAGGACAGGAAGTACGTCAACGAAGTGGCCCAACAGCTTGTGGATTTAGGCTTCTCCGTTTTCTACGATAAATATTTTGAAATTGAGCTAATTGGCCTCGAACTCGTGTCTACGCTCCGAGATATATATGGGCAACGGTCTAGGTACAGCGCTGTATTCATTTCAGATCACTATTTACATAAACGCTGGACAGAACGGGTAGAATGGGAAGCAATTTTAGACAAGTCAACCTTAACGAGCCGCAGCTTTATCATCCCAATCAAACTAGATGAATCATGGCTCCCAGGCTTACCTAGTTCTTACGGCTATATCGATGCATGTCAACTGCCCCCCGAATCTGTAGCACGTAAAATATCTCAAAAATTAGGCACGCCGACGATTAACGTAGAATCTGACGCAGAGCTTTTCACTCTTCTTGCCTCAGATTTTCACCTTGTATGGCAGTTCATGCAAGAATTCCGCGATGCTCCTAACCGTTGGATGGCGACATTCAGGAAAGACCCTATTGATATTGAAGTCTTAGAAAAATTTGGGCAAGAACTTGTTCAATATGACTTGGCAACAGTTGATAGCTCATTAAACGGTGACGGCGATTATTGGGTGGACATAAATCTGACTGATAGAGGAATTAGATTCATGTCTCACTTGAGGCAGAATCTAGTACCTAATTGGTAAAACGTTTTCATTGGACGCAGCTAACTTCACACTTCATCTTTTTCTATAGTCACCGGGACGGAATGACATCAAGCCACTTCTCGGAGGCCCCTACGGGTTTCTGAATGCAGCTTAACCGCATGCCATCATGGCACCCTCAGGGACGTGGATGCGTTGAACCTTTGGCGGATTGCTCTCCTTAGCAACCTCAAGGTCATAGTGAGCCTGTAGGTTGGTCCAGAATTCTGGCGTTGTGCCGAATGCTCCAGACAGCCTGAGAGCCGTGTCTGCGGTAATCCCACGGTGGCCGTTCACCAGGTGAGTAATACGGTTTGTGGGCACACCTAGGGCCTCAGCCAGCTTGTTAGCGCTTAGCTCCATTGGGACCATGAATTCTTCTTTTAAAATCTCTCCAGGATGAATGGGGGCAATCATCACTGCTCTCCTTGCCGGGTGTTAGTGGTAATCTACAATCTCTACGTCGTAAGCGTCTCCGTCCTTCCATACAAAGCAAACGCGGTATTGATCGTTGATCCGTATTGAGTGTTGCCCCAGCCTGTCTCCCTTGAGGGCTTCAAGCTGATTGCCTGGAGGGCACGTAAGGTCCCTAAGCTCCCTAGCCGCATGGACCATAACCAGCTTCCGTAGGGCAACACGGTCAAAGGCTCGCCATTTCCTGTGGAACTTCTCCCTCTTGAATAGGGCCTCTGTAGCTTTGTCGCGGAAGCTCTTAATCATTCTGTTATGATAGTGTTATTTACGCATTACGTAAAGCGTAATAGGTGAAATGTTTCATGAAACTTTCGTGTTATGTTTCTGGAAAGCCTGCCCGCCCCATTTATACCGGCAAATATTGGTATCACGTGATACCAGGAATTGCCCCCATTGCTGTCAACTACATTTGCAGCCTAGGCACGCTCAAGTGATGCCCCCTGCATTAACAGGGGCCGGTGTATTCCACAGTGTATTATCACCGACAAACTGGACCAGTCAGTGGGGGCTGATCAGTTTTGGCGTTGGGAGTTTCAATAAAATGGCTGATCAAAAATCTGAAAAAACTTTCCCTCAGACTATGAAGGGCCCGCCAGAAGCGTGTTACGCTCTGAAATCGCAACTTTACCCCCTTAGCGACAACCTATTTTCATTTCTAAAAGTCTGCGCGCCTGCTTTCAAACTCTATGCAGACCCACTTATGCTTATGTCAGCTTTTGACGCAGTCTAGACATCATTTAATTAGGTAGCTGTCCCCAGCATCCAAACTTTGATTATCTGGTAAAATCAATCATGGAAGAGATTCTGTCGATCACGAAGAAATATGATGAGGCATATGTTCAGGAGGGATTTGAAAACCTCGAAAGTCTCAAGACCTTCTCGCTCGTCTTCTACAAAGATGTGGCGGCGATTTACGACTGCATTACGAGGATCAAGAACGTAGAGCGGAACCCTTCGGGCTTCTCGATAGATGATGCCCCGGTTCTCGGCTTGCTAGTACGTGTCTGGAAACTTCTGAATGAGGTCATTGCCTATTACGAACAGGATAACGCTGAGATTATCAGCATCATAGAGCGTCCCCTCATCGAGGCGGCGGTGGTTGCTACCTACCTGATGTCGCACGGTGACGACGTAATCGTAGACTACCGGAAATGCTCTTACAAAGATCGCTTAAGAATTCTTCGTGATCTCGAAAGTGGCTCTGCCTTCTATGAAACCAAGGCGGGAAAACGACTACTCAAATCGGTGCAAGAGAAAATGGCATTTGAGGGCCTAACGAAAGACGATTTTGACGATCAAAAAAAGAACCGCTGGCGCATTCAAGGAAAAACCTTCTTTGATATCTTCGCTGAAGTCGAGCATGAAGATTTATATGCGGCGACGTATGGGATGATGTCGGAATCGATTCATGGTTCATGGAACGAGTCCATGGATTGGTGCCTGGCCAAAGAAGATGACGGTACGTTCAAGGCGTATCCGTTTCATTATCCTGCTGATGTTCGGTTTGCTTCTCCGATGTTGCGCTTTACCAATAAGCCCTATCGTCTCTGGCTACAGCGTATTGATGCCTACGACGACGGGCTGAAGGCACAACTTGACTGGATTGAGCGAGTCAATAACGCATTATTTTTGAAATTTGATGAGAAATTTGATGGTTAGATCAAAAGCCGATTACGATGGTCTCTTTCTGCCACGCGACGGTGTAGGCACAGGCCACCTGAACATTTCCGGGAAGGATACACAGCTAAAATTACTAAGTGCAGGTCCCTGGGAAGGAGGGGATGAAGAGTTTCGAGATTTACATGGTGTTCTAAGCGACGGAACGAAAGCCTCCCTGATCGAGTGCGTCTGGTTGGGAGCGACAGATCATCGCTGGGGGGAGGAGACACAGTCTGAGCAGAGATTTTTTCCTCACTACGTGCTTACAGGGGAATCATATATTTCATCCGGTGAAGATAAGATAAGAGCTATCAATTATCATTTCGAAAACGTCCATTGTCTCGTGAATGGTTTCAAAACTTTCGGGAACATTCATCCAACTCAAGATGAATTTAGAGACATCCTGAAGTCAGAGCACGAAAGGCATCAGGGAATTGCAGAAAACCATAATTGGGGAACTTCCGAATTTGATCCTGAAATAGGCGATCACCCTTTTCTCATGTATTTCAGTGGTCTGTGGGAAATTGTGAAATGTCATGCCGAACTTGGTGCTGTAAGCTTGACGAACCGTTCGTCGCATGGCTTCGGTAGCTCGCAGGGCGTCGGCATAAAAAACGAAATCACTGTGAATCTTGAGTTCGCGAATTTAATGCCGGTCTCGAAAGCCTTCCAATCATTAAGCATATTGCACAGCTTCTTTGAGTTGTGCCTTGGAAGAAGACAGCGTTACCTATGGATTGAAGCCGTATTGGACGATAAAGGTGTCGAGTCCAGTGGACGGATGCCGCCCCAGTTAGATGTCCATTGGAGTTATTGTAACGAGCAGATCACAGGTGAAACCGAACCCACACAGTATGGGGACATCCTAATTGATCCCGGAGCAGAAAAAGAAGAATTCTCCAAGATGCTCTCAGGTTGGTTAAACACCAATTCTGTTATAGGAGAGGCTCGGGGTAGATTTTCCAGCGCATTCCATTCTGGGGCGTACGGCATAGATCGTATCGTGGGGGCGGCCAACATGTTTGACCTTCTCCCAGAATCTCATGTTCCCGCAAAGATCGAACTGGATGATGAAACAAATGCGGCAGTGGAAACGTGCCGAAAACAGTTTAAAGGACTTCCTGATAGTTTTGCCCGACAGTCTGTCCTCTCTGTGTTAGGGCGGGTAGGCACGGCGAGCCTCCGCGACAAAATTTGCCATAGAGCCGATATATTAATCAAAGCCGCGCCAGAGAAATTTGCAGAAATACATTTGCCTTGCAGTCAGGCAGTCCACTGCCGGAATCATTTTGTCCACGGAAGTGATGTGGCGTTCGATTACAGAGAACATTTCAATGGGTTTGCTTTTCTCGTCGATACGCTTGAGTTCGTTTTCGCTGCCTCTGACCTTATCGAACTAGGATGGGACTATAACAGTTGGCGCGCAAAGGGGTCTTCTTTGAGCCATAATTTTGGGGCTTATGTGGTTAATTACGAAGGCAACCTTCGAATTCTAAAGGGCCTATTGAAGTCTTAGGCTCAAATCTAGTTTGAAACTCGAAGTTAGCTTGTCTTGTGCTTCCTGCATGCAATCATGGACCGCTTGCGGTCCTGTGTGCCGTGCCACGGGCACGATAAGCACACAACAGGTTGCGTGAGCTCGTCTCGCGCTCAGTCTGATTCTGATTATCCGATTCTTTCAATTATTATTAAAATCAGATTCTGATCTGAATCAGCCTTTTCTGTACCAAACGATAGCCGGGCCTTGCCCCCAGGACGCTCGCTACAGCGCTCCCTGAGGGCGCGCTTCGCGACCTGGGGACAACCCGCTTCGCGGGCCGGTGGCTAATATAAAAAGAAGGTGATGGTGATGGGCATACTCTAAGCATCCTCCAAGAATGCTTCAAGCATACCCTTATCTCCATCGAGCTTCTGCTGCATTCTTTGCTCGTTGAGTGTTTTTCTTTTTATTTTCTAATGCCCTAGCATACTCCTGATCTAATTGTGCATGCTTCCACATTCCGTTCTCAACAGAAAATAGTTTTGCGATTTTTGGTCGTATTTTTTTCCAAACATGCGAAGAAGTTTTTGAGATATTTCTGAGCACCTCATCATCATCAGGTAATGCCCCCCCTGCCTGCCAGTAAGCTATTCGCAGCAAAGAATACGCACCATGTTCCACAGTGCTTAACATCATTGTTTCTTTCAGATAGTCACCAATAAACGTTGGCATCCAAATTTGAATGCACCCGCTTGTACGTTGAATCTCTGTTTGGTAAGATTGGCCACCTATTGAATTGGACCCCTTTGCTGCCAGGCGGGGGTCTTTTTCTTTTGTCATCACTCACCCCCTTCAACTTCTTGAGCGGAATGGCTACGTTTCGGTTTTATATATGCCAACCCTTTCCCACCGGTTGAGAAGCGGTGATCTAGGTCGGTTTTGTTTGGTGATGTTTTTAGTGATCGTTGTCGAAGGAATGCTTCGACCTCATCTGGATCGTAAAATCGCAAGCTACCTGGGCCACCTGGTTGGTAAGGCTCCAGTCCCTTGTGCTCAACAAGATAATCAAGTCGCCTCTTATCCAAGCAATCTTTGAAACGATCAAGCTGAAGGAGTTTGTTCTGTGTAAGTAGCGCAGACACGACAGGCCTCCGTGCTGACCGCGCAATACGCGCGGTTAGTTACGAAAACCACCTAGTGTCTCGTGTTGGTGGCGG
Organism: Magnetovibrio sp.; assembly: GCF_036568125.1. Taxonomy (NCBI): domain Bacteria; kingdom Pseudomonadati; phylum Pseudomonadota; class Alphaproteobacteria; order Rhodospirillales; family Magnetovibrionaceae; genus Magnetovibrio; species Magnetovibrio sp. Next base: position 80,954 of record NZ_DATCTF010000019.1, read on the forward strand.
CGCACCCCCAATGGGTCCGTTTTGCTCGGATCACCGTGATCTGGGGGTGTCCCCCGGCGTTCGTGCACCTCACAGCGGGTCCCTTCTGAGCAGCCACCCGCAAGCCCCACCCTGTTTAGGCCCGGGTGCCTCCCTGCCCCCTCGAATCCGGTGGGGGCTCCACTTCCTTGGTTTCCGTTTACATACCTGTTTTCTGCTCTATCTAGCCAACGCAGATCACAACGATGACATAAGCAAAATCAAGCAGGGCAAACCCGGCGCGCATATGGATGATGCGCATCGCTGTATCAGCGACTTATGAACAATGTCAAACATCCCCATTCCAAGCAAGCACATTTTGTTCTGTTTTGGCACAATTTTGGCGCAGTAATTTGTGTGATAGGTTGGGAAAGGGTGTGTCAGAATGTGACAGGATTGTATATTTTTGTGATTATTTTTCAGATAGTTAAACCAACACCTCTTTGTCACAACGAATGCCAAATATTCAAAAAGTCGGTCTCGAAAACCGTTGTGCGCTTGCGTACCCAGGGTTCGAATCCCTGTCTCTCCGCCATTATTAAGGGGCTCTGCGACGACATGCAGGGCCCCTTTCGTTTTGAACCGGTCTTAGAAACTGATAAGCCGGGAAATGGCTCAGGGTTTCTTCATCAAGCTCCGTTGGTAGTTCAAATAGGGCGCGGCGAGACTGAAGCCTTGAACGTCGAGCGCCCCGGTGGCGATGGAACTCAACGCATAACCATCAAGATAATCGAAGCCAGTGCAGATGGCTGCCGTCAGCAGACTGATGGAGCGGATACCGTGCGCGTAAGTTCGCAATTGATTTTCTTTGGCGTTACTGACGAAGGTTTCGATGTCTTTAATCAACATCCGCTCGCTCTTGGTCTGAGAAAAAACGTCGATTCCAACCGCGTGCAGGCCCGCCGTGCGGTAAGCGGGAAAGTTTCCATGGTCGGGAGAAAAGCGCGCAATCACGGCGCGCGAGGACCGACGCAGCGACGAGGTAAATTCCAAGATGCGGGGTTGGGGTATATTTTCCGGAAGACCGACCATTTCAAAAACAATTCGGTCTGTGTTGTTTTGCATAATGCTTTCTAAATTGGCCAGGTACTTCAACCGCCGCTGTATATTGGCAAGAGTCTCAAAATGCACAGGCAGTGCAATCAGCGATCGCGCATGGTTTTTGATGAGCTTGGCGAGTTCCTCCGCCGCGACATGTTCGGTCAGATGATCCAGTTCGAAGAGTTCTTGCGGCGATGGCGTGGCGCCCAGAACGCTATAGCCTGATTGATATTGACCGAGCTTGTCCTTGTGCACGGGAATGCAGACATACGTCGAAACGACACGCGTGCGCGTCACCAACATGGGGCGATAGATAAATTCGATGTCATCGAGATATAGCGGTGTTTCATATCCGGCGGGGGGGCTGGCGACGGCACGGTCTTGATCCGCTTTGTCTACCATTTCCGCGATCAGTTGATTCTTGTCGGGAGCTTTGGAAATCAGCACCTCGCCCTTTTTGTCGATGGCAACGTCCATGACACAGATCAAGCTGCTTGCCTCTTTGACACCGACCAGGGCACGCGCGATTTCTTCATTGAGCACGTTGGCCTTAAGGTGTCCCTGCAAATGCGGCAAGGCGTCGAACACCACGAGATAGCTCGCATCGTCCCGGCGTATGAACAGATCACGCGCCGTCAAATGAGCCTTAATGATGCCCTCCACTTTGATGTGGATTTTTTCTATAGAGCGGTCCCATTTCGCGCCCAGATGGTCTTTGATTTTTGTCAGATCGAGTAAATAGACCTGATCTTTCAATTCCTCTCCCTTATGAGCTTTCAGGATGGAGTTCAGGCGGATTTGAAACTCGGTCAGTTGCTTGGTCGGTTGCTCACTATCTTCGGCGCCATTTTGATACGCCGATTTCAGGCCTGGCCACAATGTTCCCAGTATGCGTTCGATAACGGTTTGCAGCTGATCGGTCATGTGTGCGCCCTTGCATATTTGGCTATGACGCCAAGATATCGTTAACCGCTTCCAACAATTGACCCTCGGTAAACGGCTTGGCCAAAATCTTCCCGGCGCCGAAGCGTTCGGTTAATTTCAAGAAATCCAAATTGCGCGTCCGACCACCGCCGGATATGGCGATAATTTTCAAGTCGGGAAAATCCTGTTTCAGGTCGATGATGGTTTCGACCCCCTCTTTTTCCGGCATGATGATATCGGTGATGATCAAGTCGAAGGGGGAGGCTTTTTGTTTTTCGACGCCAATGCGGCCGTTTTCGGCTTCATCGACTTCGAAATTCGCGCTTTCGAGAATCTCACGAATGGTAAAACGCGCCAATTCCTCATCGTCGATTACCAAGACACGTGTCATGAAATTTCTCCAACTCCCAAATACTCGGTAAATGATAACACCATAAAAAACATATGTGAAACGGCACCGCTATCGCTTGAGCATTGCACGGAAGACATCGGATGGCTGGGCCATCGCTTCGGGCTGTGTCACATCCAACGGCGGAGCTATGGCGACAGAACTGATGTAATCATATTCTAGGTTTACTGCTGAAATGCAGGTGTCCATGTCTTGAAGACCGTGGGCGTGGCGGGTACAGCCCTGTTCCCGGGTCGCCTGGGTCAGGGACGTCAATTCGGCATGAATGTCCTCACTGCTACGCACATCGTATTGAAAGCCGAGCCCAACAGATCCGATCAAATCCATGGGGATGGCACCAAAATTTGAAAACCCGTGATCCAAGCGCAGCCAAATGGCCTGTCCGAATGGGGTCAGGGCATTGATGGCTTGGTAAAGGGTGTCGCCATCGACGTCAGAAGGAACCTTGATGATTTCGAAGATTACGTTATCCCTGACGGACCACACACCGTCATTGCACGCTTCGATAAAGAGCGTCGCCAGATCCGGGTTAGACATGGTGCTGTAGTGTACCGGAACGATTATGTTGGTGAACATATATCGGTCTAGAAAATCTTGAGCTTGAGCAACGGCCTTGTGCAGGGCCTCTTTGTCCAAAGCATAGACGTGACGATGTTTGGCGAAGAACGCATCTAAAGCTTCTTCGGAAACGTAAGAGCCCTCGCCGGTGTTCCAAACATTTTCACAGACGTAACCGATGATTTCGCCGGCGTGCACATCCCACATGGGAAAATAGCTGAACTCCGCATCCGTCAGAACGATGTCATGCTTGAGCGACGACGGATTGTTTTCACCGCTGGCCGCTTCGATATGCTCGACATCGAGTGGTACGAAATCCAGACCGTCATCGTGAACACCGACCGCGCGCCAGATTTTCAGTTGTTCCGTGGTCACATTCAGCACTTTTTGGGCCGCCCGCAGAACTTCCAGGTCCGTAACACCGGGTTCGATCACCAGCAAGCTGGTCGGGTCGTAGCGAACGCATGCGACGTCCGGGGTCAAAGCTTGTTCCATGCGCACGCAATGATCATGGGTCATAGGGCCCGCGCCGACCGCATGAAGCAGACGCAAGGTGGCGATGTCCGCGCCAGCCTCCAGCGAACTGTGCAACACCCTCCACCATGGACCGACGTCCGCATTCAAACCGCCTGCGGGGAAAAAAGTACTCATGAGCTTTGTCCTGACGTCGATTTAGACTTGGCTTTTTTTGTGATAGGGCCTTGTTTTAAGGGAAGGTACAAATCGACGCGGGTGCCTTTGCCTTCGGTGCTATGCACATCGATCGCACCGCCATGCTTGGTAACGATACCGTGGATCATCGACATGCCGAGCCCGGTTCCCTTGCCGGGTTCTTTGGTCGTAAAGAACGGATCGAAGGCACGGTTGAGAATTTCCGGGGCCATGCCGCAACCGTCGTCAATCACGCTGAGTTTTGCATAAGGGACTGCACGCAGCTGGGTATTGCGGATCAGTAAACCCATGTCGGGCTTTGACCTTTTCAATTCGATTGAAATGTGTCCGTTATGCCCGCCGATAGCGTCGCTCGCGTTGCTGACAAGATTGATAAGGGCCGCGTTGATCTGCTTCTCATCAGCATGAATACGGCCATTGAATTTGCTCATGGAAATGTTGAGTTCAATGGACGATGGCGTGGTGGATTTGATCAAAGGAAGCGCATTGTTCACGATATCGTGGATATCGTGATCTTTATATTCCGGGTCGTCCTGACGGGAGAATTCGAGAACCCGTTGCACCAATCCGCTTACCCGCTCTGCCGCTTGCAGCACCATGCCGAGTTTTTTTTCTTCGCTGCTGTCGACAGTCAAGGTCCGCTTGACCATGGCGGTCAAATTCAAAATAGGCAAAAGCATATTGTTGATATCGTGCGCCATGCCCCCCGCCAAGTTGCCGAGGCTTTCCATGTTTTGGGCCTGGCGGCGTTGGCGTTCGGCTTCTTCCCGGTCGCTGGCATCGCGGATGATGGCCGTACACAGGTCGGTGGTGCTCTTGGGCATGGGCGATAATGTCAGTTCGATCGGAAACTCCTGACCATTGGAACGCCGCCCGTATAAATTCAGGGTCTTGCCAAAGATATGGCCCTTGCGGGTCTTGGCGTAGTTCTGAATCGATTGCACATGTTGAGCTTTGAACCGCTCGGGGATGATGATGCTCACGTCGGCGCCAAGGGCTTCGTTAAAGGTGTAGCCGAACATATTCTGTGCGGCGGGATTGAACTGCGTGATGTGGCCTGAATCATTGATGGCGATGATCGCATCGTGGGCGGTTTCGACAATGGCAAGGCTACGCTCCTCGCTTTCGGCGAGTTTTTCCATCGTGTAAATACGCTCACGCTTCATGCGTAAGGAAATGAGCCCATAGGCCAAGTCGTTCGCCAGTTCATCGAGTAAATTCCGCTCTGTTTCGTGGAGGTCCCTTGCCTCTTTGTGGGTCAAGAATAAGAAGCCGAACGTCACGCCCGCATCCTTTAAAGGCCACAGGTACATCGAAGAGATCCCCAACCGCGCACGGAGCTTGTGCCAATTCGGCAGATGAGGATTGCCCTGCGTGGATGAAAAATGCATGGGACTGGAGGTCGCGGATAAATCCAGCGCGTCGACATCTTCGATCACCTCTTCGATGACATCCTTGTGAAGGCCGTACGCCGCCCTGGGAACCAAGTGCTTGCCGTCATCGAAACGAACAAAGGCGGTCCAGGCCGTTTGATATCCGCCTTCTTCGACGATGACACGACAGATGTTTTGCAGCAATTGATCTTCACTGGTCGCATGAACCAAGACTTCATTGCAATGCGATATGGTGTGCAAGGCACGATTGCTGCGTTCCATGTTCAGCAGTGACTGGCGCTGGTTTGTGATGTCAATTCCCGATGACAACATGGTCAAGATCGAACCGTCAGGTTCATGCAGGTAGGTGTTGTTCCAAGCGACCAGACGACGTTCACCGCTATGTGTAATGATTTCATTTTCGAAGTACCCAACCTCGTCGAGATCGCCATGGAGAATTTTATCGGCCACTCCCCGGATTTCCGCGCGATCGTCCGGGGCAATGGCAATATCGAACCAGTTCTTGCCCATCAATTGCTCTTCCTCATAGCCGAGAAGATGGCAGGCGTACTTGTTGATCAAGATGATATTGCCGTCTGTGTTCAAGGCGACGACCATGGTACCCGCTAAATCCAGATATGTGCGCACGCGGTCTCGCTGGCGGGCAATCTCGTTGCGATCGGCAATGCGCTCATTGATGTCCTCGATCACGCCGATAAAGTAATCGGGATCGTCATATCCACCACGCACCAATGTCCCCGTGACATGAACCCAGGTTTCCGCACCATTCTTGCGAATGTAACGTTTGTCCATTCTATACGTGGCGATATCGCCATTCCGCAGTTGGTCCAGGTAACTCAGATTCAAGGGCAGATCATCGGGATGAGTGATGTCTTGAAACGTCAGGTGCAACAATTCGTCGCGGCTGTAGCCAGTGATGTCGCACAACACCTTATTGACCCGCAGCCACCTCCCATCCAAACCAATGTGCGCCAAACCGACGGCCGCTTGCTCGAACGTTGAACGGAAGCGTTCCTCACTGGCGATCAATGCGCGTTCGGCATTGCGGAAGTCGGTAACATCTATAGAGATGCCACCGATGGCGTAAATTTCTCCATTGGGTGTTTCGAGAGGAAATTTTTTGGTCAAAAAAGCGCGTTCAACACCGTTGATGGTCAAGCTTTCTTCGATGTCGAGCGCGGTACCCGTTTCGACGATGGTCCTGTTTTGTTGTTGAAAACGTTCAACTTCATCGGCAGACAGTGACCGTTCGTGGAGGCTTTGCATCACCTGTTCGCGGGTTTCGCCGAATATATCGCAATAGGCCTTGTTGACTTCGGTGGCCTTGCCGTCGAGATCGGTGAGGAACATGATCGCCTGGGCGTTGTCGCGAAACCCATCGTACTGGGCTTCTTTGAGCTGAATTTCCCGGATCACCGGCAGTGTCACCCGCATGTAAATAAACATGATCAGCATGGCGATGGCGAAAGACAGAAAACTACCGTAAATGGCCATCTTGATATGCGGCGCCTGCAGGTCGGCAATGTCTATTTTAAGCACCACCCCCAAACCCAGCGTGTCGATATATTCGTAGGCCGCCAACACCCGTTCGTTACGGTAATCCAAACCGACAACGGTTCCGCGTTGGCCGCTCAAAGCCAAACGCATAGGAACCGCAATATCGCTTGCTAGCGGCACATACATTGGCGAAAAACGGTCCCAATCGCGTTGGCGCAAAATGAAATGAATTTCATCGCCGGATTTTTCACCGATGGTGATTTCGCTAAGCCCTGCATGACGACTTTTTGCCAAGCTCAGCCGTGAGATGACGGCATTACGCATGTCGGTCGATTTCACATCAACACCCGGCGACAGTGGAAGTTGGGCAAAACTTTCAATCATGCTCACCTGACTGGCGATCGTTTCATGCAGCGATTGCGTGACTTGCCCCATCGTCGCCCGGTAATGGAGATAGAGGGTTGATAATGTCGCCGTAACAAGCCCACCCACCATCACTGCGGACATCAACATGATCCGTCTGCGCAAGAGCTGGTCTGTTGTCGTGGACCTCAACACATCTTCCATGGACCCTTTGGGTATGAACCGAGAGCGGACGAAGTACCACAGCCATATCGTTATGATCGCGACGATGATAAGGCCGATGGAGATAACCACGAGATCGCGGACCGTCCAGGGATCGACTTTCCCGCCATGCCAAGTCCTATAAATATCTTCATATTCCTTGGAATCGAGGAAAACCTCGGTGGCGCTCTTCAGTCGTTCGAAAATTTTGTCTTGTCCTTTGGCGACCGCCAACGCGCGGGTAACTACGGCCAGCGGTTCACCCACCGGGATCAAAGCGCCGGGCATGTTGTGAAGCTGCATGTGCTCAAAGACCACCGGCTCAGGCAATGCCAACGCATCGACTTTGCTGGTCAGCAGAGCGTTGACTGCGGCGGTGGTGTCGTCAAACAGACGAACGTCGTACCCGCCCTGTTCCGTCAGAATTTTACTTGCTGCATTGCTGAGCGCTGTGGCGATACGTGAGCCCTCGGCAACACCGTTCGCAAAAAAGTCGTAGCGATCCCATGGAACAAAAAATGATATATGGAATTGTTCGAAAGCCGCTGTGAAATTCAAAAAATCCTCACGGTCTGGGGTGATGCCCATGTTGGGGATGATCTGTGCTTGTCCCGTCTTGACCGCGTCTTGGACTTCAGGCCAAGTATCGTAGACTTTGTATTCGATCTTAAGACCGGCCCGTTGGGCGATGGCTTCCATAATCTCAATGGCAAAGCCGGTGGGCGCGCCTTGTCGATTCGTGTCGTAATATGGCGGGAAGTACTTGGGAACGGCGGCGACCACGGGATCATTGACAATAGGCCGACCTGCAGCGCGCGTATTGGCTTCACGATGATCGGTATTGGATGTGGTCGGTATTTCATGGGCTTCGATTCCACGGGGTGCTGCGATGATAGCCATCATCGCCGCCAAAACCACAAGCGGAAGAGCTTTGAAGCCCAAAATGAAACTCCCTCGGAAAAACCCGGAAGAGAAAAATCATAGCACGAATACAATTGTAAGACTATATACTTATACTGGCATTTCGGGATCTGGCGAGAGTATCAAAGCATGGGCGATAACCTGCTCGACAAATGGAAAAACGACCCACGATACCGATTGCTTCAAGCTGAAGTTGAGGCGCTCGACAACCGCTTGGAAAGCAAAAGCGAATTTGGGCAGGTGCTCCGCGAGGTTTGGGGAAAACAGCAAACCGCGCTGGATGCGCCCGACCAAGCGCATCTGGCCTTTTACCGCCAAGTGTTGACTCAGATGCTGAACGGGCAGTTTGAACGCATCGTACCGTCGGATCCACTAACGGACATCGACAGTTTTGGCGCGAACCTAGCGAAACTGAATTTGGTCCTGGACCGAAAATTCACCGAGGTGCGGGCTTTGTCGGAGATTGCCCACGAAATCAATGAAGGCATTTTCATTGACGACGTTCTCAATCATATTTTCGAAACGTTTCGCCCGATTATTCCCTACGACCGCATCGGCTTTGCGGTTTTGGACGAAGATGTCCGCGGTGTGCAAATCGTCAAAGCGCGTTGGACGCGATCCGACTTTGATCACATTTGCATCCAACCGGGGTTTCATCAACCTTTGCATCAGACCAGTCTCAGCGACGTCGCGCAAAGCAAACGACCCCGCATCATCAACGACCTAACTTCGTACTTGGAACGCCACCCCAAATCCGTCTCCAGCCGCCTGATGGTCAAGGAAGGCGTGCGTTCCAGCCTGACCTGCCCGATGATTGCCAAAGGCGACACTTTCGGCTTTATGTTTTTTTCTTCCCGTGTCGCGGGAGCATACAAAACCGGTCACGTCAAAACCTTCCAAGATATCTCCAGTCAACTGGCGTCGACCCTCGAAAAAAGCCGTTTGTACGAAGACCTGACCATTCGCAATAAATTCATTCGCTCTATTTTCGGGCGATACATATCCGACGAAATCGCCGACTCTTTACTGGAAAATCCGGAAGCCTTGAAAATGGGCGGACGAAAATGCCAGGTGACTGTGTTGATGAGTGATATCCGCGGTTTTACGGCGATGTCAGAACATATGGAACCTGAACACGTGGTGTCCGCTCTCAACACCTGTTTCAATGTGATGGTCGACGTCATTCACAGACACAACGGCACCATAGACAACATCATCGGCGATGCGCTGATGGTTCTGTTCGGTGCACCCCTGAGTCATGACGACGATGCCCAACGGGCCGTCGCATGTGCCTTGGACATGCAGGCCGCCATGGCGGAAGTCAATCGCAGGAACGCCGAGTTGGATCTCCCGGAACTGGCAATCGGCATTGGCATCAACACAGGCGATGTCGTCGCGGGCAACATCGGATCGGAAGCTCACGCAAAATACAGCGTCATCGGTGCATCGGTAAACATGGCGGCACGCCTGGAATCTCAGGCCGGTCGCGGAGAAGTCTTGATTTCCCAGAGCAGTCTGGATCTCACCAGAGGTATTTTGTGCATAATCGACACGCGCGAAATCACTGTGAAGGGGTTTAGCACGCCCTTACGCGCTTACAGCATCGCCCCCCGCTAAGCACTTTGTTCGGCGCGACCACGACTGATCACGCGCGCGTGGGATCGGGTGTGGATCGTCCTGATCCGTGAGAGCGGCTTTTAGACCACATCAGGCCGACAAAAAAAGCCCCCAGTTACGGGGGCTTTTTTAAGTAGGGAGGTCGCAAACAATCGTTGCTTAGTGGTCTTTGCCCGCTTTGAAGTGGAACAAAGCACCTTCTTTCATGCCCGACGGCCAACGCGTGGTGACGGCTTTGAGCTTGGTGTAGAAGCGCACGCCTTCCATGCCGTGGATGTCGTGATCGCCGAACAGCGAGCGCTTCCAACCGCCGAAGCTGTGGTACGCCACCGGAACCGGGATCGGCACGTTGACGCCGACCATGCCCGCTTGCACGCGGGTGGTGAAATCACGCGCGGCGTCGCCGTCGCGGGTGAAGATCGCCGTGCCGTTACCGTATTCGTGATCGTTGACCATCTGCAACGCGGTTTCGTATTCGTCCGCACGCACCACACCCAGGACCGGACCGAAGATTTCGTCCTTGTAGATGTCCATGTCGGTGGTCACGTTGTCGAACAAGGTGCCGCCCAGGAAGTAGCCGTTTTCGTAACCTTGCAGCTTCAAGCCGCGACCGTCGACCACCAGCTTCGCACCTTGATCGACGCCGGACTGGATGTAGCCTTCGATTTTTTCTTTCGATTCCTTGGTCACCACCGGGCCCATTTCGGCTTCGGGGTCGGTGTAAGGAGCGACTTTCAGGGCTTGGATTTTCGGCGTCAGTTTTTCAATCAAGGTGTCCGCCGTGCCTTCGCCGACGGCGACCGCGACCGAAATCGCCATGCAGCGCTCACCGGCAGAACCGTACGCGGCACCCATCAGCGCGTCGACAGCCTTGTCCATGTCAGCATCGGGCAGGACCACCATGTGGTTCTTGGCGCCACACAGCGCCTGCACGCGTTTTCCGTGCTTGCAGCCTTCGGTGTAGATGTATTCACCCACCGCGGTGGAGCCGACGAAGCTGACCGCTTTGACGTCGGGGTTGGACAGAATTTCGTCGACCGCTTCCTTGCCGCCGTTGACCAGGTTCATCACACCCTTGGGCAGACCGGCTTCATGCAGCAGTTCGACCAAACGAATGGTCGAGGACGGATCGCGTTCGGACGGCTTCAGCACGAAGGTGTTGCCGCATGCCAAGGCGACGGGGAACATCCACATCGGCACCATGGTCGGAAAGTTGAACGGCGTGATACCGGCAACCACGCCCAAGGACTGACGGATCGAGTGGGTATCGACGTTGGTGGCGACGGCTTCGGAGAACTCGCCCTTCAACAGTTGCGGAATGCCGCAAGCGAACTCAACCACCTCGATGCCACGGCCAAGCTCGCCTTTGGCGTCGTCCAGGGTCTTGCCGTGTTCTTGCGACACCAACTGCGCGATTTCGTCTTGGTGGGCGTACAGCAGTTCGCGGAATTTGAACATCACCGCGGCACGCTTGGCCGGTGCGGTGGCGGCCCAGGCCGGAAACGCCGCTTTGGCGGACGCAATTGCGGCTTTCACCTCGGCGGCGCTGGCCAGTGGCACCTGAGCATGCGATTCGCCGGTCGCCGGATTGAACACGTCTTGAAAATTGCCCGACGTGCCGGGTACGCGCGCGCCGTCGATGAAGTGGGTCAGTTGTTCGGTCATGGGAATACCCCGTTTTCAAAAATTCGAGAGCGACGGCCTCCGACGTCATAGAAACGCCGGAAGCCGTGATCTTGGATAAGGCTGGCAATAGCGCATTTGAACGCCATTGGCATAGCCACACTTTCACGATGCGGAAGTGGCTTTCAGCCCGGATCAGTCCGTGGTTTTCAAGATGTCGCCGATGATACCAAAGATTTCATCGATCTGGGCCTTGGAAATGATCAGCGGCGGCGAAAGTGCAATGGTATCGCCGGTGGTGCGGATCAACAGGCCCTTTTCGAACGCCTTCAAGAATACGTCGAAAGCGCGCGCGCCAACCTTGCCGGGACGCGCCTGCAGCTCGATGCCTGCGACCAGACCAATGTTGCGCACGTCGATCACGTGCGGCGCACCGTTGAGGCTGTGGGCGGCGTCTTGCCAATAGGCCTCAAGCTCGGCTGCACGCGTGTACAGACCTTCATCGCGGTATACGTTTTGCGTCGCCAATGCCGCAGCGCAGGCCAGCGGATGAGCGGAATAGGTATAACCGTGGAACAGTTCGATCGCACCTTCGGGGGCCGTGTTCACGATGGTGTCGTATATGCCGTCGCGGGCGAAAACCGCACCCATCGGCACGGTGCCGCTGTTGAGACCCTTGGCGGTGGTGACTAGATCGGGTGTGACATTGAATTTTTCGACCGCAAACGCCGTGCCGAGGCGACCAAAGCCTGTGATGACTTCGTCGAAAATCAACAAGATGCCGTGCTTGTCGCAGATTTCGCGCAGACGGTCCAGGTAGCCCTTGGGCGGAATGAACACACCGGCGGACCCGACCATCGGCTCGACGATCACAGCGGCGATGGTCGATGCATCGTGCAGCGCGACCATGGCTTCCAGCTCGCTGGCGATCTCGGCGCCGGTTTCGGGCTGGCCTTTGGAAAAGCCCATGGTGTCGCGTTTGTAAAAGAACGGCATGTGATCGACGGCCGGCAATTGGTTGCCGAACTGTTTGCGGTTGTTGCCCAAACCGCCGACGCTGATGCCGCCAAAGCCGACGCCGTGGTAACCCTTGTCGCGGCCGATAAACTTGACGCGCGAACCCTCGCCGCGGGCCTTGTGATAGGCCAGCGCGATCTTCAACGCGGTGTCGACGGATTCGGAACCCGAATTGGTGAAGAACACGTGGTTCAAATCGCCCGGCATGATGTCGGCCAAACGGCTGGCCAGTTCAAATGCGACCGGATGACCGACTTGGAACGGCGGTGCGTAATCCATTTCCAGGGCTTGCTTTTGGATCGCCTCGACGATTTCGGGGCGACCGTGACCGGCATTGCAGCACCACAGACCGGCGGTGCCATCGAGAATCTGACGCCCATCGCTGCTGGTGTAATGCATGTCCTTGGCCGCAACCAACATACGCGGCGCGGACTTGAACTGACGGTTGGCCGTAAACGGCATCCAATAGGCTTCGAGATCGTTACGATTGTGGCTTGCAGCGGCCATGGGGCTCTCCTGTAGCAGGCATGATGAATAGATTGAGATCAAGCTATCAGGGCCAAGGATTTTTAGAAAACAGTTTCATTGAAACATTTAGTGTGTTGAATTTACTTATTTTATATATATTATTTATAGATATATTTAACAGGGTGCTTAAACATGTCTCATGAAATCGACATCGGCGCGCGTTTGCGCCAAGTGCGCCGCACTGCGGGATTGTCGCAACGCGACCTATCCAAACAGTCCGGCGTGACCAACGCCATGATCTCGTTGATCGAAAACAACCGCACCAATCCGTCCGTGGGCCGCCTCAAACGCATTCTCGACGGCATCCCCATTTCCATGTCGGATTTCTTCGCCTTGGAAAACGAACCGCAGCGCCAAGTGTTCTTTCAAGCCGACGAGTTGAAGGAAATCGCGGACGGTCGCATTTCCTATCGCCAAGTCGGCGCGGGCGGGGCCGGTCAAACCTTGCAGATTTTGCGCGAACGTTACCGCCCCGGCGCCGACACCGGCAAAGCCATGTTGCGGCACAATTCCGAAGAAGGCGGCATCGTCATCAAAGGCCGCCTGGAACTCACGGTCGGCAAACAAAAGCGTGTGCTCGGCCCCGGAGACGCGTATTATTTTGATTCTCGCGTACCGCATCGTTTTCGCAACGTCAGCGATGACGAGTGCGAAGTGGTCAGCGCCTGTACGCCCCCCAGCTTCTGACGGCGGCCGGCAGGAAGAATTAATTATTTTTGACGATTTTCGAATCTTTGATGATTTTTAGTGCTTTTTAACGGCCATCTGTCTAATATAATTGACGATTGAAGGAAAAGGATACCAATGGACAGTGATATCGGCGTGCGCCTCAAGGGGCTTCGTAACATGTATGGGCTTTCCCAACGCGAAGTCGCGAAACGCGCTGGCGTCACCAACAGTACCATTTCTTTAATCGAACAGGGCAGAGTCAGCCCGTCAGTCGATTCCTTGAAGAAAGTCTTGGACAGCTTCTCCCTAAGCCTGATCGAATTTTTGACCATGGATTTGGATGAAGCGGACGACAAGATTTTCTTCGCCAAAGAAGACTTGCTGGAATTTTTCGAAAACGGCGCACATCTGAAGCTCGTCGGCGCAAACCGCAAAGACCGCAAATTGAGGTTCTTGCACGAACGCTACGAGCCAGGCGCACACTCGGGGGATGAAATGCTCACCCACGACAGCGAAGAAGCCGGCATTGTCATTCAAGGCAAAATCGAACTGACGGTGGGTCAAAAAAGCAAAGTGCTGAGCGAGGGCGATTCTTATTACATCAACAATAAGATACCCCACCGTTTCAAAAACGTCGGTAAGGGGGAGGCCATCGTCATCAGCGCCGCCACACCACCGAGCTTTTAAGATTCAAAGCTGATCCCTGTTTGAGCATACATTTCACTCAAACGATCGGTGATCACACATGACACATTCGCGCACGACCGCATCCCTCAAAGCCCGCGCAGAGGAGATGACCCAATCGGGGGGGATTCCCGGTAAACTGTTTATCGACGGCAAGTCCGTCGATGCCGCATCGGGCAAGCTGTTCGATTGCATCAACCCCGGCACCGGCCAGGTCATCGCGCAAATCGCCGAAGGCGACGCCGAAGACGTCAACCGCGCCGTATCTGCTGCGCGTCGCGCTTTCGAAAAAGGCCAGTGGTCGAACATGGCGCCCAAGGATCGCAAGAAGGTCCTGATCCGTCTTGCCGATTTGATGGAAAAGCACGCCGAGGAACTGGCGATCTTGGAAACGCTCGATGTCGGCAAACCGATCGGCGATAGCTTGGCCGTCGACGTACCGTCGTCCGCCAACTGCATGCGCTGGTACGGCGAAGCGTGCGACAAGATTTACGACGAAGTTGCGCCTTCCGGCCCCAACGCGTTCGGCACCATCACCCGCGAAGCCATCGGCGTGGTCGCCGCCGTGGTGCCGTGGAACTTCCCATTGCTGATGGCGTGCTGGAAACTCGGTCCGGCGCTGGCCGCCGGCAATTCGGTGGTGTTGAAACCGGCCGAACAATCCCCGCTGACCGCCCTGCGCATCGCCGAATTGGCGATGGAAGCGGGCCTGCCCGAGGGCGTGCTCAACGTGGTGTCCGGTTTTGGCCCCACCGCCGGTCAAGCCCTGGGCATGCACATGGACGTCGATTGCCTAGTGTTCACCGGATCAGGCGAAGTCGGCAAGCTGTTCTTACAGTATTCCGGCAAATCGAACATGAAGCGCGTGTGGCTGGAATGTGGCGGCAAGACCCCGAATGTGGTGTTCGACGACTGCCACGATCTCAAGAAAGCCGCCGAGCACGCCGCCATCGGCATCTTCTACAACCAAGGCGAAGTCTGCACCGCGGCATCGCGCCTGATCGTGCAAGACACCATCAAGGACCAATTCGTCGAGGAAGTGCTCAAGGTTGCCGAAACCATGCAACCGGGTGATCCCATGGATCTCGACACCACCATGGGCGCGCTGGTCGAAGAAAAGCACATGGAACGGGTGCTCAGCTATATCCAGGCGGGCAAGGACGAAGGCGCGACGGTGCGCTGCGGCGGTGAGCGGGTGTTGCTCAACCAAGGTGGTTACTACGTCGCCCCGACGGTGTTCGACGGGGTCAAAAACTCCATGCGCATCGCCCAAGAAGAAATCTTCGGCCCGGTGTTGTCGACCATCACCTTCAAGGACGCCGAAGAAGCCGTGGCGATCGCCAACGACAGCATCTTCGGTTTGGCCGCGTGCTTGTGGACCGGCGACGTCAACAAAGCGATCAAACTGTCGCGACGCATCCGTGCGGGCAACATGTGGGTCAACTGCTGGGACGGCGGCGATATGACCATGCCGTTCGGCGGGTTCAAGCAATCCGGCAACGGTCGCGACAAATCGTTGCACGCGCTGGACAAATACACCGAAATCAAAGCCACGTGGATCGACCTGACTTAACCACAGACGACACCCTGAAACGAACGGTTACATTTTCGCCGTTTTGAGACACGTTGGAGAAACACCGTCGCTGTAGACTTATCCTTAACGATCCCCCGATCGAAAGGATTTGATCAAATGTCTACAGCGACGCCTTTCTCTCTGTCAGCCGTGTTCCGCAAAATCCCCAACACGACTTTTCAGACCTTTTTACAAAAGTACGCCACGGCCGCCACGGCCGCGACTTTCATGATCGTCGCGGTGTCCGGCGTGTTGTTGTTTTTTCATCTCGGCGAAGCCCAATTGATGGGCGTTCATGAATGGCTCGGCCTCACATTTGTTGGCGCGGCGGTCTTTCACGTTACGCGTCATTTGAAAACCTTTTCCACCTTGCTGAGCAAGCGTCGCACGCACGCACTGTTCGCGGTGACGGCGATGATCGCGGCGGCGATGATCGTGCCCGCGTCGTTCCAGAGCAACACCGGCAATCCGATGAAACAGTTCGTCGGCACGGCAAGCACTGCGCCGATTGCAGTAGTGGCGGCAATGGTGGGGAAGACACCGCAACAACTGATCGTTCAATTCACCCAAGCGGGTGTGGACGGCGTGGTCCCGAGCCAAAGCCTCAACGACATCGCCAAGGCGCAGCAACGCGACATGCGCGCGCTCTTTCGCATCGTCATGAGCGACGTCAAAAACGGTTGAGCGGATTGAAATAAAACGGGCCCGGCGCATTTTAAACGCCGAGCCCGGATCAATCAGAGATACCAGTCGTATTCGCGCTTGGAAATGTAATCGCGGAAGCTGGTGACTTCGGCAACCTTGGTCAGGTGATAGATTTCGGAATACATATCGCCGAAATAATCGGTGAGAATTCCACCTTCCTTGAACGCCACCAACCCTTCTTCGATGGTGCGCGGGAATTCGGGATCCGGTTCCGCCCCGGCGTTGCCGGTGTTGGGTTCGCCGGGATCGAGCTTGTTGACGATGCCGTGATGTAGCCCCGCGAGAACCGCTGCCAACGCCAAATACGGGTTGGCATCCGCACCCGCGACGCGGTGTTCGATGCGCCGCGCGCCGTTGTCGCCAAGCGGAATGCGGAACGCCAACGAGCGATTGTTGACCCCCCAGGTCTTGCCCATCGGCACATAGATGTTCGGCTGATAGCGGCGATAGCCGTTGATGCACGGCGCGAACACCGCCATGGACTGAAACAAAGCCGCCTGCATGCCGCCGATGGCGTTGCGCAACATCTGATTGCTCACTGGATCGTCACCGTCGCTGAACAAGTTCTTCCCCGCCTCGTTCAAAACGCTGGTGTGGATGTGCAGACCGTTGCCGGCTTGATCCAAGAACGGCTTGGCCATAAAGGTGGCACGAAAGCCGTGTTCAAGCGCGACGTTGCGTACCACCCGACACAGCAACGCCGCATGGTCGGCGGCAACAACGGCGGGCGAGGAGTGCTTGAGGTTGACTTCAAACTGACCCGAAGCGTATTCGGCGCTGGCGGTGTACGCCGGAACGCCCTGGGCGTGACAGGTCTTTTCGATGTCGCTCAGCACCGCCGAATAATCTTCCAGTTCCTCCATGCCATAAACCTGAGTGGAGATTTCCCGTTCGCCGGTGGCCGGAGAAATCGGCGCTTGAGGGCGGCCGTCGGGTGTGCGCTGAGGATCGATCAGATAGAATTCCAGCTCCAACGCGCACACTGCATTCAACCCGTCTGCACGCAAGCGCTCGTCGACACGTTCCAAGATATTGCGCGGTTCGAGAAATTCCTTGCCGCCATTGCTGGCGTCGAACGACACGATGCACTGGGCGGTCGGTTCATGCGCCCACGGCACCGGCACAAGGGTGCCGGGTACCGGAAACATAACGCCATCCGGATCGCCGTCGCTAAAGCCCACGCCGCCGGCGTCCGACGTATTGCCGGTAACGTCCACCACCATTGCCGAATACGGCATCAGCATGCCTTTTTCGTAAAGGTGCGGCACTTCGGCGCGGGGATAGCGTTTGCCGCGCATGATGCCGTTGATGTCGACGAACAAAGCGTCGACATGTTGAACGCGCGGATGGGCGTCAAGAAAGGCCTCGGCTTCCAAACGCGCCGCTTCCGGATTGTGGGACTTCATGGAAAGGTACTCCGATTATCGAACTTGAATGTCGTTAAGATGAGGCAGCGGCCAACATCTCATCTTTCTTGCGCTGGTCTTCGCGTTTCTTGTGCATGATGGACGTCAGCAACACCCCCACCGCGACAATGCCGATCAAAATCGTCGAAACCGCATTGATTTCCGGGGTCACGCCCAAACGCACCATCGAATAGATCTTCATCGGCAAGGTCGTCGCCCCCGGCCCGGTGGTGAAGCTGGCGATCACCAAATCGTCCAGCGACAACGTGAACGACAGCAACCAGCCCGACAGAACGCCCGGTAAGATCACCGGCAAGGTGATGACGAAGAACGTCTTCAGCGGCGTGCAGCCCAAGTCCATCGCCGCTTCTTCGATGGAGCGGTCGAACGAGTTGAGCCGTGCTTGAATGACCACCGCCACGTAACACATCGAAAAGGTCGTGTGCGCCAACGTGATGGTCCACATGCCGCGATCGAGCGAGATCGCCACGAACATCAACAGCAATGACAGACCGGTGATCACTTCAGGCATGACCAACGGCGCATAGATCATGCCGTTAAATAACGTACGGCCGCGAAAGCGCCCGAAACGCACCATGGAAAAACCCGCCATGGTGCCGAAAACGGTCGCAAAGGTGGACGAAATCAACGCCACTTTGATGGTCACCATGGCGGCGCTGAGAATGCCTTCGTTTTGCAACAGCGCCCCGTACCATTTGGTCGAGAACCCAGCCCACACGGTCACCAGACGAGATTCGTTAAAACTGTAAATGACCAACAGCAAAATCGGCACGTACAGGAACGAAAATCCCAGAACTAGGGAGAGTTTATTAAACCAGCTCCATTGTTTGAGCATGCCGTCTCTCCCCTACTCGCCCAGCGCGCTGCGGCGCGACTGGAATTTCTGGAACCACACGATCGGCACCACGAGCATCAGCAATAAGATCACCGCAGCGGCAGACGCCAACGGCCAATCGCGGTTGTTGAAGAATTCCGCCCACAGGGTTTTGCCGATCATCAAGGTGCTCGACCCACCCAAAAGATCCGGGATCACGAACTCGCCCACGGCCGGGATGAAGACCAGGAAGCACCCCGCGATAACACCCGGAAGCGACAATGGGAAGGTGACTTTCCAAAACGCTTGAAACGGCGGACAGCCGAGATCGGACGCCGCTTCCAAAAGCGAGTGATCCATTTTTTCCAGGCTCGAATACAGCGGCAGGATCATGAACGGCAGATACGAATAGACGATGCCGATATAGACCGCGACATCGGTGTGTAAGATCACCAGCGGCTCATCGATGATGCCAAGCCAAATCAGGAACATGTTGAGAAAGCCTTCGGGCTTCAAAATGCCGATCCATGCGTAAACGCGGATCAGAAACGATGTCCAAAACGGCAAGATCACCAGCATCACCAACGGCAACCGCCACGTTTTCGGCGCGCGGGCCATCCCGTAGGCGATGGGATAGCCGACCAACAGCGTCAGCACCGTCGACAGCACCGCAATCTTCAAACTGCTGAGATAGGAATTGACGTACAGCGAGTCCGAAAACAAACGCTGGTAGTTGGCCAGGTTCAGCGTGATCTGCAGATAGGTATCATTGACCATCTCATAGAGCGGCGCATACGGCGGAATGGCGATGCGAATTTCGGAAAAGCTGATTTTGAAAACGATGAAAAACGGCACCAGAAACAGCACCAAAAGCCACGCGTACGGAACCATCACCGTCAGCGTGCGGCCTTGAATGCCCCAGCGCCCGCATTGGCCGCTGGCCCATCGTGCCAAAGAGCAGGTGCGGATGCTTTGCACCCCCCGCCGCATCACAGTCAGTGCACCCATTTTGCCTTGTGTGCTTTGAGATGACATGCTCGTCGCCCCCCTGCTCAGCTCAGCAACACAACAGAGGCGTCGGGCGACCACGTTACATAAACGCGATCTTCCCACGTGATGGTGCGTTCCGTTTCGCGCGAACGATTGGTCATCGCCACCGTCACCATGCGGCCGTCATCCAGGCGTACGTGGTAAACCGACAACTTGCCGAGATACGCGATATCCCAGACTTCGCCCTGCAGAACGTTTTCCGTCATGTTCTTGGGTGGGTTCAAGCTGACGATCATCTTTTCCGGCCGGATCGCGACCCATGCCATTTCGCCCGCGACAGCGTTGACGCTGCGCCCCGAGCGCACCGGAGCATCGATGCCGTTGATCAGGATTTGTGCGGTGTCGGCCTGAACATCACCGATGCGACCTTCCAAGATATTCACGTCACCGATGAACTCGGCAACCTTGCGCGAATTGGGATATTCGTATACTTCGCCGGGGCCCGCAACCTGTGCCACGGTGCCGTGGTCCATCACGGCGATACGCGACGACACGGTCATCGCCTCTTCTTGATCGTGGGTCACGATGACGAAGGTGATACCCAGTTTTTCTTGAATGTTCATCAATTCAAACTGGGTTTCTTCGCGCAGCTTTTTGTCCAACGCGCCAAGCGGTTCGTCCAACAACAGCATTTTCGGGTTCTTCGCCAACGAGCGGGCCAAGGCCACGCGCTGGCGCTGGCCGCCGGAAAGCTGATCGGGCTTGCGTTTGGCGAAGCTGTTCAACTTCACCAAATTGATCATGCGTTCGACTTGGTCGGCGATTTCTGTTTTGGGCATGCGGTCTTGCTTAAGACCAAAGGCGATGTTTTGCTCGACGGTCATGTGCGGAAACAGCGCATACGACTGGAACATCATGTTCACGGGACGCTTGTGCGGGGGAACGGTCGACATGTCTTCGCCGTCGATGATTATGCGTCCCGAAGTGGGAATTTCAAATCCCGCGAGCATCCGCAGCAGCGTCGTCTTTCCGCACCCGCTGGGCCCCAGCAGGGAAAAGAACTCGCGTTCGTAAATATCGAGAGAGATGTTGTCGACAGCGGTAAAATTGCCGAATTTTTTGGTAACGTTTTCGATGCGCACGAAGGGCTTCTTATCCGCTTCGAGCCAAGGTGCAAACACCTTGCGCGCTTGTGAACTGGCGTCGGCCATGATGCCCGAGCCCTCCTCAACTGTGGAAGAAAAGTGCCGCCCCATCCGTTAACCGGGGGGGGATGGGGCGGCGTGGTCTTCAGATGTTATTGACCGCTTTTCACGCGGGTCCACAGGCGCGTCACGGCACGCTGGGAGTCCGTGTCGTACGGCGTGGTGATGTAAAGCGTCTTCAGCGCTTCCGGCGTCGGATAGATCGCCGGATCACCAATCACGTCCTCGGCGAGGAACTTCTCGGACGCTTTGTTGCCGTTGGCGTAGTAAACGTAGTTGGACGCTTTCGCCATTACTTCGGGACGCATGATGTAGTTGATGAAGGTGTGCGCGTTGTTCGGATGGGCGGCATCGGCCGGGATCGCCATCATGTCGAACCACATCAACGCACCTTCGTTCGGCGCTACATAGCTGATCTCGACGCCATTGTTGGCTTCTGCTGCACGGTCACGCGCTTGCAGCACGTCGCCAGACCAACCCACGGCGACACAGATGTCGCCGTTGGCCAGCGCATCGATGTATTCCGAAGAATGGAACTTGCGGATGTAGGGACGGATCGCCATCAACACGGCTTCGGCCTTGGCGATGACATTGACGTCCTTGCTGTCCGGATCTTCACCGATGTAGTTAAGCGCAGCCGGGATCATTTCGTCGCCAGCATCCAGCATGTAGATACCGCAATCGGCGAACTTGGCGGCGACTTCGGGTTTGAAAATCATGTCCCAAGAATTGACCGGCGCGTCGGCCATGCGTTCGTTGACCATGTTGACGTTGTAGCCGATGCCGGTGGTGCCCCACATATAGTTGACGGCGTATTTGTTACCCGGATCCCACTTGGAGGTGCGGTCCAAAACCAAGTCCCACAGATTACCCCAATTGGTCAGCTTTTCGCGGTCGAGTTCCTGAAACACGCCAGCTTGGATCTGACGGCCGAGGAACGTGCCGGACGGAACCACAACGTCATAACCGGAACCACCGGCCAGAAGCTTGGTTTCGAGAACGTCGTTGGAATCGAACACGTCATAGACGACCTTGATTCCGGTTTCGGCTTCGAACTCGGCAAGGATTTCTTCGTCGATATAGTCCGACCAGTTGTAGACGTTGACGATTTTTTCTTCCGGCTTATCGCCGCAGGCCGACAGGGCGAGCGCCGCCACGGCCAAAAGTGCTGCACCAAACTTTTTCATCTTAACCCTCCAACAAAAATGAGAATTTCATAATTCTACGGCTTGTTATGTTCCCCAACATTACACGCCCATATGCCACTTACATCATACCGATGTCCTTGGCCGTCAAGTCCAGACACATGAGCGCCTTATCCAAGAGCTCGTCAATCTCTGCCTTGGTGATCACCAGCGGCGGCGCCAACAACATGGAGTCGCCCGTCGCGCGCATAATGATGTTGTTCTCAAAGCAGTGATTGCGACAAATCATACCCACTTCTCCGACTTTGTCGAATGGCTGATGCGTTTCTTTGTCTTTCACCAATTCCAGGGCGGCGATCAAGCCGCGGCCGCGGACTTGGCCGACCAGAGGGTGATCGGCGAAGGCCTTGAGGCGCTCTTGCATGTAGGGTCCGATGTCGGTTTTGACCCGCTCGACCAAGCCTTCGTCGCGCAAAATAGAGATGTTGGCTTGCGCCACGGCTGCGGCAACCGGGTGGCCCGAATAGGTGTAGCCGTGGTTGAAATCGCCGCTGTCTTTCAAAACGTCGACGAGACGGTCGTGGACCATCACACCGGAAATGGGGATGTAGCCCGACGACATGCCCTTGGCCATGGTCATCATATCCGGCTCAAAGCCAAACGACTGGCAACCGAACCATTCGCCGGTACGGCCAAAACCGCAGATCACTTCGTCGGAAACCAGTAAAATGTCGTACTTGCGGCAAATGCGCTGAATTTCCGGCCAATAGCTATCGGGCGGCACGATCACGCCGCCGGCGCCCTGGATCGGCTCACCGATGAACGCGGCGACGTTGTCGGCGCCGAGTTCAAGGATCTTTTCTTCCAGCTTGCCCGCTGCCTTGATGCCGTATTCGTCTGAGGTCATGTCCGCGCCGTTGAAATACCAGTGCGGCTGTTCAATGTGCTCGAAGCCCGGCAGCGGCAAAGGACCTTGTTTGTGCATATAGCCCATTCCGCCGAGGCTCGATCCTGCCAACGTGCTGCCGTGGTAAGCGTTTTGACGCGCGATAAATACCGTCTTGTTGGGCTGGCCCTTGGCCGCCCAATAGCGCCAAGCCAAACGCACCACGGTGTCGTTCGATTCAGAACCCGAGTTGCCGTAGAACACATGGTTCAAGCCATCAGGCGTCACCTCGGACAGCAGCGTCGCCAAGGACGTTGCAGGCATCGTCGTGGTTTGGAAGAACGTGTTGTAGTATGCCAACTCATCCATCTGCCTGGCGGCAACTTCGCTGAGTTCCTTGCGACCATAGCCGATGTTGACGCACCACAGCCCCGACATGCCGTCGATGATTTTTTCACCCTCGGAATCCCAAAGGTACACGCCATCGGCTTTCGTGATAACGCGCACGCCTTTTGCGTTCAATTGCGCGATATCGGTGAACGGGTGCAGGTGATGCTCCCGGTCTTCTTGTTGCCATTGGCTGGTGCTGTTGAGTACGACGTTCATAGTGTTATTCCTTTAAACCAAAGCGATGTCGCAGCAGCCCGCCCACAGCAAATAGCCGGACCGCTTGCGCGCTTAAACATTCAGCAACAAGTGTTCACGCTCCCAAGAACTGATCACTTGGTCATAGGTGATCTGTTCTTCACGCTTCACAATGCAGTAGAGATCGACAAACCGGTCGCCCAAGACGCCGCGCACGGATTCGTTTTGCTCGAACCGTTTCAAGGCATCGGACAAATGGGTCGGCAGGTGTTTCGGCAAAATATAGGCATTGCCCTTTTCCTCTTCGGTGGGCGCGAGGTTTTCGATCATGCCCAAATAGCCACATGCCAAGGTGCCCGCAATCGCCAGGTACGGGTTCACGTCCGCACCGGGCAAGCGGTTTTCAATACGTCGGGCGCTTGGTTCGGAACGCGGAATGCGCAAACCGCAACTGCGGTTGTCGACGCCCCAATGGGTATTGATCGGTGCTTCTTCATAGGTAAAGCGGCGATACGAATTCACGTTGGGCGCGAACAGCGGCATCATCAGCGGCGCGTACGTTTGCAGGCCTGCCAAATAGGACAGGAACAACGTGGTGTTTTGACCGGCCTCATCGCTGAAGACGTTGTTGCCCGATTCGATGTCGTAGAGGCTCTGGTGAATGTGCAAAGCGCTACCCGACTCTTGTTGCATGGGTTTTGCCATGAAGGTCGCATAGACATCGTGGTTGATGGCGGTTTGGCGCAAGGTGCGCTTGAACAAGAACACCTGATCAGCCAGATCCAGCGCTTCGCCGTGCAGGAAGTTCACTTCCATCTGCGCTGCGCCGCCTTCGTGGTTCAGGGTGTCGATGTCGATGCGCTCCGCATCGCAATAGTCGTAAACGTCTTCGAACACGGCATCAAATTCGTTGGCGGCGTCGATGCCAAAAGCTTGGCGACCAGTCTCCTGACGGCCGGAACGCCCCACCGGCGGGGCAAGCGGATAATCGGGGTCGATGTTCTTTTGCACCAGATACATCTCGACCTCGGGCGCGACCACCGGCTTCCAGCCTTTATTTTCATAAAGCGCCAAAACCTCGCGCAGCACATGGCGCGAAGAAATTTCAACCGCGTCACCATCGGTGTAGAAGCAATCGCAAATCACCTGCGCGGTGGGCTCTTCGTACCAAGGCACGGGGCGAATGGTGGCGGGATCGGGACGCATCACCACATCGCGGTCAACCACGGAAACCAGACCGTCGGTTTCGGGAAAATCGCCGGTGACGGTTTGGGTGAACATGCTTTCGGGCATGCGGTGAGAGTCGGCCTTGAGGCCTTTGAGAAATTTTTCAGTGGGCAGGATTTTACCGCGCGCGATACCGGAAATATCCGGGACCAAACATTCGACTTCGGTAATGCGGTGCTCGATGCACCAACCTTCGATATCGGTAATTTTTTCGTCTTGTGTCATGATTCATTTCTTTGACTGGCGCGCTTTCGGCAGGCTTGGCCAAATCGCTCGAACAGCGCGCGTGAAAATGTATTGTCCATCACCTTCCATTCGGGATGCCACTGCACGCCGACGGCGAACGCTTGAGCATCCTTGACGCGAAAGGCTTCAATCAAACCATCCGGGGCGCGGGCCTCGATCTCCAAATTCGACGCGAGACGCTGCACCCCCTGACCATGTAAGGAATTCACCGTGATTCGGTTCGTGCCCGCGATATCTGCGAACAGACCGCCTTCCACCAAATCAACATCGTGGGCGGGGCCGAAATAGACGTCGGGCTCCTGCTCACGATCCTCGCGATGATCCATCATACCAGAAACCGTGTGCACTTTCTGGTAGAGCGCGCCGCCGAAGGCGACGTTCATTTCCTGAAAGCCGCGGCAAATCGCGAACACCGGCACACCGCTTTCCACCGCGCGGCGGATCAACGGCAAAGTGGTCGCGTCGCGCAACGGGTCGTGCAAGGTGCCTTCTTCGCTGGGCTCGCCATCGTAATGGTGAGGCTCGACGTTCGAGACGCTGCCGGTCAAATAAAGACCGTCGCACATCTCTAGAACATCTTCGGCGTGTGTCCCGTAACCGATGGCCGGCAAGATCAACGGCGTCACGTCCGAAGCTTGGGCCAGTGCGTCGACATACTTGGTGCCGACTGCATAATTTGGAAAGCCGTCCACGTTCTTCACGCACGCTGAAACGGCCACGATGGGCTTGGAGCGCATAATTTAAGTCCGCACCTAAGATTTGAACAGAACCATCGGGCTCTGCGTTCGATATATGCAACACTATCATGCGTATTTGAACGCCACAAGCGGCTTATGAAGATCTTTTTTAAATCTCCTCACAAAATATTATTTTTAAATATATTCAATTACTTATAAATCATTCATCGCACTAATCATGGACGCATTCGGTCATTTACCCCCAATCTCAGTGTTAAAATATAATGGACATTTCACTTGACAATCAGGGGTGTCCGAATGCCATAGTCGGCCCCGGATCAACGCGATCCTCTCTTTAATTATAAATTCCAAAGTATCAGTGGTGACGCAATGAGCACAATTCACAACGACCGCCATGCCGATTCGTATTATGCCGCATCGGCCAACCCGGCGCCGGAACGCGCCAAGTTGGAAGGCGAGGTCAGTTGCGACGTGTGCGTCATCGGTGCGGGCATCACCGGCTCATCTGCGGCCCTTCACTTGGCCGAACAAGGCTACAACGTGGTGGTGCTCGAAGGTCGTCAAGTCGGCTGGGGGGCCTCGGGGCGCAACGGCGGCCAAGCGATCATCGGCTACAACAAAGGCATTCGCGATATCGCGGGTTTGGTCGGCCGCGACGATGCGCAGAAACTTTGGGATTTGGGCCTGGAATCGAAGAAACTGCTCACCGAAACCGTCGAAAAGCACAACATCCAGTGCGACCTCAAGTGGGGTCACTTGATGATGGCCATCAAACCCCGGCAATTCCGCGAGCTGGAAGAAACCAAGGAAGAGCTTGAAACGGAAACCGGCTATCAAGGCCTGCAAATGCTGAGCAAGGCTGAAGCCCGTGACCGGGTCGGCAGCGACAAGTACATCGGCGCGCTTTATGACCCTGAGAGCGGCCATCTGCACCCGCTGAATTACACCTTGGGTCTGGCTGCCGCCGCCGAGGCCGCCGGCGCCAAGATTTACGAAAATTCGCCCGCCACCCACATCCAAGAAGGCGCGGCCCCTGTCATCACCACCCCGTCGGGTTCCGTGCGCTGCAAGCATGTAATCATGTGCGCCAACGCCTATTTGGAAAAGTTGGAGCCCCGCATCTCGAGCAAGATCATGCCGGTCGGCACCTTCATCATCGCCACCGAGCCGCTCGACGACGCGATGGCGAAAAGTCTGATCCGCGACGATGAAGGCGTGGTCGACATCAATTTCGTGCTCAACTACTGGCGACTTTCCGCTGACAAACGCATGCTGTTCGGCGGCCGGGTGAGCTATTCGGGTTTGGTGCCGTTCGACCTCAAGGCCACCATGGGCAACACCATGCGCAACATTTATCCGCAGTTGCAAGACGCCAGGATCGATTACGCCTGGGGCGGCAACGTCGCCATCACCGTCAACCGCCTGCCGCATTTTGGTCGGGTCGGCAAAAACATCTATTTCGCTCATGGTTTTTCCGGTCACGGTGTTTTGTTCACCGGCCTTGCAGGCAAACTGATGGCCGAGGCCGTTCAGGGCACGGCGGAACGTTTCGACGTGTTCACTCGCATTCCGCACATGTCGTTCCCCGGCGGCGCGCTGATGCGCAAGCCCGCGCTGGTCGCCGCCATGGCGTACTTCAAGCTGCGCGATCTGCTGTAACGCCCAAGGCTGATCCAACCCTTTTTAAAACCACCCAATTACCGAGTGCTGACCTTATGGACCTCCCCGCCAATTTGATTTTCAGTCAGGCCTTCATCGACGGCCTGTGGACCGACAGCGCGAACGGCGCGACTTATCCGATCACCAACCCCGCCACCGGCGAGGTCATCGCCACCGTGCCCGACATGGGGCGCGATGAAACCGCACGCGCCATTGCGGCGGCGGAAAAAGCACGCCCTGCCTGGGCCGCGCAAACCGCGAAGACCCGTGCCGCGATCTTGCGCACATGGTTCGACCTGATCATGGGCCATCAAGAAGAACTGGCGAAAATCGTCACCTTGGAATGCGGCAAGCCGTTGGGCGAGGCGCGCGGCGAAGTCGCCTACGGCGCATCGTTCATCGAATGGTTCGGCGAAGAGGCCAAGCGCCTTTATGGCGAGGTCATTCCCTCACCCGCAGGCAACAGCCGCATCGTCACCTTGCGCCAACCCATCGGCGTGGCCGCCGCGATCACGCCATGGAACTTCCCGCTCGCCATGATCACGCGCAAATGCGCACCCGCCTTGGCGGCCGGTTGTCCGGTGGTGGTGAAACCATCCGAAGACACGCCGCTGACCGCCTTGGCACTGGCCGCGCTGGCGCACAAAGCCGGTTTCCCGGCAGGCACCTTCAACATCGTCACCGCCAGCCGCGGCGCAGAGGTGGGGTTGGAACTGTGCGAAAACCCGATCGTGCGCAAACTGTCGTTCACCGGCTCGACCCCGGTGGGTAAAATTCTCATGCGTCAATGCGCCGACACGGTCACCAAGGTGTCTTTGGAACTGGGCGGCAACGCGCCGTTTATCGTGTTCGACGACGCCGACGTCGATGCCGCCGTCGAAGGCGCACTGGCGTCCAAGTACCGCAACGCCGGGCAAACCTGCGTGTGCGCCAACCGCTTTTTGGTGCAAAGCGGCGTCTACGACGAATTCGCGCAAAAAATGGCCGCCGCCGTGGCGAGCTTCAAGGTCGGTAACGGCCTGGAAGACGGCGTCACCCAAGGCCCGCTGATCAACGCCAAGGGATTGGCCAAGGTCGAGGAACTGGTCGACGACGCCCTGGCCCACGGCGCGAAGGCGTTGTCCGGGGGCGCGGTGCATGCTTTGGGCGGGACCTATTACGAACCCACGGTGCTCACCGACGTCACCCCCGAGATGCGCATCGCCAACGAAGAAATTTTCGGCCCCGTCGCGCCGCTTTATCGTTTCGAGACCGAAGAAGATGCCGTGCGCATCGCTAACGACACGCCGTACGGCCTGGCCGGTTATTTCTACAGCCGCGACATCGGCCGCGTCTGGCGCGTGGCGGAAGCCTTGGAATACGGCATCCTCGGCATCAACGAAGGCATCTTCTCGACCGAAGTCGCACCGTTCGGCGGGGTCAAGGAATCCGGCATCGGCCGCGAAGGCGGCAAGCAAGGCATCGAGGAATACACCGAGATCAAATATCTACGCATCGGCGGCCTTTGACCTCTGGACCTTTCGCGTATACTGGTGAAAATAGCGAATTCGTAACGGATCTTAAAAGGCGGCATCACCATGTCGGACCAACACGCATCCAACCCAAAAAGGGGTGATCAAGCGTTTCGCAAGGATAGCGTTTACGGACGCTGGCCGGAACTGACCCATGGCGGCGCGCTGAGCTTCCTGCGTCGCAAATACAGCGAAGATCTCAACGGCGTAGATGTGGCGGTCAGCGGCATTCCCTACGACTGCGCCACCACCTATCGTCCCGGCGCCCGTCTGGGCCCGCGCGCGATCCGCGCCGCGTCGGTGCAGTTGGCCGAATTGAAAGCCTTTCCCTTCGGCTTTGATCCGTTCGAGCATCTCGCCGTGGTCGACACCGGCGACTGTTTCGTCGACAGCCATTACCCGTCCCAAGTGATCGAGACGATCCAAAGCCACATCGCGCGCATTCTCGATGCGGGCGTACTGCCAATGAGCTTCGGCGGGGACCATTTCGTCACCTATCCGATCTTGCGCGCCATCGCCGACAAGCACGGCCCGGTCGCCTTGATCCATTTCGATGCCCATCCCGACACCTGGGATGACGATGGCGAGCGCTTCGATCACGGCTCGATGTTCCTGCGCGCCAAGAACGAAGGGCTGCTGGATGTCGAAAATTCCGTTCAGGTCGGCATCCGCACTTACAACGACAGCGATCACGGCTTTGAAATTCTCACCTCGCCGTGGATCCACAAAAATGGCGTGGACGCCACCATCGCCGCGATCAAACAGCGCGTCGGCGACACCAAGGTCTATCTGACCTTTGACATCGATTGCCTGGATCCGGCTTTCGCGCCGGGCACCGGCACACCGGTTTCGGGCGGCTTGAGCTCGGCCCAAGCGCTCGACATCGTGCGCGGGCTTGGCGCACTGAATTTCGTCGGCATGGACGTGGTCGAGGTCTCACCGGCCTATGACGTGTCCGAAGTCACTGCCATCGCGGCGGCCACCATCGCCCACGACTTGTTGTGCCTGCTGGCGGAAAAAAAGGGCGCGGTGCGCAGACCCGTCGGGCGTTAAGCCAACGCGTTGCCTGAACACACTTTTCCGTAAAAAGTGTCGTGATCCGATGTGAAAAATCGGGCATTGTTGGGTCATGCGCACACGTTCATCGACACCATCCGATTCTCAACATCGCGACAACATCCAAACGATGTTCGAGCTGGTGGCGCCGCGCTACGACCTGATGAACGATTTGATGAGCTTCGCCACCCATCGTTTGTGGAAGCGCGCCATGGTGCGCAAGGCACCACAATGTTCCGGTGGCTTCGCGGTCGATGTTGCGGGTGGCACCGGCGACATAGCCCGCTTGCTCCATCAACGCGGCTGGAACGTGACGGTGTGCGACCCCAGCGCCGGAATGATGCGGGCAGGACGCCCCCGCCAACCGAGCGAGATTTCTTGGGTTGCGGGTTTGGGGGAAAGCTTGCCGTTCGCCGACGCGTCGCTCGACCTGCTCACCGTCAGTTTCGGCCTACGCAACATGACCCGACCGCAACACGCGTTAGCGGAAGCCATACGCGTGCTCAAACCCGGCGGTCGCTTCATCTGCCTGGAATTCAGCACCCCGGCGTGGTGGTTGAAACCGTTTTACGATTGGTATTCCGAACACATCATCCCGCGCCTGGGCGCCATGGTCGCGGGACGACCCGAGGCTTATCGCTATCTGGTCGATTCGATCCGCGAATTTCCCGATCAAGATACTTTGAAGGAACAAATGCAAGCTGCGGGCTTTGCCGACGTGACCTACACGAACCTGTCGTTCGGCATCGCCGCCATCCATGTCGGAAGCAAGACGTCATGACCGCCCGCCCAACCGGCCTGAATTTGTGGTGGCAAGCCATTCGCCCAAAGACCTTGGGCATGGCAGCAAGCCCAGTGGTGCTGGCCAGCGCGCTGGCTTGGGCGGGCGACAGCCCCATCGCGCATCCGGAAGTTCCGATCGTCATCTTGCTGTGCGCGCTGGCCATTCAGGCCGGAACCAACCTGTTCAACGATGCTCAGGATTTCCTCAACGGTACCGACGACATCGACGGCGCTGAACGTCTGGGACCGCCACGCGTCACCGCACTGGGTTGGGCGTTGCCGCACCAAGTATCGGCTGCCGGATTGACGGCGTTTTTGATCGCGCTTTTGGGCGGGCTTTACCTCATCACCATCGGCGGTTGGCCGATCTTTTTCCTCGGCCTCGGGTCGCTGTGGGCAGGCTACCTATATTCCCATGGTCCCTATCCAATCTCGCGCTCGCCGTTCGGTGAACTCGTGGTGATCGCTTTTTTCGGCGTCGCGGCGGTATCCGGCACCTATTATCTGCACACTGGCCACGTCGGCATGTCGACTTGGATCTGGGGCATCGCCATGGGGCTTCCCGCAGGCGCGGTGCTGTTGCTCAACAATGTACGCGATGAAGCGGGCGATCGTCTTGCCGGGCGCAAGACCTTGGCGATTTTGATCGGCGTCAAGGCTTCACACGCCCTTTATGCCATCTTGGTGTTGGCTCCGTACGGCGTCTCGGCGCTGAGCGTTGCGACGGGTCTAATGGCTGTGGGTGCCTTGTTGGGCATCGCCACCTTGCCGCTGGCGTTGCGCAACGCGCGAACGTTTCGTGACACCGCGCCAAGCGCAAGCCTAAACCCCCTACTCGGCGCGACTGTGCGCTGCCAAGGGTTGTTCGCCATCTCGACCGCGCTGGGTCTGTTCGCGTCCCTATATGTCACGATGCCTGGACCATAAGACACCCTCGCCATTTGACTGGGCGGCATTCCCGCCTAAAATACGCAACCTTTTATGTCTGGAAAGCCCACACTATGTCGACGGATATTCTGCTCCCCATCGGTTTGGCCTTTATCATGTTCTCAATCGGCCTTGGCCTCAAAATCGAAGATTTCACCCGTGTGGTGCTCTATCCGCGCGCTATTTTCGTTGGGCTGCTCAACCAGATCATACTGTTGCCGTTGATCGGACTCGCGGTGCTGGTCGGTTATGAGGGGCGGCCTGAATTCGCTTTGGGCCTGATGATCTTGGCGGCCTCGCCGGGCGGCATCACGTCCAACCTGCTGACCACCCTGGCAGGCGGCAATGCGGCCTTGTCTGTATCCATGACAGCGATCACCAGCCTCATCAGCGTTGTATCCGTGCCCGTCATTTTGGGTTTTTCCCAAGTTTTCTTTCTCGGCACGGGCCAGGACGTGCAAATGCCCTTAGGCTTTATCATGGGCTCGATCCTGGTCGTGACCGGCCTGCCCATCGCGCTCGGCATGGGCTTGCAGGCGTGGAAACCCGACAGCGCCAATTGGCTGCGGCCAAAGGCACGTCACCTCGCCACCATCATCTTCGCGCTGATCGTCGCCAGCGCGTTCGTCGGTCAAATGGACAATATCCTCAATTATTTCACCGAAATCGGCCCGCGCTTGGTGATCCTCAACGTCGCGACCATGGCGCTGGGCATGTTCACCGCACGTGCCCTGGGTTTAGCCCACAGTGACCGCATTGCCATTGCATTGGAATGTGGGCTGCAAAATGCCGCCTTGGCGATCTTTATCGCCGTTTCGGTGTTGGGCAATCCGATTTTGGTGGTCCCGGCGATCACTTATGCCTTGGTCATGAACATCACGGCAGCCGGGTTTATCGTGTGGGCGCGCCGACCACAGCTTCGCACCGCAACCGACTGACCCTTGGCGATGCAACCCATCGTCCTTCAACGTGTCGTCGCCCTGAGCCCCGATCAGCTGTTTGCCGTCGCCGCCAACATCGAGGCTTATCCCGAGTTCGTGCCCAACTGCGTGGCGACGCGTATTCGCCAGCGCACCGATGACACATGGCTGGTGGACAATGTGTTTCGCTGGGGGCCGGTGCCGATCCGCTTTCGCACCCGTGCCACGATGCGACCGCCACGCGAGATCGATATCCGCTCGATCGACAGCGTGCTCATAGATTTATCTTTGAAATGGCGCTTCGTTGCCTATGACGGCGGCACCGAGGTGACGTTTGAAATGGCCCTCGACCTGCCCGGACCGAAACTCGGCCTGATGGAACAATCCCTGCGCAAGCAAGCCGAAGCCTTCGAGCGCGCATTTTTGGCGCGCGCCGCTCAGTCGTCGAGCGTGGAGAAATAAGCCAATAAATTCTGCACGTCGTCTTCCGACAGGGGGACGATCAACCGCTTAGGGCGCGGGTGCAACCGCGCATCGGCGCGCATTTCGCGAAATTGCTTAGCCAAGTACTTGATGTATTGCCCCGCCAGCGGTGGGTCATGGGGACGGCCCTCACCTTTTTCGCCGTGGCAGCGTGCACAGTTTTCTTTATAAAGCGCAGCACCTTTATCGACATCGCCCGGGGCACGGGGAATCTGCAACACCCGCTTGGCCGCCAACAGTCGTTCGTAGCCATCAACCTGACCTTCCATTTCCGGCAATCGGGTATCGAGGGTCATTTTGGTGATATACGCTGAAACGTCGAGAATATCTTGATCGTTCAGTTCCCGTTCGACGGTAAACGGATACATGGGAATATTGACCCGCTCGCGGGCTTTGAACGCTTTCAACTGGCTGATCAGGTACTCGGTTGAAAACCCGGCTAGACGTGGATAATCCCCGCCACCGCCGCCTTGACCCTCAGGACCATGGCACGGCGCGCAAACGACATAGATGTCCTTGCCGTCTTCGGCGTAGCCTTGTTCCTGCGCCATCACGACGCCGGGCACGGCGAAACTGCATGCCAAGACAAGGGCCGCCAAGCGTTTCACTGCAAGTCTCCTCGACGAAACAATACGAAGCCCAGTACCGCGCACAATGTGCCGAACACCGCCGGATACAGAAAACCGTAGATCAAGAACCCTGTACGCCCCAGCGCATCCAAGATCACGTGCGCAGCTGGCCCCATCAAAATCAGTTCCGGATCGAACACCAGCATCGACGCGGTGCGAAACACCTGCATGGGATTGAGCAGCGCAATTGTCACTAC
Organism: Magnetovibrio sp.; assembly: GCF_036568125.1. NCBI lineage: Bacteria > Pseudomonadati > Pseudomonadota > Alphaproteobacteria > Rhodospirillales > Magnetovibrionaceae > Magnetovibrio > Magnetovibrio sp. The sequence goes on from NZ_DATCTF010000019.1 coordinate 114,756, forward strand.
CACTTCGTGAGGCATCTGTTCGCGCACCATCGCGCCCAGCAAAATCAGATCGAGAAACAACAGCAACACCAACCACACGGTGAACGCCGCCCCTTGGGCAACGTCGGACGTCTTGGCGATGGTGGAAATCAACATGCCGATGCCCAAAAAGCACCACGTCAACGACACCAGCATGGCTGTACTGAAGAGGAACTCGGACCACGGCACGTCGAAACCGCGCACCGCCGCCCAGATCACCGCCAACACCACGGCCAGAAACACCGGCAAAAACACCGTAACGTACCGGCCCAACAGCTTACCCCAGTACCACGCACCCAACGGCACCGGCAGCGCCAGCATATATTCCAACACCCCGGCTTCGCGGTCGCCAGCGACCGAGCGCACCATGGTGATGAGAATAAAGATCGGCAAGATCGCCATACAAATCTGAATGTAGGTGGTCAGCGTGCGCGACAAACCGGTAAAGCCCATGACGCGAGATTCGGTCAAACCCGATGCCAACAGCAACACCATCACGGCACCGAACACCAGGCTGTAGACCAAAAACCACCGTGCCCTGATGGATTCCTGGTACTCGAGGCGCGCGGTATGGAGGAGCGGTTTGAGCATGGCGTTATTCGTTTCTATCCGGAACTTTGCAAATGTGATTCGGAGCATCGGCGAGAATTTTCGACGTCAGCGCGACAAAATCGATACCGACCGGATCGCCTGCCGACGTCGGCGCGAAAGCCGTGTAGCCGTAGTTCATCGGTGTCAATTCACCGCGCACATAGTGAGCCTCGCGCGCGTTCAGCCAGACCATTTTTTCACGGGTGCTGGAACCTTCGGCCACCCAGATTTCCGTCGCCTGGTCCCCCGCCCAATGCTGATCGTTAAGCCAATTGATGGCGCAACCGATATCGTCGAACTTATAGAGCTTGTTTTTCTCGCCGCCGCGCACCTCGGCGGCGAAGCGCGGATCGCTGACGAACATCTTGCACAGTTCGCACACGTCACGATCCCAGTGAATATCCTCGGGACCGGATTTATCACCGTCTCCGCACGCCGCCAGAACAAGCACCGCGCCAACCATCAACAGTCGGGTGATCAAACGTTGCATCACTTCAACTCCAACGCCGCGATGAGACCGGCGTAACGCGACATCATGGCCAAAAAGCGCAACCGATCGGGTCCGGCCACCGTGCCGGTCCACGCCAAGCCGTCTCCGGTGGCGACAAACCCCCACGACGTCAACGATTTGGATAAAGCTTCCTCGGCACGGACCAGTCGTAGCGTGCAGGCTTGCAACGCCGATGGGTCGACGGTGTCCTCGACGTGATCGTCAAGAACCACCTTGCCGCGATCCAGTTCGATCACGCGGTTGACCAGCGCAGCGACCTCGTCGATGCGGTGGCTGGACATCAGCATCACCGTACCGTCCAAACGCTCGGACAACAGATTGAAAAAGATCTTGCGCGATTCCGGGTCCAGGTTTGCGGCCGGTTCATCCATCACCAAGATGTCGCTGTCGCGCCCGAGCGCGATACCGATGAGCAGTTTCTGTTTTTGCCCGCCCGACAACTTGACGAACGGCTGGCGACGGATCACATCCATGTCCAGGCCCAGCTGTTCGGCGACGTGCTCCATCCGTTTGGGATCCGTGTTACACACGCTGGCGGAAAAATTGATCAGCTCGCCGACCGGTATTTTCAACGGCGGCGGCAATTGCGGCACGAAGCCGATGCGCGCCAAAACGCCACGACGGTCTTGGCGTGGATCGATGCCATCGACCCTGACCTTGCCTTGACAGACATATTCACCCAGCAGACAGCGGATCAACGTGGTCTTGCCCGCGCCGTTGGATCCCACCAGCGCCACCCGATTGCCACGGCCCAACGACAAGGAAATGTCGTCGAGCACGGCGCGACGCTGAAAGGTTTTCGAAATCGCTTGAAATTCGATCATCTGCGGACGGTTCTTTTCTTCGCTTAGAGTAACTTGTTGAGGCCTTTGACATCGTACGTCAAAGAATCTGTCGGGCAGATGTCGACACACATACCGCAGCGCGTACAGTCGGCGCCGATGTCGCTGTTCACGGTCAGGGCAAAGCCTTTTTTGGTCACCTCCAACACATGGGGAACCAAACACACGGTCCGGCAGTCGCCTTCATGCAAACAATTTTCCAGATTGTAGGTCACATGAACCGGCGAGGTGATGCCGACCATGCCATAGGTCAAGCCGATTGGGCACATGTAACGGCACCAGGCGCGGCGGGTAACGAACACTTCAAACGCCAACAGCACCGCGACCCAAATCAGCGCCAGACCGGGACCGTAAATCATCGCGCGGGACAAAATACCCACCGGCGAGATGGCCTCGAACACCGTATAACCAGTGGCGAACGCCAACCCGGCAAATATGACGTACAGCACCGTGCGCACGCCGCGATGCATGGGCAGATCGCGCACCAGCTTCATGTCGGCAAGACGCAGGTGGATTTTTTCCGCCAGTTCCGACAACAGATGATACGGGCACACCCACGAACAGAACGTGCGCCCCCCCAACAACCACCACAACAGCAACACCGTCGCCGTGCCGATCACCAGATTGATGAGGATTTCCTTGAACGCCAGCATCACCTGGATCGAGGCGTTGAGATCGGCGAAATGAAAGCCGATCACGCGCGACGCGGACAACGATCCTTCGATCAACTGCACGTCCCACGAAAACGAAATCACGAACAGTGCGTTGACGATCAAGATCGACGCCCAGCGGCGGTTGCGCCATTTGTGCGACGGATGCAGATCGCGCTCGGCCTTGATGGCGGCGACGCGTTCTTTCTTACCTTCCGTGCCGCGCTTGCTTTCGTGCATGGCGCGCGCATCATCGGAATAGGCGCTGTCATCGGGTTTGTTGCCGGGGGTGCGGCCGAACATTTCGGCGATGGAGCTCAACATAGACATCAGCCGTCCTCCCAACGCTTGCGAATATCGACGACGATCGCGGGCGGATCGACCGGGCAAATCATTTCACACATGCCACAACCGACGCACTTGTCGAACACCACCGGGGTGCCGCGCAGGTCAGAGGGATCGAAGTTGACGCGCTCCAACGTGATCGCGCCTTCGATCGGACATTCGCGCACACACAGGTCGCACAGCTCCAAATCATATGGATGGTCGGCGATGCGTATCGGCGTCCAGCGGTCCACTTCCATGTAACGATGCATGCCGGGGAAATCATCGCCGCGCGCGGTGCCTTTGACGCCCTTGCCCAGACGCGCTAGGCACGCCTTGGGGCGCGATAGCCGCGCCACGCCCATGCGCACTTGCTCTTTCACATCGACGTTGTGCGACAACGCCCCGGTGGGACACGCCAACACGCATTGCACCGCGTCGCAGGAAAAGTCGCATGCTTGGCTGCGCGCATCGATGTAGGGCACGCCGACGCCAAAGCCCTCATCGAGATCGCCCAGTTTAATGGCCTCGACTGGACAGACCTGAACGCACTGTCCGCACTTGATGCAGGCGGCGAGGAATTTGTCTTCCTCCAACGCGCCGGGCGGTCGCAAACGGTCCATCCAATGTTTGACCACCGGGAAAAACCCCAGCAGCGCCGCACCGACGACACCGGCCCCTGCACCGATGGAGCGCAAGATACGGCGGCGTTCACGGAGCTGACGCACCGTGACCGGCTTCTTCTTCGGTTTTGAATTGGCGTCGGACATTGTTCGTCTCTGATTGTTACTGGTTCATGTACTTGGGCACCCGAGTGGACAGGCCAAACGGATCGTATTTGATTTTGCTTTCGCTGTCGGGGTCGTTGTTCTCACCCTTTATTTCGGCGGCACGAGCCACCTTGACATCGGGGGTCATCTTCGGTCGCGGATCTTTCAACAGCACGATCGGTTCGGAAAACGGTGCCAAACGTTCTAGAAAATCGAGCATCGACAACACCGCCGAACCCTTGAAGAACGAAGCCGCCGGAACGTCCATCCACAACCGGTCGGCATAGACGCGCATCTCATGCACGCTGTCGCCGATGCCGTCGCGGTTGCGGTCGAAACCTTGGTAGTCATCCCAGTAGTTTCCGTCCCAGGCGTTGCGCTGGGCGCTGGCGCCCGCGTTCACCGAGACCTGCACGAAGTTGGATTCGAAACGATTGTCTTCCAATACGTTTCCGGTCCAATCGTTGTGAAACAGAATGCCGATGGAATTGAACGCGAGATAATTGCGGCGAATGCGGTTGGTGGTGTCGGGCTGGTAGGGCGAGACGTCCATATAGATGCCGGTGGCGCAATAGACGATGGTGTTGTCTTCCAACGTGACATCGCTGCTTTCCTTCATGCCGATGCCCATGCCCGTAGCGCCGAGACCGTGGGAAATGCGGTTTCCGCGCATTTCGACGCCGTCGCTGTACATCAGGAACGTTCCCACCGAATTCCCCTGGAAACGATTGTCCTTAACCAGATTGTACTGCGCATACATGAAGTGCAGACCGTAGCGTCCGCCGCTGATGGCGTTGGACGCGATGACGTTGTCGCGCGAATACCACACCACCATGTCGCGGGCGTCGGTGATGGTGTTGTCTTCGATGCGATTTTTGTTGCTGTACCACAAACGAATGCCGTCACCACGCACGCCCAAGTCGAATTTTTTCGAACCGATGCGATTGCGGGTCACGATGTTGTTGTCGGACTTTTGAATGTCGATGCCGAACAAATTGTCGGTGATGACGTTATCCTTGATGACGTTATAACTGCCGCGCACCTGAATGCCGGCATCCAGGTCGTTGTGGGATTCACCGGTGTTTCGCAGATGCAGGCCGCGAATGGTTGCGCCATCGGCCTGTAAGACGATGACGCTTCCAACGCCACCGCTATCGATGGTGACTTGCCCCGCGCCGTCGAGCGTAATCGCCTTGTCAATCAAGAGCGGGCCGGCGTACAGCCCCGGGTCCGGGGTGATGACGTCGCCGGGCTTGGCGGCGTCAATCAGCGGCTGCAGCGACGCCATCGCCGCCGCCCAAGCCGACCCCGGCACGGCGCATATCAGCCCTGCCACAACCGTGATCATTTTCGTTAGACAGCGATACGGGTTGCCCATGACCGCATCCTCGACAGCTTAGCTGTCGTCCCCCGTCTCGATCATGTGCTTGCGCCTCAGCAACGCTGCGAACGCCAACGCCACCGACGACGCCACCAACAACCCATAACCGTAGTGAGGATACGAATAGGTCGCAAACTGCGCCACCTTGCCTTGCCCCAACACGGTGGGCATGAAAGGTTTCAAGGTGAACGCGCCCATTTCGTTGAGGCTATGGCCGAACCACCACAGCCAACCTGCGTAATCGACGATGAAAAACACCGGCAGCAAGATCGGCACCAATATCGTCAGCCAGTAGATCGGCTTCCACCGCCCCACGCCGACGATCAGCAGCAACATGGCGGCCATGAGCACACCGTAAGAGATATGCGCCGCCAATGTCATGGTCTTGACGTTGGTATCGATGATGTCTTGTTGACGGAAGTATCGGCCCAGGGCTTCGTTGTAGCCTTCCTGCAGCATTTCGATGCCGGACCACGCCTCATATTCGTCGGGATCGAGATCCATGGTCGTGACCACGTCGGTAACGTAATTCGGCGACAAATACTGATGCCCGCCCGGAGTATAGAGGGAGACCGTCATCCAGCCGCCAATAGCCACACAGCCGACGGTCGTGACGATGGTTCGCGCTCGCCGTCCCGGCACCACGAAAATGACGATCATCAACCCCAACAGAGTAAACACGAACGGCGACAACACTCGTTCGACCGGACCGCCCGCGGCGATGGGATACATGCCGACATAGTGGTTGATGGCATCCATTTCGTGTTTGCAGTTGAGCGCTTCGTCTTCTTGCTTTTCGGCAACGTCGACTTTTTTGCAGCCGTTGAATACGCCGTCCATGTGGAAGTGGATACGAATGCCCTGGGGAAAAGCGACTTCGGGATACTGCGGCGCTTTCAAGGACACCCACCACGTCGGCGAGACATATGCGAACGCCAACATGACGAGCGCAGCGAAGGCCAAAGCGCGCACGACCAACATGCGGCCAGATGAGGTTGAACTGGAGCTATTTTGATCGGTCATGTGTTTGGTGTCCTCAATGCCTGCCCTGTTTTCAGGGCTTCGTATGCGGGGAGCTTTATTATGGCATGCCTTTCCCCGGAAAGGGAAAGGGGACCGAAGCGGAGGAACGGGGTCGCCCACCAACCCACGCTTCGGCCCGTACTTTCGAGATCAATCTTCAGCGGATCACTTGAAGTCCGGGTTTTCCCAACCGGGCGTACCGACTTTGTCCGCAGGCGGCTTCTGACGCGACACGAAATCCATCACGGCGACCATATCTTTGTCGGAGAAGCCTTGAATCTGCTTGATCATGTCAGGGTTGGCGTTGCGGCGCTTGCCATCACGGATCCATTCAAACTGGCGCAGCAGATAATTGTAGTGCTGGCCTTGGATGCGCGGATAGTATTTTTCCGGCATGCCTTCGCCGTTCTCACCGTGACAGCGCACGCAGTTGTCTTTGTACAACTGTTCGCCCAACGCCAAATCGGTGCCCGGCCCGACGCCCGGTTCCGGGTTCATCGGCAAGGTCGCGATGTATTCGGCGACGTCGGCGATCGACTGCGGGCCACCGATGGATTCGGGCAACGCGAACGGATACATGGTCGGGTTGTCGCGGTTCAGCGCGCGAATGTCGGCCAATTGCTTGATGATCACTTTACGGTGCTGGCCGGCCAACTGCGGGAAGGTGCCGTCGGTCTGACCCCAGCCTTCGTAGAGGTGACACGCTGCACAGACTTCATAGACCTCGATACCATTTTCGACATTCGGCTCCAGATGCAACGCTTCATCCTGCTCGCCACCGCCTTGGTTCCAGGTGGTCGGTTGCTGAGCAACCGTCGGACCGGCCATCAACACAGTGGCGGCTACGGTTGCGACAAGTGCGGTCATTTTAAATTGCATAGTCATTCTCATCTCCATCAATGCCTTTGGCGTGATGTTCGTTTAGAGGGGGGGGGGTATTTAATTTCCTGCGTTGCGATCAACCTGGGACAGGTAATCCGCCAGGGTCGCAAACTGCTCATCGGTCATGTTTTTCACGATGCCGTACATGCCCGCGCTTTTCGGCGTTTGACGCGCCTTACTCTTGATGTCTTGCATCTGGATGAACAGATAGTCGCGCTTTTGCCCGGCGACGTAGGGGTTGCCCTTAAGGGGTTTTTTGCCCTCGGCACCATGGCAGGCTTTGCATTTCGAATTGAACAATTTTTTACCGGCCTCGACGCTCGCGGGATCCAGCGGAGTCTTCGGTTCTTGCAGGTCGGCCGGCGGTTGCTTGGCGAGCCACGCGGCGACCTGTTGGATTTCCTCTTTGGAAATACGCGGCTTGTTGTCGCTGGGGCTGATCAAAGCGCCTTGCATGCCCTGCGCGCGCGGATTGCCGGTCGCATCATGGCTGCCCAGTCGCTTGCCTGAAATGATGTAGTTGATCTGGTTGACCATATACTTCTCATCCTGACCCGCGATGTTCGGGTAGTTCAGCATCGCCTTGCGGCCATCCTTGCCATGACAGGCCATGCAGGTCTTGGTCATGTAGATCTTCTTGCCGGGATCGCGCTTGGGCTTTTCTTCGGCGTTGGCCGTGAAGCTGGCCGCGGATACCGACATCAAAACGCCGGTGAGAACTGCGAAGCGTGTGAGGATGCTCTTGTTCATTCTTGGTCTCCAGTTTTTTGTAAACGATGGGGGAGCCTGAATAGGCGGGCTCCCCCTCGCTTATGCCTTAGGTGCAAGGCTTGCGGTCGTTACTTCTTGACCTCAACTGCACCATGCTGGTCGAGATAGGTCTTGGCGCGCAGACCGATGTCGGCTGCCTTAACCTGATACTGCCACCACTGGCCAGCCCACAGCGTCGCATTTTGCCAATCTCCCTTGGCGGCAAAATCTTCAGCTTTTTTGCGGGTGTCAGCAGCGAAGCCCAGCTGTTCGGTGGCGTCTTCGACCAACGAAACCACAGGCGGGAAGTCCTGATAGTTCCGTGCGACGATGTAGCCCACGACACTGTCGATTACGCCTTGCGTTTCAAGATTGGTCTTGTGCTGCTTTTCGTAATCGGCCTGGGTGTAAACGGTGCCTTCGGCGCCCTTGGTCGCCACTTCCTTGTAGCCCTTAGGCTGAACCAGGAGGTAGCCCTGCATTTCCAAGTGCAGTGCCGAGCAGAACTCGGTGCAATAGTACGGGAACACACCGGGTTTATCGGCATTGATCGTCACGGAAGCGGTTTTACCCGGTTCCAAGGACAAGTTGGCGTTGGTGCCGCTGATGGCGAACCCGTGGGTTTGGTCTTCAGCGCGTTCCAAGTTGGTCATGATGAACGTGACCTCGTCGCCTTCTTGAACTTCGACGATTTCAGGCGTGATGTGCGAACGGATGGTGGTGCCGTACACGGTGACTTTGTTGCCATCGCGAACGACGCTTTCTTTACCCGGACGGGTGCGGCCTTCGTGACGCTCATCGGTACGGGTGTTCCAACCGCTCTTGTAACGGATGATCGGTTTCAGCTTGTCAGCCGAAATCGCAACCGCGTAGTGCGGCTCGCCCAACGGCAGCGGCATGTCGTACAGCAGTTCCATCTTGTCACCGCTGATGTCGATCAACTGGTGGTTCTGCGGGTGCAGAGGACCGACCGGGTTGAAACGGTCAATCGCCAGCTTGTTCAAGGAGACCAAGTATTTACCTTGCGGCGTAACCGAGTCGCCTTCCATCGTCATCAAGTGGCCGATGTTGTAGTGGATGGAAATTTTGTCGAGCACTTTACCTTCACAGTAGTCCCACTTGGTGACCTGGCTGTCCACGTAGATGGAGGTGTAGACCGTGCAGGGCTTGGAATCGTACTGGGTGTGAAGCGGGCCCAAGCCGACTTGGACCTGGGTGTGCAAAGATTTCTTCAGATCGAGAATGGGGATGCCATAAGGGTCTGTGCCCATGAAATCCTTGTTCTTGATCAGGCCCATCATCTTGTCGAAGCTGTAGACGTAGGTGTGGCTGTCCAGCTTACCGGAAACGATGACGAACTTACCGTCCGGGCTGACGTCGGCGCCGTGCGGGCTTTTCGGTTCCGGAACCAAGAACAGCATGCCTTCCTTGACGGCGGTGTCCATGGTGATCACCGGGTGGCCGTTGATCATCTTGGTCTTACCGGCCTTGAACAGCTCTTCGCCCTTCTTCCAGTTGACCATGTGCAGGAAGTCGGTGTCTTTCTGCGAGCAACCGGCTTCGAACGGCGGACGACCTTTTTCGATGCCACCGACATAGCGTTCGGAACAGAACGAGTTGGTGAACGACCAGCCGTCAGACGGGCCTTTGCCGAAGTCCGACAAATCCTGGCTGTAAGGCGGCAGTTCGACCGAGAAGGACTGGGTCGGATCAATGCGGCCTTTTTCGCGGTTGAACTTCCAGTAGGTGACGGCGCCACGATACCGCTCGTTGAATTGATCCAACGGCACGTATTCGTCTTCCAGCGGAGCCGGATATTGCGCGGCTTCGATCACGTAATCGGTGTTCGGCGTGACGAATGCGCCGCCGTGTTCGGATTTCATGATCGGGTTGACGACGATCTGCTTGGTTTCAAAATCGTGCAGGTCGATCACAGCCATACGCGGGTTGTTCTTGTCGTTGATGAACAGGTAGCGTCCATCGTACTCACCGTTGGTTTCCGAAATGGCCGGATGGTGGGTATCGCCGAACAAGATATCCTTGCCGTTGACGCGGCCTTGGTCGAGAACGGCTTTCGATTCGTTGTCGAAGCCATAACCCTGCCAGGGTTCCGGCGTGAACACGCCGATGTATTTCAAAATCCGCATGGACGGAATGCCATAAACGATCACTTGACCGCTCTGCCCACCGGAACTGAAGGCGATGAATTCATCGCGCTTGCCCGTCGGCACATAGGTTTTCGCCGCGGCCAAAACATCCTTTTCGGTCAACCCGCGCCGTTTCATAACGGTATCCAGGTTTTCCGCCGACCAGGATGCCGACGCGGTAACCAGACCCACACTAACGGCGCTAAACGCCATCAGGGCCCGTTTGCCAAATTGTTGCATAGGATTATTCCTCCCTCGGGCTGCATTAAGGACTAAAACAAACCGCAGTATCCCCGAGCCGCTGCGGTTTTAGGACGTAGTGTATTTGGACGTGTAGCAGTCTATGCTAATGTACATGACAGGGGTTTGACGACGGTCAAGTCGCCTACCCTTTCAGAACGTCATTATAGACGCTAAGCGTCTGAGTTTCGATGAAATTCCTAAACTGCGCACAGGCCACGATCACCGGACGCCACCATAACAAGAACAAGGTAACAGCTTATGTTTCCATCTCGCCCCCGACTGCACCGCTTGCGGCATTTGTCCCGGTCGTTATTTTACACCCTAACTGCGTGTATTGCGATTTTGGCGTCATCGCCGTTGCAGGCTCAAGAGCAAGGCCAAGAAGAAGCGACCCTGTCGTCGAGCATCGGTGGCCGCTTCATGTTGGAAGACCACAACGGCCAGATCGTCACCGATCAGCACTTTCAAGACCGCTTCATGTTGATCACCTTCGGCTATACCTATTGCCCCGACATCTGCCCGACCAATTTGGTCAATATGGCCGCGGCTTTGGAAGCCTTGGGCGATCGCGCCGAAAAAATCGCGCCGATCTTCATCACCATCGACCCCGCACGCGACACGGCCGCCAAATTGCGTGAATATGTTGCCGCCTTCGACGACCGCATCATCGGCCTCACCGGTCCCCAGCCGATGATCGACAGCGTTTCAAAGCGCTACAAAATCGTCGCCGCCGTCCACAAGCCGGAAAATTGGAAAGACGGCGATTATCTGGTCGACCACACCGCATCGATCTTTCTGATGGCGCCGGATGGAAAATTCCTGGTCAAGTTCGCCCACGGCATGCCGCCCGAAGACATGGCCAAACGCATCGCCGATTTTATGTAAGCCTGCACGCCGCAACATCTCACGGCAGAACCACGAAACCAAAAGAGGCCCTGCAAGTCGTTGCAGGGCCTCATATATTGGCGGACAGGGAGGGATTCGAACCCTCGGTACGGGTTTACCCCGTACGGCGGATTAGCAATCCACTGGTTTCAGCCACTCACCCACCTGTCCACAGGTGTTCGGGTGGCACCGAACGCCCCTTCATAAACGTCTCTGGCCCCTGGATCAAGGCTTTATGAGCGCTGTTTCAAGAAGGATTTGCAGCTTTGCCCACGGCGTAGGAAACCAGCCCGTTGGTAAGGGTTTTCAGTTCATCGACCGATGTCTCGAAAACGCAGTGGGGATGGCCCGCGGCGGCATAAATCTTATCGAAGCGCTTCAGGCTCGCGTCGATGGCGGTGGGCAGCTTGGAGACCTGCCCCACCGGCGACACGCCGCCGATGGAAAAGCCCGTCACGGCGCGCACCAAATCGGCGGATGGCTTCACCACATCGCCTTGCAGGTGAAAGACCTTCGGCAGTTGTTCTTCGTTGCATTGGTGATCGCCCGCGACCAGCGCCACCACATAGCGGTTGCCGACGGTGAACACCAACGTCTTGGCGATCGCGCCTTGTTCGACGCCCAGTGCCTGGGCGGCCTCCGCCGCGGTGCGGGCGCTGTCGGCGAGTTCGATAACCGCGTCCGCACGGCCGACATCGGCCAACGCCTTGCGCACGCGCTTCACGGTTTCCAGTTCCAAATTGCTCAAGCAGGCCCCCTTAAGCTGAAATGGGTCAAAACGAGTTGGCTTACCCGGCGGGTCGGGGCGGCACGTTCATGCCGGCCTCGACCGATTCGCGCTGGCTGATCATATCATACCAACGCTTAACGTGAGGATAATCGCCAAGTTCGATGGGGTGCCAGGGGTGGCGCGCAACCCACGGATAAATGGCGATATCGGCGATGGTGAACAGCCCGCCGGCGAAAAAGTCATGCGCGGCCAAGTGGGCGTTCATCACGCTGTAGAGACGCTTTTGTTCGGTGGTGTAACGGTCCTTGGCGTAGGGCACGTCTTCCTTGGCGAATTTCAAAAAGTGGTGGGCTTGGCCGAACATCGGGCCGACCCCGCCCATTTGGAACATCAGCCACTGCAAAACCTTGTAGCGCGCCTCGCCGGAAGCAGGCAGCAAGTCTTCACGCTGGCATTTTTCCGCCAGGTAAATGAGGATCGCGCCGGATTCAAACAGTGCGATGTCTTGTCCGCCCGGCCCGTCGCTGTCGACGATGGCGGGGATTTTGTTGTTGGGGCTGATTTTCAGAAAATCGGGGGCGAATTGTTCGTCCTTGGTGATGTTGATGGGATGAGTGGCGTAGGCGAGGCCAACCTCCTCCAACATGATGGAAACTTTTTGGCCGTTGGGCGTGCCCCACGTGTACAGATCGATCATCGAAACCTCCTCAAACCGCGCCCCCAGCGGCGCATTGTACATATAGAGCGCTGTGCCCCAAGCACAAGAACTCAGCGGACCAAACTTAGCCGCACAGATCGGCAATATCGTCGGCCAGACGGTCGACGGTTTCGGGCAACAGATCCCACGAACACATAAACCGACAGCCACGCACGCCGATGAAGGCATAGAACTTCCAGCCCCGCGCCCACAGGCCTTCGCGCACATCTTGAGGCAGATCCAAAAACACCCCGTTGGCCTGCGGTTCGAACATCACCGTGACGCCCTCCAGATCTTTTACCCGCTGGTGCAGACGTTGCGCCATGGCGTTGGCGTGCCGGGCGTATTTCAGCCACACGTCGTCTTTCAACACGCCCAGCCACGGCGCGGAAATGAAGCGCATTTTCGACGCCAACTGCCCCGCTTGCTTGGCGCGATAGGCAAAGTCTTCGGCCAGGGCCTTGTTGAAAAACACCACCGCCTCGCCCACCGGCAGGCCGTTTTTGGTGCCGCCGAACACCAACACGTCGATGCCCGCGCGCCAGGTCAGGTCGGCGGGGCTGACATCCAAGCTCGCCACCGCATTGGCGAAGCGCGCGCCGTCCATGTGGATATGCAGGTTGTGGCGTTTGGCCATGGCGGAAATGGCGCGCAATTCCTCGACGCTGTAGACCGTGCCGACCTCGGTCGCCTGGGTCAGCGATATGGCCTTGGGCTTGGGATAATGAATATCGCTGCGCCGGGTGACCAGCTCTTCGATGGCGGCGGGCGTCAACTTGCCGTCGGGACCATCGCCCGCAAGCAGCTTGGAGCCGCCGGAAAAGAACTCCGGCGCGCCGCACTCGTCATTCACGATGTGCGCTTTTTCGTGACAAATCACCGAATGATACGACTGGCACAATGCCGCCAACACCAGCGAGTTCGCCGCCGTGCCGTTGAACACGAAGAACACCTCGCAATCGGTTTCGAACAGATCGCGGATGCGGTCGCACACCTGTGCGGTCCAACTGTCGTCGCCGTACGAAACCTCGTGCCCGGTTTCGTTGGCGCGCACGAATGCGTCCATCGCCTCGGGACACACGCCCGCAGTGTTATCTGATGCGAATTGCTGAGACATATCCCGATCCCCTAGTTGATGCTGGGACAGATTACGGGATTGAAGCGGATGAGCAAGGAAGGATTCATGCGTGATTTGCGCCCTTGGTAACGCAAAGGCCTCTCGATGAGTACACATGTCCAAGCCCGTCGGCGAACCCTCAGAAAAAACCCGCCACATCGCTGAGGCGGGTTTTGATTTTTGAAGATACCCGGCGTGGTTATTGCTGCAATTTCTTCATGCTTTCCTGAAACGCATTTTGCGCCGCCTGCATTTTTTCTTTGTGTTCCATTTGCACTTTGCGGCGGTCTTCCGGGGTTTTGGCGCTGCTCATGCTTTTTTGCATTTCTTCATTCAAGGCCCGCACCTCGTTTTGATGCTGTTCGTTCAGCTTGCGCATTTCTTCATGGCGGCTTTGCGCGGCGTTGCGCTTTTCCTCAGAGGCCTTTTTCTGGGCTTTCTGGCGCTCTTCCATGTCTTTGCGCTTTTCTTTTTGGTCTTTGCCCTTGTCTTTATCTTTGTTTCCCGCATAAGCCGAACCCAGGTCGAACGCGGGCGTCGAGACCAACGCCGGGGCACACAAGATTGCTAGCGCCAAGGCGCCGATGCTCAAAGATTTGTTGATTTTAGACATCGATTGTTCCTCTCCTCTAACTCACTTGCAAAAATCTAGCACAGCCCCAACGCAAAAACCCACCTCGATCATGAGGTGGGTTTTTCCTGTCTGCGTTGCGCAAGATCGAGGCTTCAACCGGTTCAGTTGTCGAGCTTGTCTTTCAACAACTTGTTCACCTGGCCCGGGTTGGCCTTGCCTTGGGTGGCTTTCATCACTTGGCCGACGAACCAGCCGAGAATTTTTTCGTTGCCGCCCTTGTATTGCGCAACCTGCGCCGAACCCGCCGCGATGGCGGCGTCGACGGCGGCTTCGATCGCGCCGGTATCGGTGATCTGCTTGAGGCCCTTGTCCGCGACGATCTTTTCCGGATCGTCGCCGCTTTCGATCATCAGCTCGAAGACTTCCTTGGCGATCTTGGTCGAAATGGTGTCGTCCGTGATCAACCCCAGAAGCTTGCCCAAATTGACCGCCGAAATCGGGCTTTCGGTGATGCTCACGCCCTTATCGGACAACACCGCGAACAGGTTGTTGATGACCCAGTTCGCCGCCATCTTGGCGTCGCGCCCTTCGGCGACCGCTTCGAAGTACATGGCGGTGTCCTTGTCGGCCACCAACACGCCCGCGTCGTAAGGCGACAGGCCGAACACATTGATGTAGCGGTCTTTGCGCTCATCAGGCAGTTCCGGCAAGGAGGCTTTGATTTCGGCGACCAAATCGTCGCTGAACACCAGCGGCAACAGGTCGGGGTCGGGGAAATAGCGATAATCGTGGGCGTGCTCTTTCGAACGCATCGACCGGGTGGTGCCGGTTTGGGCGTCGAACAGGCGCGTTTCCTGCACCACTTCGCCGCCGTTGTCGTAGATTTCAACCTGACGCGCGGCTTCGAATTCGATCGCCTGCATGGCGAAGCGCACCGAGTTGACGTTCTTGGTTTCCGCGCGGGTCCGCAGCTCCTCGGAACCCACCGGACGGACCGAGACGTTGACGTCGCAGCGCATCGACCCCTGGTCCATGTTGCCGTCGCACGTGCCCAAGTAGCGCACGATGGAGCGCAGCTTGCGCAAATAAGCACCGACTTCTTCCGGCGACCGCATGTCGGGCTTGGAGACGATTTCCATCAACGCCACACCAGTGCGGTTGAGGTCGATGAAGGTGCGCTTGGGATCTTGGTCGTGCAGCGACTTGCCTGCGTCCTGTTCCAGATGCAGACGTTCGATGCCGACTTCGCGTGTGGAACCGTCGGGCAGGTCGAGGATGATGGTACCCTCGCCGACGATCGGCTGATCGGCCTGCGAGATCTGATAGCCCTGGGGCAGATCGGCATAAAAATAGTTTTTGCGCGCGAACACCGACTTGGTGTTGATCTGCGCCTTGAGGCCCAAACCGGTCTTGATGGCTTGGCGCACGCATTCTTCGTTGATGACCGGCAACATGCCGGGCATGGCGGCGTCGACCAACGACACCTGGGTATTGGGCTCCGCGCCGAAATCGGTGGCGGCGCCGGAAAACAGTTTGGCGTTGGAAATCACCTGACAGTGAACTTCCAGGCCAATGACCACTTCCCAATCGCCGGTTTCGCCTTTGATCACATAAGACATGGCTTAGCCCTCCCGACCCGGCTTGAAGTTGAAGGCGGCGGCGCTTTCCAGCGAGGCGGCGACGTTGAGCAGCGTGCCTTCGTCGAACGCCTTGCCGATCAGTTGCAAGCCCAGCGGCAACCCGGCGCTGTTGAGACCGGCGGGCACCGAGATGCCCGGCAGGCCGGCCAACGAGGTCGGCACCGTGAACACGTCGTTCAAGTACATCGCAACGGGGTCGTCCTGCTTTTCACCGAGCGCGAACGCGGCACTGGGCGCGGTCGGGGTCAAGATCGCGTCGACGTCTTGGAACGCGGTCTTGAAATCGTTGGCGATCAAGGTGCGGACTTTTTGCGCCTTGATGTAATAGGCGTCGTAATAACCCGAGCTCAGCGCATAGGTGCCGATCAGGATGCGGCGCTGCACTTCGTCGCCGAAGCCTTCGCCGCGGGTGTTCATGTACATGTCGTCCAAGCTTTCTCCCGGCACGCGCAGGCCGTAACGCACGCCGTCGTAACGCGCCAGGTTGGCGGACGCTTCGGCAGGTGCGACGATATAATAAGCCGCCAGCGCATACTTGGTGTGCGGCAGCGAGACTTCCTTGATGTTGCAGCCCGCAGCCTTGAGCCAATCGATGCCTTTGTCCCACAGCGCTTGAATTTCGGAATCCATGCCGTCCATCTTGTATTCCTTGGGGATACCGATGGTCAGGCCTTTGACGTCGCCGGTGATGGCGGCTTCGAAATCGGGCACCGCAACGGGGGCCGAGGTGCTGTCTTTGGGATCGTGCCCAGCCATCGCGCCGAGCATGATGGCGGCGTCGCGCACCGTCTGGGTCATCGGACCGGCTTGATCGAGGGAGCTGGCGAACGCCACCACGCCCCAGCGCGAACAACGGCCATAGGTCGGTTTGATACCGACGATGCCGCAGAAGCTGGCGGGCTGGCGGATCGAACCGCCGGTGTCGGTGCCGGTCGCGGCCATGGCGAGGCCACCCGCAACGGCGGCGGCGGAACCGCCGGAACTGCCGCCCGGAACCAAATCTTTGCCGTCCTTGCCTTTCCAAGGGTTTTTCACCGGACCGTAATAGGATGTGATGTTGGCCGAACCCATGGCGAATTCATCGAGGTTGGCCTTGCCCAACATCACCGCACCGGCGGAACGCAGGTTGGCGGACACGGTCGATTCATAAGCCGGCACGAAACCGTCGAGGATGTGGCTGCCCGCGGTGGTCAACACACCTTCGGTGCAGAACAAATCCTTCATGGCGATGGGAATGCCATCCATCGCGCCGATGTGGTCGCCCTTGGCGCGGCGATCGTCAGATTCGCGTGCCCGTTCCAACGCGACTTCCGGCGTTTCGGTGATATAGGCGTTGAGATCGCGCCCGCCTTGCATGGCCTGGATATAGGCTTCGGCCAGTTCTGCGGCGGAAAACTCGCCTTTGGCGAGACCGTCGCGCGCGGTGGCGATGTTCAATTCTGTGAGCTTCGTCATGGCTTACTCCACCACCTTGGGCACGGTAAAGAACCCGTCTTCGGCATCGGGCGCGTTCTTGAGCACGGCGGCTTGGCAGTTGCCGTCGGTCACAGCGTCCTTGCGTTGCGGCAAGGTCACGTCGGAGACCGAGGCCATCGGCTCGACGCCATCGGTGTCGAGCTCTTGGAGCTGTTCGATCCAGTCCATAATGGAGGAAAGTTCGCCGGCCAGCGGTTCCAATTTGTCATCGGAAACGCGAATGCGCGCGAGGTAAGCGATGTTTTTCACGGTGTCCTTGTCGAGGGACATGGAGTGCCATCCTTGATCGAAGATCTTCAGAGAAATGAGAGGCCGGAAAGTAACACCCACCCGCGCGCATCGCAAGCGCTGAAAGGGCCTGTTTCCAAGCCTATTTGGGCTTTTTCAGCAACTCGGCCCAGGCCTCGTCGGTCCAACTGGCGACGGACGCTTCCAACGCCTGGGTCAAGGCGTCCTTGATGTTGTCGGTTTGAAAGCTCTGAATCTTGGGCGGCTTGGCGAAACGCGGCAAGGAATGGCCTTCGAACGTCATCGCCCCGGTCTTGGGGTGATAGAGATAACGGGTGGTGAGGAACTCCTCCATGCCGTCGCCGATGGAGCGCACGTCCAAACCGATCAGGTGCAAGCCGTCTTCCGACTTGACCGGCGCTTCGGTAAGAAACATGTGGGCATAAAATATTTTCGCCCCCGCCGTACTGGCGCAGCGAAAACGAACCTCATAATCGGCGGTTTCGAAATCGCCGCCCTCGACCGTTGTCTTGCCTTCGAAACGGAACCGGTAGTCGCACGCCACACCGTGTTTTTGATCTTGGGACATGTAAGAGCCAAAGAACTGCTCGCCCAAAGCACCGTCGACAACCGGCACCAAAACGGGTGTGAACACAAAGCCCAGGGTTTCGCCGTCTTTGCTGACCGCCATCCACGTGCTGCCATCGACTTTGCCGATGGCCCGCACGCGTTCGCCCGCTTCCAGGCCTGCCAAGCGTTCAAAATCGGTGCCGGGGCCGGAGCGCACATTGACGTCCTTGGTCACCTCGTAAAGGCCGACCATGGGCACCACTTCGTGCTCCATCACCACCACCGGCTCAACTTCCTCGTTGAGGGTCGGTTCCTCAATCTTGAAGTCGCGCGGCGCTTCGCCCGGCTCTTCGATTTGCGCATGCGCAGGACCCCAGGCCGGAGCCCCGAAAGCCAGCATCGACGCCAGAAGCAGTGAAATGGATTGCGCGCGTTTCATGAGCATAATCTAGCCCGCCGCCAACAATCGGTACATGACGAAAGCGTCCACATAGCCTTTTTGCGGATGATTGAAGGCTTCAGGCAGCACGCCCGCGATCTCAAAGCCCATGTCCCGCCACAACTTGACCGCCCCCACATTGGTGCGGGCGACGAAATTGAACTGCATGGCGTGGTAGCCGAACGTGCGCGCCACATCGAGCGAATGCGCGCACAAGGCCCGTCCCAGGCCGCGCCCGCGTTGGTCTTCGCGCACCATGTACCCGGCATTGCAGACGTGCGATCCGGCGCCGAGTTGATTGGTCTTAAGATAATAAGTGCCGACGACGACCTCACCCTCGAGCGCCACATAGGTCGCGCGAGGGATATCCAACCATAAACACTTGGCCTCGGCCTCATCGGTGTCGGGGGCGAAGGCATAGGTATCGCCCCGGGCGACCACATCGTGAAATATGGTCCAGATGCCGGGCCAGTCTTGGGGCATGGCTTCACGGATGACGTACATAAATCCTCTGTTCAAGCGACTTTCTCAAGATATGCTGCGCATCTTGATTGGTGCAAGCGCGAAGCATCGCTATGGTAGGCGAACCTTAAGACAACTTGGTGAAGCATGGCGATCATCGATATCAAAGAACTGCAGGGCACGCTCAAGCGCGGCGAAAAGTTGATGGGGCTCGATCTCGGCACCAAAACCATCGGCATCGCGCTTTCGGACGTGATGCTCACGGTGGCGAGCCCGCTGGAAACCATCCAGCGCACCAAATTCACCAAGGACGCCATCCACCTGGAAAAGCTGATCAAGGAACACGAGGTCGGCGCGCTGGTGTTGGGCCTGCCGCTGAACATGGACGGCACGGAAGGCCCGCGCTGCCAAGCGACCCGGGATTTTGCGCGCTCGTTTCAGGAACGCCTGGACATCCCCATCGCACTGTGGGACGAGCGCTTGTCCACCTCGGCGGTCGAACGCATGCTGGTCGGCGACGTCGACATGACCCGCAAGCGCCGTGGCGAGGTGATCGACAAGCTGGCCGCCACCTATATTTTGCAAGGCGCGCTCGACGCGCTCGCCCATCAAAGCGGAGCTTGATCATGGGCGCGATCTTCGAAGCCCTGGCGCCGGTGTTTTTGCTGATCGCGATGGGCTATGCGATCCGCCGCTACCGCTGGATCGACGATGCGTTTTGGCCGCCCGCCGAACGGCTGACCTACCGCGTATTGTTTCCCGCACTGCTGATCGCCAGCACCGCGCGCGCCAATCTCGCCAGCGATCAGGTGTGGGCCATCGCCGGGGCCTTGTTCGTCGCCACGCTGGTCGTGGCGGGGGCGGCGCTGGCGTTGAAACCGGTGCTGGGCCTTCGCAACGCGTCGTTCACGTCGTTTTTTCAAGGCGCCATCCGCCCCAACACCTACGTCGGCATGGTGCCTGCGTTTTTGTTTTGGGGCGACGAAGGCTTGGCGATGTTGTCCATCGGCGTGCTGGCGGTGGTGCCCTTGGTCAATCTGCTTAGCGTCACGGTGCTGGTGATTTGGGGCGACGGCCACGAAGGCGCGCGCACGCCCATGAAAGCGGTGCGCGAAGTGGTCCGCAATCCTTTGGTGGTGGCGTGCTTGATCGGTTTCGGCCTCAATGCCTTGGACATCGGTCTGCCACCGGTGATCGCGCCGTTACTCGACATTCTCGGCCGCGCCGCGTTGCCGATCGCCTTGATGGCGGTGGGCGCAGGTCTGGATTTCCCCGATCTGCTGGCCAACCGTTGGCTCGCGGGCAAGGCCACCGTGCTCAAGCTGCTGGTCCTGCCCGCCCTCGCCTGGGGGCTGGCGACCGCGTTCGGATTGGACGGTCAGGCCTTTCAGGTGGTGATGCTTTACGCGACCTTGCCGATGTCGGCCTCAAGCTACGTTCTGGCCCGCGAAATGGGCGGCGACGCCCCGCTGGCGGCGGGCATGATCACCGCCAGCACCGTGGCCGCCATGATCACCATGACGCTGTGGATTGTTTTGTCCTCTTAACGCGTTCTCGCGCTTGCGCGCACTGGGGTGCACGCGTATAGTGCGGGCATGTCAAAGACGCCCTTTGATTCCTCCGTTTTTCCTCAGCGCCACTTGCTTGGCATCGAAGGGCTTTCGCCTCTCGATATCTCGCTTTTGCTGGACCGCGCTGACGAATACGTCGAGCTCAACAGATCCGTCGGCGGTAAGCTCGATACGCTTGCCGGGCGGACGGTGATCAATCTTTTCTACGAATCCTCCACGCGCACGCGCACCTCGTTCGAGTTGGCGGGCAAGCGTCTGGGTTCCGACGTCATCAACATGTCGGTGTCCACCAGCTCGATCAAAAAAGGCGAAACCCTGATCGACACGGCGATGACCCTCAACGCCATGCACCCCGACGTCTTGGTGGTGCGCCATGCCTCTTCGGGCGCGGTCAAGCTGTTGTCGGAAAAGGTCAACTGCGCGGTCATCAACGCCGGCGACGGTCGTCACGAACACCCCACCCAGGCGTTGCTCGACGCGCTGACTATCCGCCGCCGCCGCGGTCACCTCGACGGTCTGCAAGTGGCGATTTGCGGCGACATCCTGCATTCGCGGGTGGCGCGTTCGAACATTCATCTGCTCAACACCATGGGCGCCCGGGTGCGCCTGATCGCGCCCAAGACCCTGCTGCCCGCCGAGGCCGAGCGCCTGGGCGTGGAAGTGTTCCACGACATGAAAGCCGGGTTGAAGGACTGCGACATCGTGATGATGCTGCGCCTGCAGACCGAGCGCATGAAAACCAACTTCTTCCCTTCGGTGCGCGAGTACTACAATTTCTTCGGCCTCGACTACTCCAAGCTCGAAGCCGCCAAGCCCGACGCGCTGATCATGCACCCGGGTCCGATGAACCGGGGCGTGGAAATCGCCTCCGACGTCGCCGACGACATCGGCCGCAGCGCCATCCGCGAACAGGTGGAAATGGGCGTCGCGGTGCGTATGGCGTGCCTGGAAGTGCTGACCCTCAACCTTGAGCGCGAGGCCGTGGCATGACCCTCAAAAACGTTCCCGGCCGCATTGCTTACGTCAACGCCCGCCTTTTGGACCCGGCCACCGGCCTGGACGCGCCGGGCGGCGTGCTCACCGACGGCGAACTGATCGTCGAAGCGGGGGCCGGACTGTTCGACACCTCGGTGCCCGAAGACGCCACCTTGGTCGATTGCCGCGGGCATTGTCTGTCTCCTGGCTTGGTCGATATGCGCATTCAGATCAGCGGCCGCGATTTCGAAAATGTCGGCGCATCGGCGGTGGCCGGCGGCGTCACCACGGCGGTGTGCCTGCCCAGCACCGCGCCGATCATCGACGACCGCGCGGTGGTCGAATTCGTCGCCCGCGCCGCGCGCAAGGCCGGACTGGTCAAGGTCTATCCCTACGGTGCGTTGACCAAGGGATTGGAAGGCGAAGAGCTGGCGGAAATGGGTTTGCTTGCGCAAAGCGGTGCGGTGGGCTTCACCGACGCCACCAAGGCCGTCGCCAACGCCCGTACCATGGCCCAAGCGCTGTCTTACGCCGCGACCTTCGGATTGTTGCTGGTCGAACATCCCGAAGAACCGACCTTGGCCGAAGAAGGCGTGATGAACGAAGGCGAAACCGCCACCCGTTTGGGCCTGACCGGCATTCCCGTCGAGGCCGAACTGATCATCATCGAACGCGATTTGCGGCTGGTCGAAATGACCGGCGGGCGGGTCCACTTCGCCCACGTGTCCACCGGCAAGAGCCTGGAGTTGATCCGCGCCGCGAAAGACCGGGGGCTTCCCGTCACCTGCGACACCGCGCCGCCTTATTTCGCGCTCAACGAAACGGCGGTGGGCGACTATCGCACCTTCGCCAAGCTGTCGCCGCCGCTGCGCGCCGAAGCCGATCGCGTCGCCATCATCGAAGGCCTGCGCGACGGCACCATCGACGCCATCGCGTCCGACCACACGCCCAAAAGCGAAGACATGAAGCGTCTGCCGTTCGCCGACGCCGCCGACGGCGGGCTGGGCATGGAAACGCTGCTCGCCACCGCCTTGGAACTGGTGCACAACGGCCACCTCAGCCTGCTCGACGCATTGAGCCTGATCACCCGCCAACCGGCCGATCTGTTGGGGCTGCCCGCAGGCCGCCTCGAAG
Organism: Magnetovibrio sp.; assembly: GCF_036568125.1. NCBI lineage: Bacteria > Pseudomonadati > Pseudomonadota > Alphaproteobacteria > Rhodospirillales > Magnetovibrionaceae > Magnetovibrio > Magnetovibrio sp. The sequence continues at coordinate 137,386 of NZ_DATCTF010000019.1, forward strand.
CCGGGGCCGCCGCCGACCTGATCGTGTTCGATCCCAACCGGGGATGGAAAGTGTCGGACAGCGAACTGCATTCCAAAGCCAAGAACACCCCGTTCGACGGCCGCCCGCTGCAAGGCCGCGTGCTCAAAACCGTGATTGACGGCCGCTTGGTCTTCAACCTCGACGCTTAAAGAACTGGACCCCTGATGAACGAGACCTTTCTCATTCACGCCCTCGCCGGATTGGGCGGATACCTGCTTGGCGCGGTGCCGTTCGGCATCGTCATCGCACGGCTGTTCGGGCTCGGCGATTTGCGCCAGATCGGGTCGGGCAACATCGGCGCGACCAACGTCTTGCGCACCGGCAACAAGTTCGCCGCGCTGCTCACCTTGCTGCTGGATTCCGGCAAGGGTGCGATTGCGGTGGGCATCACCTACGCGCTGACCGACGAGCCGCACGCCCTGCTCGCCGCCGGTTTTTGGGCAGTGATGGGCCACAACTTCCCCATCTGGCTGAAATTCAAAGGTGGCAAAGGAGTCGCCACCACGCTGGGCGTGCTGCTCGCCACCGCCTGGCCGGTGGGACTGGCGGCCATCGCCACGTGGCTCGCCACGGCGGCGATTTTTCGCTACAGTTCCCTCGCCGCGCTGGTCGCGCTCGCCGCAGCCCCCGCATACGCCTGGTATTTCGCCACGCCGCAGCACGCCATCTTAGCCGGATTGCTGGCGGCTCTGGCCTGGGCGCGTCACCATGAAAACATCCGCAGACTGCTCAAAGGCGAAGAAAGCAAGATCGGCAAAAAGAAAAGCACCTAGGTTCGACCCGCAACTTTGCGCATAAATCAGTTCTGCCTAGGCCCCATTGCTGCCGTCATATTTCAGGGGCGACAACAATCGCGGCGCTCACCATAGACAGGCTTTTAGGGGCGGCCAATGGCGCGTCGACCCGTTGGTTAGTTTAGCCCCCACTTAGGGCAATATTTAAGTGAGGAATACACCTTGAACGTATATCGCATTAGCATTCTCGTAACTGACTTAGCCAAAGCAAAAGACTTCTTTGTTAACGTCTTCGGCTTCGAAGTCATTCAAGATGAAATGGTGACTTCTGAAAAGCGCGTCATCCGCGTGCAACCCAAAAACTCCAATACGCCATTTCATCTGGTTGTCCCCCAAAATGACGAGAAACATCTTATTGGGCAACAAGGTGGGAACCGGGCTCTTGTTATCCTTGAAACCGAAGATGTCACATCCTTGGAGGAAAAATTTAAATCGCACGCTGTCAAAATAATAAAGCCTTTGAAGACGGCTCCGTTTGGCAAGGTGATTCTTGTCGAAGATCTCGTTGGCAACAAATGGGAATTTGTTGAACGATTCAATTCGTGAAATTGTCTAAAAAGAAATGGGAGTAACGTGGGCTTTTGCGACATTGCTTCAACGGCCAATTCTACACTCAAGCCGTAACCGCCTGAATAATGGCATCATGATAGAAATCATCATTACCTGATAGTTGCCGCTCCCGGGTTTGTTCCCAAAGCAATCATTCAACGCTCGACATAAACGGCTTTCTTGGGCTCACTCGGAATTTTCCTCTGCTACTTGTCGATGACAGTGCTTGAACAACAGCTGTTCAAACCTAAGCGTTCTTCTTTTTACCGGCCTTGCTTTCTTCGCCTTTGCACTAATCGCAAACACAATTAACCCACCCTTGACCAAACGTGAATAATTACGCACCATCTCGCTCATGCAGAGAGGTGTGCAGCATGTCACCACCAAAGAATGAAACGCTCGACTGGCTGCGCCTGATCCGTAGCGAGAACGTTGGCCCGATCACGTTTTATAAGCTGTTGGAGCGTTTCGGCACCGCCAAGGCCGCGTTGGAGGCCCTGCCCGACATGGCCAAACGCGGCGGCGCGAAGACCTTCAAGGCCTACCCCAAGGCCGAAGCGGAAGCCGAGATCGAAGCCTTGAGCAAACTCGGCGGGCAAATCGTTTTGCGCACCGATGCTGACTTCCCGCCGTTGCTGTCCCAAGTGGAAGACGCACCGCCGCTGCTCAGCGTGCTGGGCCACAGCCACCTGCTGAAGAAACGCACCATCGCCATCGTCGGCGCGCGCAACGCGTCTTTGAACGGCAAGAACTTCGCCCGTCAGCTCGCCGCCGATTTGGGCGCGGCGGGTTTGCTGATTGCGTCGGGCATGGCGCGCGGTCTCGACGCCGCCGCGCACCAAGGGGCGATGGGTACCGGCACGGTGGCGGTGCTGGGCGGTGGCGTGGACGTGATTTATCCGCGCGAAAACGAAGCCCTCTACCGCGAATTGGTCGAGCGTGGCGCAATCGTTTCCGAGATTGAACTGGGCACCCAACCGCAAGCGCGCCACTTCCCACGCCGCAACCGCATCATATCGGGCATGGGGCGGGGGACCGTGGTGGTCGAGGCGTCGCTCAAATCGGGGTCGTTGATCACCGCACGCATGGCCTTGGAACAGGGCCGCGAAGTGTTCGCCGTTCCGGGTGCACCGAGCGATCCGCGTGCGGCGGGATGCAACAAATTGATCAAAGACGGCGCAAACCTCACACAAAATGCAGAAGATGTTTTAGAGGTCCTCAGACCCATTTTGCAGAGCCCCCTGTCTGAACCTAAGCAATTGGAATTTAATAAAAAAATACCTTCCACACCTGACGAAGCAGAGATCGGCAAAGCCCGTGCCGAAGTGCAAGAAATGCTCTCGCCCGCTCCGGTTACGGTTGACGAACTCGTCCGTAACTGCCAATTCTCCCTTGCTGCGGTGTCGCTGGTGCTTCTGGAATTGGAGCTTGCGGGCCGTTTGGAGCGACACCCCGGAAACCGGGTGTCACTTATATAGTATGTCCGAATCTGGCTCGAGGCTGCATGCACGTCGTCGTCGTTGAATCACCCGCGAAAGCGAAAACCATCAACAAATACCTTGGCTCCGATTACAAGGTGCTCGCCAGCTATGGCCACATCCGCGACCTGCCGTCGAAGGACGGATCGGTGCGCCCTGACGAAGATTTCGCCATGGATTGGGAGATCGACGCGCGCTCGGCCAAGCAGGTCAAGGAAATCGCCGACGCCATGAAGGGCGCGGACGCGCTTTACCTCGCGACTGACCCGGATCGCGAAGGGGAAGCCATCGCCTGGCACGTGCGTGAGGTTCTAGATAAGAAAAAGCTGCTCAAGGACAAGACCGTCAAACGCGTGGTCTTCAACGAGATCACCAAAAGCGCCATTCAGGAAGCCTTTTCCAAACCGCGTGAATTGGATCACGAGCTGGTCGACGCCTACATGGCGCGCCGTGCGCTCGATTATCTGGTCGGCTTCACGCTCAGCCCGGTGCTGTGGCGCAAGCTGCCCGGTTCGCGCTCGGCCGGTCGGGTGCAGTCCGTCGCCTTGAAGCTGTTGTGCGAACGCGAGACCGAGATCGAGGCCTTCAGGCCGCAGGAATATTGGTCCGTGCAAGGCGCGTTCGACACCGGCGCGGGCATCATGGTCAACGCCAACTTGACGGTGCTGAACGGCGAAAAACTCGACAAGATGAGCCTCAAGACCGAGGCGGACGCCAAGCGCGCCCAAACGGCCATCGAAAGCGGCCCGTTTTCGGTCGCCAGCATCGAAAAGAAACAGACCCGGCGCAATCCGCCGCCGCCGTTCACCACCTCGACGTTGCAGCAAGACGCGTCGCGCAAGTTGCATTTTTCGGCGAAGAAAACCATGCAGGTGGCGCAGCGGCTTTACGAAGGCGTCAACATCGGCGGCGAAACCGTCGGCCTGATCACCTACATGCGTACCGACGGCGTGACCATGGCCGGTGAAGCGGTTGGCGCGTGCCGTTCGCTGATCGGCAAAAATTACGGCGAAGCGTATCTGCCCGACCAGCCGCGCGTTTACAAAAGCAAAGCCAAGAACGCCCAGGAAGCACACGAAGCGATCCGACCGACCGACGTGTTCCGCAAACCCAAGGACATGGCCGGCCACTTGGATGCGGATCAGCTCAAACTCTACGAATTGATTTGGAAACGCACCGTCGCGTGTCAGATGGAACCCGTGGTCCTCGACCAGGTCGCCGTCGACATCGCCCAGGCGGAACGCACCGTGGTGATGCGCGCCACCGGCTCGATGATCGCGTTCGACGGTTTTTACCGGCTCTACACCGAAGGCCGTGACGACGACAACGGCAAGGGCGACGATGAAGAACGCATCCTGCCGGACATGCGCGAAGGGCAAGCCCTGGGCCTCAAGGAAGTGCTGCCCGAACAGCACTTCACCCAGCCGCCGCCGCGCTATTCCGAAGCCAGCCTGGTCAAGAAGCTCGAAGAACTGGGCATCGGCCGCCCGTCGACCTACGCGTCGATCATTTCGGTGCTGCAAGACCGCAACTACGTGACCTTGGACAAGCGCCGCTTCTTCCCCGAAGACCGTGGCCGCTTGGTGACCACCTTCCTGCAGAGCTTTTTCGAACGCTACGTCGAGTACGGCTTCACCGCCGATTTGGAAGAAAAGCTCGACGACATTTCCGGCGGCCGCATCAAGTGGAAAACGGTGCTCGACGAGTTCTGGCGCAATTTCTCCGCCGACGTCGACGGCATCAAGGAACTGCGCGTGCGCGAGGTGCTCGACACCTTGGACGAAGTGCTCGCCCCGCACTTTTTCCCCGAACCGGAAAAAGCAGGCGACCCCGACCCGCGCAAGTGCCCGACCTGCGACGACGGCAAGCTGTCTTTGAAACTGGGCAAGTTCGGCGCCTTCATCGGTTGCTCCAACTATCCCGAATGCCGCTTCACCCGTCCGCTGGTGACGCCGCAAAACGGCGACGGCGACCCGTTGGCGGCCGAGCTGGAAAAAGGCCCCAAGGTTTTGGGCGTCGATCCCGAAACCCAGTTGGAAGTGACGTTACGCAAAGGTCCTTACGGCGTTTACGTGCAGCGCGGCGACGTCGACCCCGAAGATAAGAAGTTCAAGCCCAAGCGCTCGTCCCTGCCGATGGGTGAAAATGCCGCTGAACTGACGTTTGAACGCGCTTTGGGATTGTTGAGCCTGCCGCGCAAAATCGGACCGCACCCCGAAGACGGGCAGATGATCCAAGCCGGCATCGGACGCTTCGGCCCCTATCTGCAATACGCCGGCATGTACGTGTCGCTCAAGGAAGACGACCCGGTGGAAATCGGTCTCAACCGCGCGGTGACACTGATTGCCGACAGCGGCAAGAAGCCGCCCGTGGAAGTCGGCAAGCACCCCGACGACAACAAGCCGATCTTGCTGAAGACCGGACGCTGGGGGCCGTTCATCACCCACAACCGCGACCGTGCCAACTTGCCCAAAGACTTGGACAAGGACGACCTGACGCTGGAAAAAGCGATTGAGCTGATCAACGCCAAGGCCAAGCCGAAAAAGGCCCCGGCGAAGAAAAAAGCCTCGCCCAAAAAAGCCACTGCGAAAAAGCCCGCAGCCAAGAAAAAAGCGCCGGTGAAGAAAAAAGCCGCACCCAAAACGAAGCCGAAGGCTGACACAGAGAAGGCCGCCAGCTAAGCTGGTCACATGTCAAAACACACACCCCATGTTGCACCGTTCCCGACCAAGGAACAGATCCTTGAATTCATCAAGGACAGTCCCGGCCGCGTCGGCAAACGCGAGATCGCGCGCGCGTTCCATTTGGATGCGGAACAAAAGATGCAGCTCAAGAAAGTCCTGAAAGATCTCAAGGACGAAGGCCAGCTGCAATCCAGCCGCAAACGGTTCGCCGACCCCACCGCGTTGCCGCCGGTAACGGTGCTGGAAGTCACCGCCACCGACCTCGACGGCGAACTGTTGGCGCGTCCGGTGGTGTGGGATTCGCCGCTGGAACCGCCGGTGATCTACATGGCCCCGGTACGCCGCGGCCAGGGTGCATTGGGCATCGGCGACAGGGTGCTGGCGCGCATGACGCGCATCGACGACACCGAAGACGGCAAACCCGCATATGAAGGCAACACCATCCGCCGCCTGGAGCACGCCCCCGCCGACGTGTTGGGGGTCTATAAGCTCGACCGTGCGGGCAACGGGCGCTTGCGTTCCACCGACCGCCGCCAAAAAGATGAATTTGTCGTCGTCGATCTCAACGACATCGACATCGCCGAAGGCGATCTGGTGCGCGCCGAGGTGCTGCCGGGCAAGAAGCTCGGCCTACGCCAAGTAAAACTGCGCGAAAAGATCAACCGCACCGGCGCGCAGGCGATCACCCAAATCGCCATATACGACCGCTCCATCCCGGTCGAGTTTCCCGAAGACGCCCTTAAACAGGCCCGCGCCGCCGGTCCCGCGACCATGGAAAACCGCGTCGATCTGCGCGACGTACCGCTGATCACCATCGACGGCGAGGACGCGCGCGATTTCGACGACGCGGTGTTCGCCGAGGCCGACGACGATCCCAACAATCCTGGCGGCTGGCATCTGATCGTCGCCATCGCCGACGTCAGTTGGTACGTGCGGCCAAACGATGCGCTCGACCAGTCGGCGTTCGTGCGTGGCAATTCGGTCTATTTCCCCGACCGGGTGGTGCCGATGCTGCCCGAAGAGCTCAGCAATGGCTGGTGCTCGCTTCGTCCCGACGAAGACCATCCGTGTCTCGCCGCCCACATGTGGATCGATTCTGAGGGCCACCTGAAACGCCATAAGTTCGTGCGCGCGATGATGAGATCGGTGGCCCGCACCACCTATACGCAGATCGAAAACGCCCATGACGGCAAGCCCGACGACCTGACGACACCGCTGCTGGAGCCGGTCATCGCGCCGCTCTATGGCGCTTACCGGACCCTTTTAAAGGCCCGCGAGCAGCGCGGCGTGTTGGAACTCGATCTCGCTGAGCGCCAGATCGTCTTGGCTGATGACGGCACCGTCGCCAAGGTGGTCGAGCGCGAGCGCTTCGACAGCCACAAGCTGATCGAAGAATTCATGGTGCTGGCCAACGTCGCGGCGGCGGAAACGCTGGAACGCCTCAAGCAACCGTGCATGTACCGCATCCACGACGAGCCGTCGTTGGAAAAGCTCGAAAGCCTGCGCGAGTTTCTCGAAGGCGTGAACATCCCCTTCGCCAAGGGCCAAGTAGTGCGCGCCAGCCACTTCAACCAGATCCTCGCCAAGGTCAAGGATACTGCCAACAGCCACTTGGTCAGCGAGGTGGTGCTGCGATCCCAGGCGCAGGCCGTTTACAGCCCAGAAAACATCGGCCACTTCGGCTTGGCGCTGCGTCGCTATTGCCACTTCACGTCACCGATCCGCCGCTATGCGGACCTGTTGGTGCACCGCGCGCTGGTGCGCGGCTTGAAGCTCGGCGAGGGCGGCCTGGAAGACGATCACAAGGACTTCAAGGACCAGGGCGAACACCTGTCGGTGACCGAGCGCAACGCCGCCGGTGCCGAACGCGATGCGGTGGACCGCTTCACCGCGCTCTATCTGTCCGACAAGGTCGGCAACATCTTCAAGGGCCGCATCAACGGCGTGACGCGCTTTGGCGTGTTCGTGACCTTGGACGAAACCGGCGCGGACGGTTTGGTGCCGATCCGCTCGCTGGGTGAGGACTTCTTCGTTCACGACGAACACAACCACGTTCTGTGGGGTCGTGAGACCGGCTATGAATATCACCTTGGCGACAAGGTCGAGGTCTTGATCGTCGAAGCCGATCCGATCACGGGCTCGACCGTGTTTCAAATCACCCAAGGCGGTCGCCAAGGCAAACCGCGACCGGATGGACGCGGCAAAGGAAAATTCGCAGGCGCACCGGGCAAAGGCCGTCCCGTTGGTAAAGCCAACGGCAAGCCGAAAAAGTCCAAAGGCAAGTCGCGCGCATCGCGGCGCAAAGCACGTCAATCTTGACCGCACCCCCATTACCCCGAAAGTTTTTTGTAGTTCTGAAACAAATTGGTGACGGAACTGAAAAAATGTACGACTATTTGACTCATGGGGAATGTAGCAAACGGACAGATACGATCTGGCGTTGCCGCCGTGTTGGGTCTCACGGCCATGGTCGGGCTCGGTGCCTGTACCACCGGCGAAACGTCTAGCCTCTCGCAACAGCGTCCAGTGGTGGCCGCTGAAGCTTTGGTTTTGCCGCCTCCTTCCGTTCCCGATACCGCGGCAAACACCGATTTCTTTCAATATCTTGATGCGCGAACCACGATCCGCGCCGGACTCCGGGGCATCGCCCAGCGCTACATCGATCTCGTCGATATGGATGTGTTGGCCTTAAACGGCATACGTGGGCTCGCCACCATCGACCCGGCGCTCCAGATCGGCCAGGAGGACGGCATGATCCGGCTGATCCTCGCCGACCAAAACGTCGCCGACTTCGCCCGCCCGCTGAGCGCCGATCCCGCAGCTTGGGCGCGCCTGACCACCGACATCATCCGCGCCGGACGGCACCAATCGGCCGATTTGCTGGATGCCGACAACGAGCGCGTCTACGAAGCTCTGTTCGACGGCATGCTGGCGGGGCTCGACGTCTTTTCGCGTTATTCCGGCGCCGAAGAGGCCCGCGCCAACCGTGCCCGCCGCGACGGCTTTGGCGGCATCGGCATCCGCTTCACCAAAACGGACGACACCATCCTCATTACCCACGTCCAAGAAGATAGCCCCGCACACACCGTCGGGCTGCGTCCCGGTGACCTGATCCTCAAGGTTGGCGAAGACGCCACCGCCGCGATGTCCTTGCGCCAAGTGGCGCAACACCTGCGTGGTCCTGTAGGCAGCCCCTTGACGTTGAGCATCGCACGCCTGGACAGCGACGTTGGCCGACCGGACCGCCAGATCAGCTTCAACCTTAACCGCGCGCACATCGTCCCCGAAACCGTGCGCGCCAGCGTCGAAGACGATCTCTTGAAGCTGACCGTTAGCGGGTTCAACAAGAATACCTCGACGAGCATGCTGAACGTCTTGCGCAAGAACGATGAAGCTTTCCAGAGCGGCCGCCTCAAAGGCGTGGTCATGGATTTGCGCGGCAATCCAGGCGGGCTTTTGTCGCAATCTGTGAGTGTCGCCGACTTGTTCTTGAACCAAGGCCGCATCATTTCCACCCGGGGTCGCCATCCCGATAGCTTCCACGATTACCGCGCCGGGGGCGCGGATTTGATCGACGGCAAGCCCTTGATCGTGCTGGTCGATGGCGACAGCGCATCCGCCGCCGAAATCGTCGCCAGCGCCCTTCAAGACCTGGGCCGCGCCGTGGTGATCGGGTCGTCGTCCTATGGCAAGGGCACCGTGCAAACCGTCATTCGGCTGCCCAATGACGGTGAGATGACCTTAACCTGGTCACGTCTCGTGTCCCCCTCGGGCTACGCCCTGCACGGGCTGGGCGTTATGCCGGCCGTGTGCGCCACCAACACGCCGATAGGCGACACTGCGGCCATCTTGGCCCTAGATCACATCGATGGGCAGCTCGAAGCTATGTCCTCATGGCGCGCCGCAGGCATGATTTTCGACGGCAGACGTCCACAATTGCGCGATTCTTGCCCGGCTAAGACCTTCCAAGCCGACAAAAATGGCGATCTTTTGATGCAATTGGCCAGCCGCGTGATCCACGACCCATCCCTGTATCAGCGCGCATTGCTGCAGCCGGAACCCATCAACACCGCCTCGCGACGTTAAATCGCACGATCCACACAACGATAGTCTTGACATCGGCGCTAAGGTCCGTATTTTACGCCGCTCATACGTTTTCACGGATTTATGGCGGAGCAAAAGAAATGGCCAAGCCGACCACCATCCTGATCAAGCTGGTCAGCACCGCTGACACGGGTTACTACTACGTGACCAAGAAGAACCCGCGCAACACGACCGAAAAGATGGAATTTCGTAAATACGATCCGGTCGTGCGCAAGCACGTGATCTTCAAGGAAGCCAAAATTAAATAAGGCTTTCCAGCACCAGGAATAAACAAAACGCGCCCTCACCGGGGCGCGTTTTTGTTTGTTCAGTTAGGCCGATGCAAAAAGTAGCCGAGGCTGGGGACTTAGCCCAAAAATTTAGAAAGCGTGTCGAGGAAGTTGGGCACGGAAATCGGCTTGGCGATATATCCCTCACAGCCGCCTTCACGGATTTTTTCCTCATCGCCCTTCATGGCGAAGGCCGTCACGGCGATCACTGGAATGTGCTTGAGGTCGTCGTCGGCCTTCAGCATCTTGGTGATTTCAAGCCCGGAAATTTCCGGTAGCTGGATGTCCATCAAGATCAAGTCAGGCGTGTGTTCACGCGCCAAGTTCAGCGCATCGCGACCGTCCTTTGTTTGCACGGTTTCATAGCCGTGTGCCTGCAATAGATCGTTGAAGAGCTTCATGTTCAATTCGTTGTCTTCAACGATCAGGATGGTCTTGGCCATGGTCTTTCCTTCGGCTTCGGGGCTTCATGAAGAAAGGCGTGCCCCGGAACGATTCGATGAGTATTCGAATTCCCCCATAAGGAGAACCCCTCTTACAGGCTTGATGATGGATCATTCCGAACGGCAAGTCAAACACCTCAAGCGCTTCAAACCTAGCAGGAAATTCTTCTATTTCAAAGCGGACTCGACGCCCATTTGCCATAAAAAAATGGCCGTCACATAGTGTGACGGCCAAGTTGGGATTGGGGAAAACATGGAGAAACCGGAAACGTCGTGCTCAGTAGCCTACTGGTGTGCTCAGCACCATCGGATCGATCAAACCCAAAGCCATCAAAAACAGCGAAAATGCGAGGCCTATAGCTTTGATCTTCGTCATGAGACATCCTCGTGCGACCAAATGTCCGGTGATGGAAAAACCATCGATGATATGATCATGATGGCTTACTCAATTTTTTTCTGTGACACCCATCACTCAAACATCGCAAAACCGCACATTTTTTGCGGTTATTTACCCCAACCTCATATGTGCAAAAACGTTTAAGGTTAGAAACATACCCACCATGCTGGAACAGTTCGTGAAAAAAACCATTGTGAATTGAGCCCAATCGGACAAAAATCCCCACAAGTGGGCACGAGATAATCCAAATGAGTAAGAGACTGTCTTGCTAGACCCACAACCGTGCGTCCAAGTAATCCCCGCGAAAGGGAGTAAGCCTTGCTCAAGTCTCTCAGTGCGAAAATCATCGCCGCTGCCGTTGTTCTGATCACCATCAGTTCGGCAGCCGATTTCATCATCGCCTCCAGCATTAATTCGACCCTCAATTCCGAAACCGAGGCACTCACGCATCGCATGCAGGGCGCCATCGTCGAGAAGGATCGTCTGATCAACACGCTGCTTGGCGAAAACTTGACCACGGCCGAGAAAAACCTCGAGGCTGAGCACGCCAAGGCGATCGCAGAGAACACCCTGCATACGGAAGAGACCCGCAAGTTCCTAGAAGGCACGCGCAACGGCATCGCGACATCGAGCCTGACGCTGATCAAAAATGCCATGATGATGGGCGAAGCCGCTTCCGCCCAGGACATGATGGACACGCTGTTGGAGAATCCCGATATCTACGCCATCAACCTGTGGCGCATCACCGGCGAACTGGCGTTCCGCGACAACAAAACCATCAACGAGGTCAACGCGCTTGCCGGCGACGAAGCCTTCGCCCCGCGCAAGGAACAAGAACCGATCTTTATCGAAGACGCGCGCTTCGATACCATGAGCGAGGTTGTACAAAGCTATAAAAGCGGATTGATCACCACCGGCGAAGTCGAAAACGACGACGGCCAAATGGAACCGGTCGAATACGCTTATTATCTCCTGGAGAACGAAGAAAACTGCCAGGGCTGTCACGGCGAAACCACTCGTCCGCGCGGTGTTTTGGAAGTCGCCGTTTCGCGCGCCGCATTGATCGCGCTGGAAAAATCAGCCGCCGAAAAGCTGGCGGAAATGGAAAGCCTGCAAGATAGCGAGCGCAAGAAATTGCAGCGCGCCAATGCCGACAACTCCTTCACCGTCAAGCAACAGACGGACGCCGTCAACACCGAGGTCACCCAAGGTAAAACCCGGGTAGAAGAGGCCCAGTCAAGCGCGTCGACCATGTCTGTCGCGTCCAAGATCGGTTTCTTCATCGCCACCGTTGGCGTGCTGTTTTTGGTCTTGAACACGCTTTTGACCAAGCCCGTTCACGCCATGACTGAGGCCATGGGCCGCTTGGCCGACGGCGATCTCGACGCCGACATTCCCGCTTCCGGTCGTGAAGATGAAATCGGCCTCATGGCCTCGGCCGTGCAAGTGTTCAAGGACAATGCCATCGAGGTCAAACGCCTGGAAGGCGAACACGCTGAAACCGAGCGCCGCGCGGTGCGCGACAAAGCCAAAGCCATGCAAGAATTGGCCGACGCGTTTGAAAGCAGCGTCGGCACGGTGGTTAAAGCCGTCAGCACTGCCGCGAGCGCTATGGAAAGTTCGTCGGAAGGTCTTGCCTCGACGGCGGAACAAACGTCCGACCGTTCCCAAGCCGTCACCAATGCTGCTGAGCAGGCGTCCGCCAACGTACAAACCGTCGCATCGGCAGCAGAAGAACTGTCCGCCGCAATTTCCGAAATTTCTCGCCAGGTTGCTCAATCGACCATGATCGCCAACGAAGCCGTCAGTGAAATCGACAGCACCAACGAGAAAGTTCAAGGCTTGGCCGATGCCGCCAACCGCATCGGTGAAGTGGTGGCGCTGATCACCGACATCGCGGATCAAACCAACCTTTTGGCGCTGAACGCAACCATCGAAGCCGCTCGCGCGGGCGAAGCCGGCAAAGGCTTTGCCGTTGTGGCGGGCGAGGTGAAAAATCTCGCCAACCAGACCGCCAAGGCGACCGAAGAAATCTCAACCCAGATCGACGCCATCCAAGGCGCGACGGAAGAGGCGGTCGGCGCCATCAAAAGCATTGGTGGCACCATTAACCGCATCAGCGAAATCGCCTCAACCATCGCCTCTGCGGTTGAAGAACAAGGCGCGGCGACCCAGGAAATCGCCCGCAACGTCGAACACGCCGCCAGCGGCACCACGGAAGTCACGACATCGATCCGCGAAGTCAACCGCGCGGCGGAAGACACCGGCGTCGCCGCCACCGACATCCGCACCGCGGCCCACGAACTGAGCCAGCAATCGGCCAGCTTGAGCGACGAGGTCGCCAATTTCCTCGTCGCCATTCGGCCTAAGCCGCAAGACTTGGCTTAAGCAGTTATCGAAATCAAAAAAGCCGGGCACGCCGCCCGGCTTTTTTTTCGTCTCGACTTCACCTTGGTTAGCGGCGCGTCTATTCGCCCCGCACGTCCTCGACCATGTCTTCGAGGCGCTCAAGATCCTTGACCACCAGCGCGTCCTTTTGTCGTTCGACGATGCCTTTGCGCGCCAAGTCGTTCATCACTCGCGCCACCGTTTCACGGGTGGTGCTGACGCGCGACGCGACGTCGGAATGAATCGGGATCGGCTTGATCACCGCCGTCATGTCGTCTTCGGTGACTTTGCGCGCCAAACGCAGCAGGTCGGCATGGATGCGGTTGTTCGCCCCCAGCGTCGACAGGTCCATGATGCGCATGGTCGATGTGCGCACCAGATGTGCAAGATGCTTCATCAGTTTCAAGGCGATGGCGGGATGATCCAAAACCATTTGATGGAATTGGTCGGACGGTAGCGAGGCGATCCGCGCTTCTTCCAACGCCATCACGCTGGCTGAACGCGGCAGACCGTCGATGGCCGCAAGTTCGCCGAAATGGCTACCTGGCTCGAGATCGTCGAAGGTGATCTCGCGTCCGGATAGGGAATAGTTCACCACCCGCACGCGCCCGGCAGCAACCAGAAAAATATCGCGGGTGTCGGAATGCTGATCGATGACCTGCTCACCGGCGCCGTAGGTGCGCCAACGACAGTTCTTCTCGACGACGGCGATTTCATCGTCGTCGAGTTCGGACAGCAAACGAATATCTCTGAGCGTATCGGTCACGCTTCCCCTCCTGACGGCGTCCTGGTTTCGGTCTTGAATTTGGGCCGCCGTTCTCGTCATTCCATCTGGCATGACAGTATCCCCTAAAACAGTTAACCAATTTTTGAGCTTTATTCACAACACTCTTCATTAGAGAGAACGTTTTAAATGCTCTCTTTCATCCACCCGATACCGGTTTTTCGCAGAAAACCTGGGATTCGGGTGAAAATGATTCGCAACTGCGTCGGAGGGGAGAATCCGAATCCGTCGCTCAGGAGGATTAGAATCATGGCAAAAACGGCCCAACTGGCCGTGCCTCAAGGGGATCAGAAGATCGCCGAGGGAAAAAAAAGCGGATTCGCAGAAAATCCGCACCACACTGCTCCCCGCGTAGAAGCGCGGTCACTTAGAGGTACATTCGCAAAGTCGATTTGTTCGGCGCATGGTCTGGCGACCCTAAAGGATCGCGACGCGTGCGACGACGGCGTACCGTGCGCAAAGCTGTCCGAATGCATGGGACAGGCGGACGCGACCATTCGTTATCTAGAGCTTCGCAAACGACTGATGGAAGACGATTAAGCGCCCAACCCGCTTGCCAAGTCCGTTGGCGCGAGCTTTCAGGCCTTAGACCGCCAACGCCACACCACCGCGGCGCGGGTCGCCGCCGCCGCATATCGCCTTCTTAGCGCTATCGTATTCAACGGCATGGACGCCGCCGAAAAACAGGTTCTGCGCCTCCCACAATTTGCATTGTGCGTAGGCATCTCTCAGTTGCTCACCTACGCCTTCGCCAAACCCCGCCTCGACGTTCAGCACGTCGCGTTCGAAATGGATGCGCGGCAGTTCCACGGCATCTTGCACATGCACGCCGAATTCCAAGATGGCCAAGATCACCTGCAAGATCGCGGTGCGGATACGGTTCGATCCGCCCGAGCCCAGCGCCACCAACAAGCCGTCCGGATGCTGGATCAAGCTTGGCGCCATCATCGACGATAGGCGCTTGTCCTCTGGCCACTGGTGGAAGCCCTTGGGGTTGATGTCTTCCTCGCCCAGCATGTTGTTGAACACCACCCCGGTGTTCGGCGCGATATAGGCCGAGCCTTCGCCGTTGGAAAGGGTCATGGATGCGGCATTGCCGGCGCGGTCGATAACGCTGACATGGGTGGTGCCACGATGTGACGCAGGCTGCCCCAGAACCTCGGCGCGATAGCGCGCCAGGAAGTCGGGGTCGAGCAACATTTCCGCGCCACTTTCGGGATGCAGGTTCAAGCCGCTTTCGACCCGCGCCTGATTGCTCAACGCCATCACCTGGGCCAAGCGATCCAAATGCGCGAACGATCCATAGCCCAATTTGCCCAGTCCGGTGCCTGCGATCAATTTGAGGGCGAAGGCGATCAGGATGCCGCCCACCGAGGGCGGCGGATTGGTCAGAATGCGCGCGCCTTCGAATTCCACCACCAGGGGGCTGCGCTTAATCACCTCGTAGCGCTCGAAATCGGCGCGTTGCAAATGGCCGCCCCGATCTTCGCAATCGCGCGCAACGCTGGCCGCGACCTCGCCGCGATAAAACAAATCGTCGCCTTCGTGGGCCAAGGCTTCCAAGAAATCGGCCTTGGCCACCACCGCCATGTGTTCGCCCGCGCCGATCAGCCTGTCGGGATTTGCGGGACTGGCGTATTGGGCGCGGCACTCGGGCGTCGCCATGTAAATCGGTCCGACAACTTCGAAAATATAGGCTTGTAGCGGCGACAGCTTGAAGCCGCGCCGTGCCAATTCGATGGCGGGTTGGATGATGTCCTTGATCGGCATGCGGCCTAAATCGCGATGGATCTCGAACGCGCCGCGCACCGCGCCGGGCGTGGCGATGGATCCCATGCCGATGTGAAATTCCTGGGTGGTCGCGCCGAAATCGGCCACCACCGGGTGAAAATCGACTTCGGTGCTTTTGCGCCTGGGGGTGTGAGCGAAAAAATCGTAAAGCAGCGGCTTGCCGGTTTCGGGCGCGGCCAGCAAAAAGCCCCCGCCGCCAAGGCTCGACAACACCGGTTCGGCCACACTCGATGCAAATAGCGCCGCCAGCGCGGCGTCGAAGGCGTTGCCGCCGGATTTCAAAATTTCCGCAGCGACCCGGGCGGTTTCCCCGTCTCCGGCCGCAACGGCGCCGTATTTTGCCAAACCGATCGTTCCCCCTCAGGTGTTGATGTGCGCCGGAGCCTATCCATTGACGTGCGGGCGGGCAATACTCATGTCTATAACCGATCCCCCGGCTCAATCCTATTTCGGACATAATTTATTGGTTAAACTAGCCCCCATGATGCAAAAAATGCTGCCCATCGCCATCGCGACCCTGCTGCTGAGCGGCTGCGTCGCCCATGCCACCCCCGTCCCCCCCGCAGATAAGACTGCTGACCAGGAACGCCGCGGCACTTCATGCGTGGCGGCTGGAACATGGTTCGATCCCGCCGCGCAAAAGACACTGTCGGCAGACCACGTGATCGAACGCTTGCGCGACAAAGACGTCGTGCTGTTGGGTGAAACCCATGTCATCGCCGACCACCACCGTTGGCAACTTCAAACCATCGCCCAACTGTATGCCCAGCGTCCCGACATGATCTTGGGCTTCGAGGCTTTTCCCCGCCGGGTGCAAAGCGCGCTGGATCGCTGGGTTGCCGGCGAGCTCAGCGAAAAACAGTTCCTCAAGGAAAGCGACTGGGAAACGGTGTGGAAATTCGATGCCGCGCAATATATGCCGTTGTTTCATTTCGCACGCTTGAACCGCGTGCCGATGGTGGCGTTGAACGTGGACCGTTCCTTGATCCGCGAAATTTCCGCCAAGGGCTGGAAAAACGTGCCCCAAGAACACAAACGCGGCGTCGGCGACCCGGTGCCCGCCACGCCCGGTTATTTGGCAATGCTGAGCAGCGTCTACGGTCGTCACGACAACGACAATGGCAAGGAAAACGGTGCGCCCAAAGGCCCCGGCTTGGAAGACCCGATGTTTTCCAACTTCGTCGACGTGCAGCTGACCTGGGACCGCGCCATGGCCGAAGCCGCCGACACGGCGCTCAAAGACGCCCAAGCCGAAGGCCGCGACCCGCGCATGGTCGCCATCATCGGACGCGGCCACATGGATCATTTTTACGGCGTGCCGGAGCAGCTCAAGGCCTTGGGCCGCCAAGATGTCGCGGTGCTCACCCCGTGGGATCAACTGCGCAAATGCGACGAACTGCGCGCACCAGACGGCACCCCTGCCGCAGACGTAGTGTTCGGCATCGAACACACGGCGGATATGATGGAACCCGAAAAGCCTAAGCTGGGCGTACTGATCGAAGGCACCGACCAAGGCGTTCGCATCGACAAAGTGGTTTCAGGCTCGATCGGCGAAGCGGCGGGCCTGCAAAAGGACGATCTCATCGTATCGGCTGCGGGCGTCAAGGTGAGCAAAAGCGGCGATCTGGTCGCGATCATCAAATCCATGAACCCCGGCACCTGGTTACCGATGAACATCCGCCGCGGTCAAGATAGCCTTGAGATCATCGCCCGTTTTCCCCGTATCACCCCCGCCCCCCGTCACGGTGATCAATGATGCGGCTTGGCGGTCTGCTGACGTTCGCTTTTGCTGTCCTCACCTTCGTCGCACCGACGTTTGCGGCCCAGGATGTTATCCATCACACCGCCACGGTGAAGATCGACCCGCAGCGCGCACACCTTGAAATCGAAGACACCATATCCCTCCTAGAGGGGGGCGACGTCACCTTTACGCTATCGCCCGCGTTCCACGTCGACGACATCATCGTCAACGGCCAAAGCGTGCCCGTTCACCGCGACGACGACGAACTGAGCTTCAGCTTAACCGGCTCCGGTCCTTTTGAGGTCCGCCTCAACTACCAAGGCCGGGGGGCGCCTCTGCTCGCGCCCGAAGGCGGTTTTGTCGAGGCCACGTGGCTGGCCCAACCCACAGGCGCGCTGGCGACCTGGACCATCGAAGGGCAAACGCCGCCGAATCAAAAATTCATCGTGCCGGGACGACTGCTGTCGGAAACGCATACGGCTGAGGCCTACACCGCCCAGTTCGAAAATCTAGTGCCCAGCACCCTGCCGGTGCTAATCACCGGGCCGTTCGAGATCGCGCAAAAGATGCTCGGCGATATCCGCCTGCGCACGTACTTCCACGCCGAATTGGCGTCGCTGGCCGACGGCTATCTTGAGGACACGGCGCGCTACATCACCCATTACGTCGAAAAAATCGGCCCCTATCCGTATCCCGGCTTTTCCATCGTCTCCGGCCCTGCACCGGTGGGCTGGGGTTTGCCCGGCATGACTTATATGGGACGGCGGGTGCTGGCTTTGCCGTTCATCCGCGACACCTCGTTGCCGCACGAAATATTGCACAACTGGTGGGGCAATGCGGTGGAGGTCGATTACGCCACCGGCAATTGGGCAGAAGGCCTCACCACCTATCAGGCCGATCATGCCATCGCCGAACTGCGCAAACCCGGCGGCGGCCAGGAAAAGCGCCTGGAGTGGCTGCGCAATTACGCCGCCTTGCCGCCGGAACGCGACCACCCGCTGAGCGCGTTCCGTTCCAAGACTCACGACGCGTCCCAAGTGGTCGGTTACGGCAAGACCGCGTTCGTATTCCATATGCTCAAAATCCAATTGGGCGCAGACACCTTCGACAAAGCCATCCGTCGTTTCGCCCACGACAATGTCTGGAAAACAGCCGGTTGGCCTGACATCCAAGCGGCGTTCGAAGCCGAAAGCGGCCAAGACCTCGCGGCGTTTTTTAAAACCTGGGTCTCGCGCCCCGGTGCGCCGGCCGTGACGCTCACAAACGCCACGGCCGACGGCAACACGGTACACTTCACCCTCAACCAGACCCAAGATGGCCCGTCTTTTGCCCTGACCTTACCCATCAACCTTGAAACGCAGCGCGGCCCTGAGCGTCACGACGTGACCCTCAACACCCCAACCCAGAGCTATACGCTTGCCGCCCACGCCCCGGTGAAAGCCTTGCGCGTGGATCCCGAAAGCGATGTATTCCGGCGCTTGAGCCCCAGTGAAACACCGCCAATTGTGCGCGATGTGACACTTAACCCAGCGACCGATCTGATGGCGTTCGGCAGTCCTGAGATGCGTGACGCCGCTTACGCTTTGGGGCGTCAATTGCTCCAGTCCCCCGCACATATGTCGCCATCGGCCACAACGTCGATCATCGTTGGCGCGCAACCGGCGGTTCGCCAATACCTCGCGTCAAACGGCTTGCCGCCCGCACCCGACCCCATCAAGGATCGGGGCGATGCCCGCGCCTGGACCGCGCGCACGGCCGACGGACGCACCATCTTGGTCATCGAGGCCGAAGACGTCGCGAGCCTGAACGGACTGGCGCGGGTTTTGCCGCACTATAAAAGGCGCAGCTATGTGGTGATGGAAAACGCCCAAACCATCGACAAGGGCACATGGTCCGTGGACACTTCAGCACCCCCCACACCGGGACGATTGACAGTCCGCTTCGACTGACCCACCCTCGCGTGATGGACGCGACACAACCCGAACTCAAACGCGCGCTGGGTCTGCTCAGCCTGACGCTTTACGGCCTCGGCACCATCATCGGCGCGGGCATTTACGTCTTGGTCGGCGCGGTGGCGGACCGTTCCGGCATGAGCGCACCGCTTGCGTTTTTGTTGGCGGGCGTGCTGGCCGCGTTCACGGGGTTGAGCTATGCCGAACTGGGCCAGCGCCTGCCCGAAGCCGCCGGGGCGGCAGCCTATGCCCGCGAAGGCTTCAAAAGCCACTGGATGGGACGGATCGCCGGTTTTCTGACCTTGGCAGTGGCCATGGTCGCCGCCGCCAGCGTGGCGCGCGGCGGTGCGGGCTATCTGTTGACCATGATCGACATCCCCCTGCCCATTGCCAGCGGCGGCGTCATCGTGCTGTTCACCGTGCTGGCGTGCTGGGGCGTCAAGGAAAGCGTCTATGCCGCCGGGGCCATGACGGTGATCGAAGTGGGGGGATTGTTGGCGGTGATCGTCATCGGCGGCCCGGCGCTTGCCGATTTGGGTGTGCGCCTGCCCGACATTTGGCCCGCCGACCTAAACGGCTGGGGCGGGGTCATGGGCGGGGCATTTTTGGCCTTCTTCGCTTTCGCCGGGTTTGAAAACATCGTCAACATGGCCGAAGAAACCCAGGATGTCGGCCGCACTCTGCCGCGCGCCGTGGTGCTGTCAATCATCATTTCGGCGGTGCTCTATATGCTGGTGATCTTGATCGCGGTGCTCAGCGTCGCGCCCGACCTTCTCGCCCAATCCGACGCGCCGTTGTGTCTGGTGGTCGATTGCGAAAAATCCACCATGGCGTTTTTCGCACCCGTGGCGCTGATCGCGACGCTCAACGGGGTGCTGATCGAAATCGTCCTGATGGCGCGGGTCGCCTATGGCATGGCCCGGCGCGGGTGGCTACCGAAGCTTTTGTCCGACGTGCATGCCGGACGGCGCACACCACTTAAGGCGACCTTGGCGGTCGGGGCGATCGTCTTTGCGCTGACATCCTTCGTCGAGTTCCAAGTGCTCGCCAAGGCCACCAGCGCGATGTTGCTGTTGGTATTTTTGGTGGTGAATTTAGCGCTGATCCGCCTCAAACAGGTCGATCCGGCGCCACATCTGGCCTTCCGCGTACCCAACTGGGCCCCAGTGGCGGGTGCATTCAGCTCAATTTTATTGTTAGGAGCGGAAGTGTTGGCTTAGGCCGCCAAAAGCAGCCCCATCAGGCCGACCACGGCGCCTGCGCCAATGCCAACCGCGTACAGCCCCAAGGTCACGGCGTCTTGGAATTTGGTCGGTGATTTCAAATCTGCGGTGGCGGTATTGATGTTCATGGGCTGTATCCTTAATCAAACTCACGTCATGACGCGCCTTTGGAAGACGGGTCACCATGCGTCATCTCAATTCATAGCCTTCGCGTGGTTAACGTTCGGTTACTGGGACGTTTACTGGGACGATTTCTGGGCCGCTCTTGCTCATATGAGCGTTTTCGGCTACTAAGCGAACGGTCGGTTCGGTGAAATCGGATCAAATGCGATTGCCGGACCTTTAACACGTGATTAAAAGCACCTGAGTTTCATGAGCGATATTACCGACAAGGCCCTGCTGCCCGCAGGCATGCAGGACGGCCTGCCGCCCGAAGCCGCCCGCGAAGCCACCGCTGCGGCGCGCTTGGTGTCCCATTTCGACGCCTGGGGATACGGCCTTGTGAAACCGCCGCTGATGGAATTCGAAGAAAATTTGCTTTACGGCCCCGGCTTGGCCATGGCCGAGCAAACGTTCCGCGTTCAAGACCCGATCAGCCAGCGCATGCTGGCGCTGCGCCCCGACATGACGCTGCAAGTGGCGCGCATCGCGGGTTCGCGGTTGAGCCATTCCCCGCGCCCGCTGCGCCTGGCGTATTCAGGCCAAGTTGTCCGCGTCAAAGGTTCGCAACTGCGTCCCGAACGCCAATTCGGCCAAGTCGGCGCGGAACTGATCGGCGCGTCCGGTCCCGCCGCCGACGTCGAGGTGGTGTTGATGGCGGTCGAAGCGCTGGAATCTATTGGCACCCAAAACCTCAGCGTCGACCTCGGCCTGCCCACCTTGGCTGCTTTGGTGGTTCAAGATTGTGTTTTTACCAACGATCAAGCCAATGACCTGCGCACCGCACTAAACCGCAAGGACAGCGCCGGCGTTGCCGCACTGGGCGAGGTGATGGGCGAACGCCCCACGGCGGCGCTGCTGGCCATGTTGAACGCAGTCGGCCCGGCCGGTGTGGCGCTGAAAAAGCTCAACGCCATCGACCTCGACAGCGACGCGGCTGCATTGCGCGCGCACTTGGCCGCCGTCATCAGTGGCATCCTCAGCGCCAACCCGCGCATTCAGTTGACCATCGATCCGGTGGAAAACCGGGGGTTCGAGTATCACAGCGGCGTGACCTTCGCGCTGTTCGCACGCGCCGTCAAAGGCGAACTGGGACGCGGCGGACGTTATGAAGCCGGCGGCGTTGGCGAATTGGAAAACGCCACAGGCTTTACCTTGTTCATGGACACCGTGCTGGAAGTTCTGCCAAAATCCGAAGGTCGAACCCGCGTTTTTCTGCCCATGGGCACGCCTGCGGATACCGCGCGTAAGCTGCGTGCCGAGGGCTGGTGCACCATCGCCGCGCTGGACGCATCGTGCACCACATCAAGCGATGTCGAGGCCGAAGCCCGACGTCTCAACTGTACGCACCTGTTGGAAAATGGCACGGTGCGTGAACTAAACTGATATACAGGGAATGAGGGACACAACATGGCCAACGTAGTGGTCGTCGGCTCGCAATGGGGCGATGAAGGCAAAGGCAAGATTGTCGATTGGTTGTCTGAACGCGCCAACGTGGTGGTGCGTTTTCAGGGTGGCCACAACGCGGGACACACGCTGGTCATCGACGGCGTCACGTACAAGCTGCACATCCTGCCGTCGGGCATCGTGCGCAAAGGCACCCTGTCCGTGATCGGTAACGGCGTGGTCCTCGATCCCTGGAACCTCTTGCATGAAATCGACAATTTGCGCGAGCAAGGGGTCGAAATCAGCCCGGAAAATCTCAAGGTCGCGGAAAACGCGCCGCTGATTTTGCCACTACACGCCAACCTCGACCAGGCTCGCGAAGCGGCTTTGGGCAAGGCCAAGCTCGGTACCACCGGTCGCGGCATCGGCCCGGCTTATGAAGACAAGGTCGCCCGCCGCGCAATCCGCGCCGGGGATCTGGCCGACGCTGAACTGATCGCCGCTAAGGTCGAAAAAATGCTGTTTCACCACAACGCCCTGCTGCGCGGCCTCGGTCAACCGGAATTGAACGGCGCGGAGATCGTATCGTCGTTGATGGAGCTGGCGCCGAAAATTCTGCCGTTCGTCGCCACCACCTGGAAGGTTCTCGACGAAGCCAAGAAATCGGGCAAGCGGATCTTGTTCGAAGGCGCGCAAGGCACGTTGTTGGATATCGACCACGGCACATATCCGTTTGTGACATCCTCGAACGTCGTCGCCAGCCAAGCCGCGGCCGGTTCCGGCATGGGGGCGAATGCCATCGATTACGTTCTGGGCATCACCAAGGCCTACACCACGCGCGTCGGCGCAGGCCCGTTCCCGACCGAACTGTTCGACGAGGTCGGCGCCGGGCTCGGCAAGCGCGGCCATGAATTCGGCACCACCACCGGACGTCCGCGCCGCTGCGGCTATTTCGACGCGGTGCTGGTGCGCCAAGCCGTAAAAGTCAACGGCATCAGTGGCATCGCCCTGACCAAGCTGGACGTTCTTGACGGCATGGATGAGTTGAAAGTATGCGTCGGCTATAAGCTTGATGGCAAACAACTCGACTACCTGCCCGCATCGACCAAGGACCAAGAAAACGTCGAGCCTATCTATGAAACCATGGAAGGCTGGGCGGAAAGCACCTTCGGCGCGCGCTCGTGGGCCGATTTGCCGGCTACCGCAGTCAAATACGTACGGCGCATCGAAGAACTGATCGAAGCGCCGGTGGCCCTGTTGTCCACCAGCCCCGAACGCGACGACACCATCTTGGTACGCGATCCGTTCGCCGACTGATTGGTTCTTCCCTGCCCATCGCAGCCTCACAACTCCGCGCGTTAACCAGACGTGCGGGGTTTAGCGCCAAATCTCATTGTTTTTTATGGGTTTTGCGAGTAATCTGAGCTCTCAAATGACACGCTCGTAGAATTCGAGCTGGAGAGCGAACATGGCGAACGCCCTGGACCAAGCCGTAGAAACGGCTGCGGCTCAAAAGGACGTGCCCCTGCCCCAAGAAGGTGAGGGGAGTGTTTCTGTGTCCGACAACCAACGAGATACCCCGCCCGACACGCCCTCCAATCCTCCAAACGGCACCCAGGCCGGCACCACGGCCTCAGCCCCCCCCGCATCGAACGGGGCTAAGGGCACAAACGGTGCTGAAAGCCCCCCAGCACCAGAAGGCAAAACGGAAAGCAAAGCGCCGGCCTCCAAGCCCAAAGGCAAATCCACAGGCATACCAGAGGCCGACCGCAACGCCCCGCAACCAGCGCTTGATCCGGCACAGTTCCCTCCCGTTGAGCTGAACGGGCGCTATCTCATCTACCCGTCCATGGCGTTGCCCGACTTGAATTCTCCGCAGGCGATGGCCTATGCGGTCGAGGATCGTCGTGAATCGGGCCGCCAATTGTTTGCCTTGATCTGTAAACCGGGTTTGCCGGTGCGCACCAGCCTGATGCGTGAACTCAAAGCCCAAAACATCAATGGCATGATCCCGATGGCCGATTTCGGCCCCGTGTTTTGGGGGCCCATCGATCAAACCGCCGTGGCCATCGTCTTCGAGCGCCCTTTAGGCGGACGTTTTCTCGATACCTTCGGCGATCGCCCGCCAAGGGTCAGCGAATACGAACTCGCCAAACTGCTCATTGAACCCGTGGCGCATGCGATATCTGAACTGCAGGCGATTGATTTCGCCCATCGTGCCATTCGTCTCGACCATCTGTTTTTCATGGACAAGGAACGACGCGAACTGGTCGTCGGCGAATGCTTAAGCTCGCCACCCGGTTTCGACCAACCCATCATCTACGAACCCCTCAACCGCGCCTATGCGATGCCGTCGGGTCGGGGGTACGGCATGTCTTATGACGACATGTACGCCCTCGGCATCATGACTGTGTTCGCGTTGCTCGGCGTCAATCCGGTTGCACGACTAAGCGACGAAGAAATGTTGGCCGCGAAAGCCGAATTCGGTTCGTATCAATGTATGTGCGGCAATGAACGCATCCCGATGACGTTGATCGAACCGCTGCGCGGACTGCTGTCCGACGAAGAGTTCGAGCGCTGGAACATGGAAGCGCTGGACCATTGGCTCAACGGCCAAAAGAAAACCCCTATTCAACGGCGCCCCGCGACCAAGCCCAAAACCCCCTTCAAGTTTGGCGGACGCGATCACATGACGACCCGCTCCATCGCCCACGCCTTTTCCAAGAATGTGCCCGAAGCGGTGAAAATCATCAAAAACGGCAAGCTTGACCAATGGGTGTCGTCGAGCCTGGGCGAAACTGCGCTTGCAGATTCGATTGTCGGCGTCATTGCCAACTGTAAGGTCAACGAAGGCTCACCCGACGGCGCGGACGATGTCTTGGTTTCTAAGGTGTGCATCCGCTTAGACCCACACGCCCCCATCCGTTACAAGAATTTTTCCTTTTTAACAGATGGTTTTGGCGCGGCGTTGGCGGTCGAATACCTGCGCAAGGGCAATTTTCAAATTCCCGGTGAAATTCTCGCGCGCGACTTGATCAGTTTTTGGGTAGCCGCCCAGTCCGCCCGTACCCCTGACATCACATCCCAGGAACGCACGTTTCAAACCCTGCGCGGCTTCGCGAAAATCAACGAAATGGGTTATGGCATGGAACGCTGTCTCTACGAGCTCAACCGTTCCTTACCCTGCCAAAGCGATCTCTTACGCACGACGTATGTCGATCACATCGACGATTTCATCACCGCGCTCGATCAAGTGGCGGATCATGTCGATACCCGATCACGCCCAATGGACAAGCACATCGCCGCATTTATCGCCACCCACTTCAAGTACGACATCGCGCCCCACCTCAAGGCGCTCAGCGACAAAAAGGAAGAAACGTCGCTGATCGGATTGCTGAGCCTATATGCTCTGATGCAGTGGCGCATGAAAATCCCGACGTTGTATGGATTGTCGAGCTGGCTGGGCGGTTTGCTCGCACCGGCGATTGGCACCTATCACAGCCGCACCACCCGGCGGCGTATCGAACAAGAAATTCCTGCCTTGGTCCGCCAGGGCAGTTTGCCGGAACTGTTCGATCTGATCGACAATGCCGAGCGGCGTCACGTGGACACAACCGAATTCGACGAAGCCCAAGTCGCATTCGCCCATGCCGAGGCCGAAATCGAAAGCATCGTTGGCGAGGGCGTTGACCAGAACAAAGCCGCCCTTCAAGTCGGCGAACGTGTAACCGCCACAATCTCGATCATCTTGTCGATGATCGCGACCGCCGTGATCATTTTTGTGCAAACCATGTGAGGGATAACCACCATGGCCATGCCAAAACAACCAACAGAAAATCAGGAAGAACGCCGTAAAAGAGGTCGTTCGAACCTCACCTGGTTCTTGCTGATTCTGACATTTCTCGGCGTGCTCGCAGGGCCGACAATGGTTGTCCTTTGTCTGGGGATGTTACCGACCCTGGTAGCGTTGCTCACCGATCGTTCGAAACAGAAGAGCAACTCGCTGTGCGTTGGCTCGATCAATTTCATCGGCGTGTTTCCCTACATCATGGGCTTGTGGTCGGGAATCAACGACTTCAACGCTTCACTGGTGATCATCAGCGATTTTTTCAACCTATTGGTCATGTATTCTGCCGCTGCGTTCGGCTGGTTTCTGTTTCTCACCATGCCATCGATCATCAGCTCTTTCGTATTGGTCTTACAGCAGCGCAAGGTCGCGCAGCTGCGTGGCGAGCAAAAGGACTTGATCGATGAGTGGGGCGCCGAAGTCGCCGCCATCGTCGAAGTGCAAAAGATGGAAAAAAAGGAACACCACATGGAACACGGCATGGAAATGTAAACCCAGCCTTGTCCCTTCCCCCGGTTCGGTCCAAATAAAACAAGCCGCCGTAGAGATCCTCTACGGCGGCTTGCTCGGTCAGTGGTCTTGATGACGCAATATGAGAGGGAGGACCACCTTCCGGTATCTGAGCCCAACGTGCAGTCGTTTGCGTTTATGCCATTATGTTTTGTTGGATCATGGCGTTCTTGACGGACTTTTGCAGTTTTTCAAACGCCCGAACTTCGATCTGGCGCACGCGCTCACGAGAAATGCCAAACGACTTGGAGAGATTTTCCAGCGTGGCCGGCGTGTCCTTTAAGCGACGTTCGGTGAGAATCGTTCGCTCGCGTTCCGACAATCCCTTCATCGCGCCTTTCAGCAAACTGCGGCGGCGAATGAGTTCTTGGAACTCGGCCAGCTGATCTTCTTGGCTGTCGCGATCGTCTTCCAACCAATCTTGCCACTGCTCTTCGCCGTCCATGCGCACGGTGGCGTTGAGCGAGCTGTCAGGCCCACCCAAACGGCGGTTCATGTTGATCACTTCGGTTTCCGAAACGCCCAGGCGTTCGGAAATCTTGGTCACGTGCTCGGGGCTGAGGTCGCCATCTTCGTAAGCCTGCATCTGGCCTTTGAGGCGACGCAAGTTGAAAAACAGTTTTTTCTGGGCCGCGGTGGTGCCCATCTTGACCAACGACCACGAGTGCAAGATGTATTCCTGAATGGCGGCGCGAATCCACCACATCGCATAAGTGGCGAGGCGGAAGCCGCGATCGGGGTCGAAGCGTTGAACCGCCTGCATCATGCCGACGTTGCCTTCCGAGATCAGCTCGGCGAGCGGCAAACCGTAACCGCGATACCCCATGGCGATTTTTGCCACCAGACGCAAATGGCTGGTGACCATCTGATGCGCGGCATCTTCGTCACCATGTTTTGCCCAAGCGATCGACAGCTGCTGCTCCTGCTCGAGGGTCAGCATCGGAAACTTGCGGATTTCTTGCAAATATCGCGTGAGATTTTGTTCCGGCGAAATTTCAAGTTTCGGCAAAGTATTGGCTTTATCGCTCGTCGCACTCATCGCATCAATCTCCCTAATCTCTATCGCCTGAGGTCTTGCTGCTTTGGGCTCATAATATACAACCCAGCGGTGGCCGCCTCATCAATACCATAGTAGAATACTCGGGATTGAATGCATGTCAAACTTTTTCTAATTCACACATTATCTCTTTGATAAATAATGGTATTTTCTTTTTGTTCAGTACGCGAAGCCCCGTTCTGGGATGGGTAAAACCAAGTTCAAAGGCATACAATGCCTGATGATCGAGCGCATCGACGCGCGCGCGTGCGGCATCATTCAACAAACTGCGCCTTGATCGCCCTCCACCACCATACAAGGGGTCGCCGATCAAAGGGTGGCCGATGGAGGTCAAGTGCACACGAATCTGGTGTGTACGCCCGGTCGCCAAGCGACATTCCACCAGTGAAGCCACCGTTCCGAAGGCCTTGAGCACTTTGTAACGCGTCAATGCGTATTTCCCGCCCCGTTCCACCACGGCCATCTTCTTGCGGTTTTGCGGTGAACGGCCGATGTGGCCTTCGATTTCACCGGCAAGCGGCTTGGGCACCCCCCACACCAACGCGTAATAAGCCCGATCCAAGGAATGGTCGGCGAATTGTTCGCTGAGGCTGGTGTGGGCGGCATCGTTCTTCGCCGCGACCATCAACCCGCCCGTGCCCTTGTCCAAACGATGCACGATGCCCGGCCGGGCCACCCCGCCAATGCCCGACAGGCTGCCCTTGCAATGCGCCAGCAAGGCGTTGACCAAGGTACCGTCGGCATTGCCTGCGGCGGGATGAACCACCAGCCCCGGCGGCTTGTCGATCACGATGACGTCGTCGTCTTCGTACACCACGTCGAGCGGGATGTTCTGGGCTTCGGGCTCGGCCGCAACGGCGGGTGGCACGCAGATGATGTAGACGTCACCGACGCGGGCTTTTTTCTTCCCATCCATGACCGCCGCACCGTCCAGATCGCCGACGAAGACGTGGCCATCTTCCATCAAACCCTTGAGGCGCGCGCGCGAAAGTCCCTCGACCTCCTCGCTCAGCAGCTTGTCCAAACGCATCCCGGCCTTGTTTTCATGTACGTGAACGGTGTATGTCGTCTCGCAGGTGATTTTTTTCATAGTTGAGCAACGAAGCGGATTTGGATCATGGCGGTGGCAAAGGCCCTGGTGATTGTGATGAGTTTTCTCATCGCGGTGTTGATGGGATTGATTATCTACGGATTCTATCAGAAATCTCAGAATCCGAATTATAAGATGTTCCGCGCCGACGATACGCCTGTTGTGCAAGCGGATGCAACGCCGCCTGCTCAGCCGGCGCCCCAGGCGAACGTCGGAACGAGTTTCGGCGAAGTCTCGCTTGATCTGCCCGCCACCGCGCGGGTGATTTCCGCGCAAGCCAACGCCAACCGTCTGGTTCTGGTCATCGCGCGTAACGGTGAAACCGCCGACCTGGTCGCCGTAGTGGACCTAAATTCCGGCAAAGTCCTGGGACGCGTCAAAACGGCCCCCTGAACCTCGACCTATAAGAGTGGGTGATGATCCATTTCAGCCCCAGCCAGCTCCAAGAGATCCGCGCCCATGCCGAGCGCGCCTATCCTTTCGAGTGCTGCGGTCTGCTGGTCGGCACCCGCGGCGGCGGCGATAGCGTCACCGTCACCCGTGTGGTGAGCAGCGACAACGTGCGCATCGATGCCGACGGCAGCGGTGGCCGCGACCGTTTCGAGATCGATCCGCAGGTGCGTTTCGATGTCATGCACGCGCTCAGAGGTACGGACGAAGACATCGTCGGCCATTACCATTCCCATCCCGATCATCCGGCCGAGCCCTCCGTCCACGATATCGCCATGGCGTTCGAACCGGATATGGTGTGGTTGATCGTCTCGGTGGTCCAAGGACAAAGCCGCGATGCCCGTGCCTGGAAACTCAACCGCGACAGCGACGCGGTGAACGACGTCACTCTGATCGTCGAACAGGGGTGATCGGCGAAAACAGTTGATCGTGCCCCCAAGGGGCCGTATATCTGCCACTTACTTGGCTGGGTCCCCTTCGTCTAGAGGCCTAGGACACCGCCCTCTCACGGCGGCAACAGGGGTTCGAATCCCCTAGGGGATGCCAAATATTTCAATGACTTACATGTCACACTCCAAAAATTTAGGTAACTTTTAGGTAATAAACCTGTGTGCACTCACGCGCACATGGTGAAACTTGAAATGTCTTGAGCGGCCCCAGGCGTACATAACTAAGAGTGCGCCGGATGAGCTGTTGATCCTGGCCAGATAGTCATCAGCACGCCTTTTCCGCAAAACAAACCCTTCGCCCATAAAAACTGTCCTAAGCCGACGGTTCCCTAAGGTAGAACGAACTTGATGGTCAATCGCAGGATCGAAAGAGTAGGTTAGGAAGGCTACCGGCAGCCCCATCTCTGCCATAGATGCCTCTTGAGACTACGCCAGTGGCACAAAGGCTACACACTCTATTCTGGCTAGAGTTATCCTCAAGAAAATTTAGGAGGCATGTCGTTGGTTTTTCAAAATATCCATTTTGTTCAACCCTTACCGAATTGGAAGCTGGGTGTTGAATACGAAAATATTCGAGGGCTTCGAAGTCGTGAGCTTGCGTGGCAATTTTTGCGGAGAAACCCAGCATACCGTTCTGACTACGAAGCCTGGAAAACCGTTTATGAAGAAGCCCCATTACAGGCAAAAGAGATTGAAATAAATTTATGCGAAAAATATGGAATAGCGACAAGGCCAGGCGACCTCCGGCCAAACCTTGGTCTTGCTAACCCTCATTTTTTTGTGCCTTCACCATTTTTCACGGTTGAAGATAAGCGAGTGACACCCGTTGTCCTAACGCGTTGGCCATCACCGGACAGGCCTCAGAAATATAATCGCGTGCCAGAAGTGCCAGAAGAACCATGCATTGATATCCGTATGTATGCTCACTCCCCCTTCTCTTACCAACAAAAGCAATTGAAAAAAATATTTGATAGCTTTGTCAATCTGGCTGAAGAAAGCCGGAGGCAAATTGATGATACTTACATTGAGTATTTACGTATTTTGGATGGGGTACATATCGGTGCAACGATTAAGGAGATAGCGAATCATTTAGGGCAAAAGACTGATTTCAAAGATAACCTTTACAATAGGTATAGTAAAAAGAAGAAGCGTGCCGTTCAGATTATGGAGTGTGATTACGTAAAGATTGCCAATAATTATACACGTAGGTGAAGTGGCATAAATTTACGTTTGGGAAAATAGCCGTACCCATGCCTATTTTCCGATGACGACAAACTCAGCTTGCCTAATTGTTGCTTTGTTCGATTTGTGTCAATGCAACGTTATTTTAGGTGAGAGATATGACGAATGGTCGAAACCAGGAACCAGTATATGCTTTTACAATTGATGAATTTTGCACCGCTCATGGCGGAATAAGCCGTACTCACTTTTATGAATTGAAGAGAACGGGGCGGGGGCCGACCGAGATGAAAGTTGGTGGGCGTCGATTGATATCCGTCGAGGCGGCAGCGGAATGGCGTCGTCGCATGGAGCACGTCGACGGGGAGGCCTGAGATGAGTGTTAAAAACTGTTCTGTCACGTTCAAAATGTCCCAGGCTGACCTTGAAAAACTCGATCAACGTCTGCGGAAATTAGGCTTTAGAACCAGAAGTCCCTACTTGCGACATCTTATTCAAGTCGCGAACCAGCAAGGTGAGGCGCAAGGGAAACTGATCAACCCGGTCATTATATCGGATTTCTGCCTTCAACTCCGCCGAATGAATTCAGCGCTTATGAAGGCGCTGACTTTGGGCTCAACATCTCAGGACCAAGGAACTGGTGAGGGGTTATCCACTGCTGTGCAGGATACACAAGTCCTGATGCGAAAAGTTTACAAGGCCATCAACGGCCCTAAGGTCTGACCTTATCGTTCCACCCCTGATCGGGTGTTTTGTTTCGGACGTATAATCGGGCGCGTCTTGACGGGGAAGGCGCGATCCTTTTTTGGCGTGGGTAAGGGCGTTTCATTTGGATATGTTAACCGCGATGTCTGTTTAACTGGCGTCATACCGTGTGTGCTTAGATCATATCTTGTCGGCTTTTGATATGTGATGGGAATACGCTGTGCTTGTGTCACAAGGTCAAAAATTCGCGCTGAGAGACGCAGGTTGTTCACTTCAGTCTCAATGCGCTTGGCAAAACGATTCAGTTCCCAAACGACGCGGTAACGGTCCTTATGGACTCGCCTGAGCCAAAAGCATTCAAAAATGCCATCATCAGAGTTTGTAGTCCCCCGTGCGCGATTTGGCGGCAACGTTTTTTGGTGATACAGGACCTTCCGCAAGCGATCGAGTGTCATCGTTTCAAACGCTTCGGCCCTGACGGGACCGAACCATTCCGGACGATGTCGGGCAACCCAGTTTGCCAGACGGGCACTCGAGCGTTTGCTGGAGGATGCGTTGGTTTGTCCAAAGTCGCTCGTGGCAAGACGGTGCCAGGAAACAAGAGCTCTATACGGATCAAGATACATTGGCCGAAATGTTTCCAACAAATCACGGTATTCATCGGGAACGTTTTTCGTTTTATTCGCAGCGCATTTCAAAACCAACTTACGTTTTAATAGGCCAAGTAGGTTTGGGGGTGGTGAAAGGGCCAGCCTTAAATATTTGGCGCACTGTTCGATCTTTCCATCCTGGAAGCATCTTAGAGCGCCTGCGCGCGCCTGCTGGAGCTGGTTTACACCCTCTGCCATCGGGGCGCCAATCGTTCGTGCGCAAATCTCCGAGACGGGTGCGTCTCGCCAATACAGGCGTGTGTTGGTCAACGGCACGGCCCCGGACATGATGTGGTCCCGCAACTTGGCGCGATCGACACGACGGGTTGCGTCGTAATCAAAACCGGCACGCTTCAAATGCTTTGCAAAGACCACGCGAAGCCCATGAAGGTAATCGCCATAAATGTCAGAATGGATGCGTCCACCCAAATCAGAGAGTGCCCTGACGATGACATGCGCGTGGGTGTGCTGCGTGTGCCCGCTATGAATACACCATAACGCTCTATGCCCATTAGCGGTAAATGCCTCGTCAATGGTTGCGTCAACGGCGGCCTGGAAACGTGAAAGTTCGCTCTCTTCTTCTAAGTCGTCTTCTATTGAGAGGATCAAGTGCCAAGTCTGGATGTATTGTCTTCGCCGAGGCTGTGGATGTTGGGGGGCATCTAAGTTTTCACCACTGTCGTTCAATTCCCATGTCTGCATCTCAGAGCACGCCGCGGTTGGTGTTATCGCATCACCGAATTCATTGAACAACGTAATGCCTTCGCGCTCGGCCTTGGTGTCTTGCGAACGTATTCTGGCGATGTATTTAAGTTGTGAGATGGCTTGGCTTTTGTGTTTGGTGCAAAATTTGACTGTAACGGCGGCCTCCCGACCTTGGGTATGCTCGTACCTCCAATTGAGTACGTTGCTGCGGCTGATGCGTTCTTGAACCCGCGGGCTGGAAGCCGTGCGTGTCTTGAACGTGTAGGAGGATTTGCCACTCTTTAGCCTTTGCGGAAACCGCTTATCCATGATGCGCATCACGAGCTGTTCGTCAGCATCTCTGAAGCGTCCTAGCTTAACGTGTTCCCAATCCTCTTGCGTATCGGTCACGGCAAGGCTCCATTCCTGAATATTGGAATGATAACGGTGTGGAATGGCCATGTCGGTAAGACGTTTTACCCTGATAGCGTTATTCTTAGGTTCTCGTGGTGCCAGCGATTCTGTGGATCAATCAAGCTTCTCTAAATCAGACAGAAAGGCCTTGGCGTCGAATTGAAGAATCTTCGCCAGTTTAAGGTACTCAACAACATCAAGGCGGCGCTGGCCGCTTTCCAGACGTGCAACGAAGGACTGATATTCGCCGAGCGCTTCGGCGAGCTCACTTTGCGTCATGCTTAGCTCTTCTCGTTGATGGATCAAAAAATCGATCAGAGCTCTGTGTTGATTTGAACCTAAGGTTTTTTCCAAAGCACCCTCCATAAGGGAGCTTCACTTAATCTATTTTTCAGATTATCTTAAAATCAGATAATGCGTGTGTGGTGCGCATTTGATCTGTTATTGATTGATAGAGGGTTTGAAGAAATGAGACGCGTGCTGAACCGATTGGCTCTTGTCACTGCCTGTATCTTATTAGCAATTGCTCCACCAGCTCATGCCGGTGCGTTGTGTTCCTGGTTTGGGGTAGCGTGTGGCACAGGTACTTCTGAGCCGGAACTCTCTGACAAGATCGACCAGAACAATCCACCAGAAGTGTTTTCGTTCACCGTGTCGGGAAAATTCGATGAATGGGCCGATCTCACGCCGAGAACGTTTGTATGCGACACCCGTAAACGCGAAGACCGCGCGTGCGTGTGGCAAGGCTACATTCCCGAGATCAAACGCAACGCGGTCCTGTCGTTCAAACCATTTCCACATGACCGCGGTATGTATAAAGTCCGCGGAATCATCGCCAACAAATTCGGCAAAGACACAAGTTTTGCAGGCAGCATCTCTGCACCGAATGGCGATTATATTATGGATGAAATGAGCATCACAAACCTGTCGCAAAACCCGTTCATCATTGAATATTACGGGCGCGACTATATGGGCAACATCGATTTCAAGAAAAAACACGGCCACCTCTCAGTTGCCTTTAAAGAGGTATTAAAATGAGCCTTCATAAACTGCGTACGTTTTGGAGTTTTTTCATTCCCGACTGTCGGCCAGTACGCATGGCAAACGACAACAAGGGATCACTCAACATCCGCTCGGCGGTCCTGCCATGGCGGCTTGAAGACTTGCCGGTCATCCGAACGAAGGAGCAGGCAACCAAGCCGACGATCAAACCAGTTTAGCCAGCGATCCAGCACACCTGAAATCCAGTGCCTATACGGTTACAGGTATTACGTTTCGCTATTCCTGCAAAACCTATGGCTTAGTCTTGACGCAGATAACGAATTGAAATTAAAAATTGTTTTATGCTTCGATCGATAACGCGAAAGCTTTGATTGTGGCGTCGCATTAATTTTTTACAAATCTGTTGTGACTGCCTCCAAAATGGATGTGGCCCTATGCATTTTACTCGTGGCGCACCACAAATCACCTGTAACCCTCAGCCAATCGGTTGTGACCCATTTTTGAGGCAGTAGTGATTGACTGAGCAGTTCCTAAAATTGGGGAGCAACAAGGGGAGTTTTTTTATGATGACAACCGAAACGAACCGGGATTATTTGCTAGGTAATCCGACAGGATCAGACTACTTCGTTCGCTACCTGACAGGCCAACTGACGCCAGATGAAATTACCGAAGTCGAACGCCAGTTTCACGGACCACGAACTCCGTCCTGGCCACCAACTAATTGCCCGCACACGACGTCACTTATCATTGGGTGATGTTTTCTACTCATAGAAAGTCACTTAGTCTTAACTGAGATATTTTGGCCGTGGCTGAATAACTCGCTTCAAGCTGTGCTTGGATTTGCTCCTGTTGAGTAATTACGGCTGCAAGGTCGACGTGCTTGATATCGCTAACCATCGCATCCAAATAAAGCTGATACTCGATTTCGCCATCAATCACATCCGACAAACTGCTCGCGCTTGCAGACAGGCTGGATTGAATCACCAAGAGTTCATCAATCGCTTGATTGACCAAGTCGTAGGCCTCGTTAAGGCTAGTGTTGTCCTGCGGGTTTTCCGAGGCATTGGCCCCGATGCTCAGGGCCCGTATCGCTTTTTCGAAACCACTGGCGTTGGCCGTAACGCCGTATTCAATTTCTCTGGTTTGCGACGTACGGATCGAGGCAATCGCGTCATCGCCTTGGTAATAAGAGGTGTCCGCCGATGTCGGCGCCGTTTGTGGCGCATACGGCGGGTTGCCTATATCGACAGGAGGGCGATCCGTAACACCGCCGCCAAACAGATAGCGCCCCGAAACTTCAAGGTTGGCAAGATCCGCGAAACTTTCCAGAGCCACCTGGGCATTCTCATTGAGCGCCGAAGCCCCAGCATTTTGCCCACTGATCGCGGAACTCAGGTCCACCTGATAGTTTGACAACACATCCACCATAGCGTCGACGGCGCTGTACTGGGATTCGATCCGCGCTTGCACAAGCCCACCCTGCTCGACCACCTTGTTCGAACGCGTCACTTCATTTTCCAAGCTCACCACACGTTCGGTGTTGGAAGACAAGTCCCTGTAACTTTCGGCCTTTTGTTCCGATGAAAGTTGTTTTTGAACGGCCGCGAAGTCGGATTCGATCCGCATCATGCTTGTGATGGACATCTGATACTGGCCCATGGTTGAGACTCTACTCATGGCTTCCTCATCTCGATACGGCATGTAAAAGGGAATCGAACATTTCCGAGAGTACGCCGAGCACTTGAGCCGAAGCCGAATAATGTTCTTCGAGGGCGGTTATTTTCGCGGTTTCTTCATCCAAGTTGACGCCGCTTTCGTTGTTCAACTGCAGCTTCAAGTCGTCGTGAACAAGGGCCTCGGTTTGGGCCGCATCATCAACAATCGATGCTTCGACGGATAGGGAGGAGAGAATACTCGTCGCATACTCCGAAAGCGTCGATGTCTGAGCGCCAAGATCACCGATCTGGCCGAACGCATAATCTTGAGACAAAGCCTCCTCCATCGCTTGCGCGACACTTGCATCCCCGGCACTCAGAGCCTGATCCCCCACCGTCAGCCCTGCCGCTGCGTTCAATTGGCCCGTAGAAAGATGTTTGGGGTTATCGATGAGGTCTTGGTGGACAGCTATGGTGTCTGATGAAGTGCCCGTAAACACGGAGTTGAAACCAAAAAAAGAAGACACCCCAATTCCTGAAGCCCCCACAGCACTGTCCATTTCACCGACCGACACCCCCAGGCTGGGGTTATCGCTGGATATCGTCAGGTGCCCACCCGCATCGAATCCCGCGCTGAGACCGGGGATGGCGTTGATGGCGTCGGCCAACTGTTGGTTGGTGGGGTAGAGAGACAAGTCCAGATCCGCAACGGAAACCGCTATGCCCGTGCTGTCCACCAAAGCCAACCTCATCGTGCCGGTTCCCGAAAAGGCATTGCCGGGGATCTGAACCTCAGATCCCGTCACGGCATTGAGCGGTGGGTTGGGTGTGCCGACATTGTGCGCCGCGTTAACCCCATCTATAAGGGTTTTGGCAAACGCATCCAACTCGGCCTGTTTGGCGACAAGCGTGTCATCACGAAGTTCAATCAAAGCGCCAATTTCGCCAGATTTGAGCGACCCTGTAATATCTCGACCGCTGAGCACAACTGCATCGAAACCGCCCGGGTAGGCCGTTCCCGATGTGACGGTTCCTGCGGGGGTGTAGCTCAATTCACGTGCGTGACTGTCAACAAGCGGCTTTCCGTCCGTTGTATAGATATGCAGTTCTTTGTTTGCCGTCTCGAAGTACGTCACCTCCAAGAGACTGGATACCTCTTCGAGTTCGATACGACGACGGTCTTGTAAGTCAGCTGTCGATTCACCTTTAACGGTACGCGTCGATATTTCTGCGTTCAGGCTCTCGATGTTTGCGAGCTTTTGATTGAGTTCGTCGACTTTCTGATCAATCTGAGAATCAATCTGCGTGCGTTGCTTTTGGATACCATCGCTCAGCGTATTAAGTTCATCGGCGAGCGTGCCAAAAGACGAAACCGCGGCTTCTTTTTGCGTCGTACTTTCCGGCGTCACCACCAGATCGCCAACGGCCGCTTGTACGTTCACGGTCTTATGGGACAAGCTATCCGCGCTAT
Source organism: Magnetovibrio sp. (assembly GCF_036568125.1). Classification (NCBI taxonomy): domain Bacteria; kingdom Pseudomonadati; phylum Pseudomonadota; class Alphaproteobacteria; order Rhodospirillales; family Magnetovibrionaceae; genus Magnetovibrio; species Magnetovibrio sp. The sequence goes on from NZ_DATCTF010000019.1 coordinate 174,712, forward strand.
ACGGCGTACCGAACGTATTGAGCGTTTTTTCAAGATAAGCCGATTTGGTGGTGCTGTAAGCATGACGCGAGGTCGCATCGACCAACGACTTGACGAGATCCTCGTTCATATACGACGACACCTTGTCGGCCCTGACGCCCGTGGCGACCCCGCCGCTCATGGTGGTTTGCGAGGCCGATCTTTTAACGCTGTAACCTTCGACTGAAGCATTGGCGATGTTTTTCGACGAAATCGAAGTCTGATATTCGCTGGTCGTCAAAGCGCTGACGGCTGCGTTGCGAGCTGCACGTAGATCCATAGCCATCTTGCACGATCCCTATATGAGCCGCCCCAGGGCAACCCCCAAAGGCAGACCTTGATCACATGTATCCCCATCGGCGCGATACGGCTGCAACGTGCGGTTTTGATGCCGCTTCCAAGCACCGATGCCGACACTTATTTTTTCTGCGCTGGATATTTTTTGCGCCGTCAACAACCTGATGTTCATTTTCATGGTTTCCCTGACCGCAGCCAACTGCGGCTCGAGATTTTCCAGATGATTTTGCGGCTCATCGAGGCCGTCCAAAAACTGTTCCCGATACGATGCCCATAAACGCTGCAAGTATCTCCCTGTGCGTTTTTTCGAATCTGCTGTTTGCCGTAAAACGTTGATATCGCCATTTTGAATCGCGCTGTTTTCCAGCACCAAAATGTCCTCCAAAGCTTGCAAGGCATTGTTCAATTCGAGGATGCAGTCCAGTTCAGGTTTTGTTTCTCGCAATGTGATGCCCTCCGTTTGCGTAGCAAGACGCCACTTGACGTCGCACCGTCAAAGCATGAATTTCCGCGCCGACCTTGGCTTGCTCGTCACCAAGACGGCGCGCAATGCTCTGAATGCTTTCAAGGTTGCTGATGATTTGAGCCTCGATGCGGCGGCGCTCTGGACCCTGTACACTTGAGAGAGCCTGGGTAATGTTTGTCGCCGCCAATTCAGCAGTCTTCGGGGTCAGTTCATCAACACCGAAAAAAGCCCGACACTGAGCCAATACACGCTGGCTATCGGCATCCAATTTTGCGTCATTTTCTACGCTTTTGTATTGGTTCTTGGGTTTCATGTCGGCAACCTCTTTTCACAGAATCAAAGGGACGGGTTACAAGGCGTTCATCAACTCTCGGAACATATCGTCAGAGGTGCTGATGATTTGCGAAGCCGCCGAATAAGCTTGCTGGGCAACAATCATGTCGGTCAGTTCTTTTGATGTATCGACGGTTGAGGATTCCAACGCGAACCCCATCACAAAACCCGCGCCGCCATGCCCTGGGTTGTTGAGCACGTAATCGCCGGATTGTTCCGAGGCTAGGTAAACGTTTCCTGTGCCGGCGATAAGGCCATCCGGGTTGTTGAACGTGGCCAGGGGAATTTGATAAATCGGCCGCTCCTGGCCATTATCGAAGGTGGCGACGATACGGCCGCTGTTATCGATATATGCTGTTTCAAACGCACCAAGACGCAGACCGTTTTGCGAGGCCGAAGTCAAATCGACGGCGGGGTTGCTTCCATTGCTGCTGGCATATTGGCTCAACCCATCTGCACGCCCGACCGTTCCGAGATCATATGTGATCGTGCTGTTCGCGGCGCCTGAGGTCCAGCCGGTGACCGTCAAATCAACCTGTGCCGGGGTAGTGCTGGCAAGTGTGCCATCGGGATTGAAAACGATTTGCACCGGTCCGCCCGCCGAGGTGCCTGTGGTGATTGTCGGATCGGCGGTGCTCACCGGATCGGAAAAGCTAAGCTCCCAAGTGTTGATGCCGGTTTTCTGCCACGCATAATCGATGGTATGGCTGACACCAAGCGAATCATATGCCTCCGTAGAGGTGACGAACGCATCACCCACCGCTGCGTCCGCAGGTAGGTTGGCGACAAAGCCAATGTCTGTGGTTGCCGCCGCAGACCCCGTTACAGCCGATACATTTACGACCTCCAGGCTAGAAACCGATCCGTTGGCAGCCGTCACAGCATTGCCCGCTGAATCGAGCGGCCACCCTTGAAGGTAATACCCGCTGTCATTCACCAGATAGCCTTCAGAATCGGTCGAGAACCCTCCCGCGCGGGTATAAGCGAAATTCTCACCGTTTGCCGTATCGCTGACCACGAAGAACCCATTTCCGTCGATGGCCATATCCGTTGACGACCCCGCGCTTTCGACCAAGCCCTGCATCGCCACGTTTTGCGTGGAGCTATAAGTCACCCCGCCACTGCTGGTCGAGTTTTGCGAATATGGGTCCGTTATCAATGTACGGAAACTCATGTCCGCCGCCTTATACCCAACGGTCCCGGCATTAGCCAAGTTTGTCGATATCATAGACAGGTTGGTGCTCTGTGCATTCAAGGCCGTGGTTGCGATGTACAACGCCGAATTCGAACTCATCTGCTTTCCTCCTCATTCCAATTCAAAGCGTTAGAGCTGCATGGCTGTAACGGTGCTTTTGGGAACGGCAACATTGTCAAGAAGCAAGGTCGCGCCATCACCGGACGCTTCGACTCCCGTCACGGTTCCGCGCACGGATGTGGTTGCGTTGACGGCTTGACCGCCGACCCCCACCGCACTGACGGACAGAACATATGCGCCGTCGCTCGCCACGGCGCCGGTGTTGGTCACGCCGTCCCAGGTAAAGTCGTAATCACCTGCGCTGACGTTGTGTTTGCTGGTGGAATAAATTAGATCACCGTTGCGATCAGAGATCTGGATCGTAACATCGCTGGCTTCAGCATCGAGCGCATAGCGCCATTCGGCCGTTCCGCCAGAAAGCGGTGACGTGTCCCCCTCGGCCGTGATCGTCGTGCCCAGATAGGAACTAGCACCATCGTTCTCGATCGATTGCGCCATATCCAAAATGGTCGCAAGGGTGTCGTTAGTCAGCGATTGCTGCTCAATCTGCGACAGCGACATGAGTTGGCTGGTGTACTCGGTGGTGTCAACCGGATCGGTCGGGTCCTGGTGCTCCAATTCCGCAGCCAGAAGCGTTATCCACGTGTTGTACAGTTCCTCGCCGGATTGCACCTCCGACGAGCCGAGCACTTCATTGGTTGAATAGGTCCCCGTTGACAGGGCGGAAATGGTATCCATTTTCAGTTTCCCTTGAATCTGAACCTTGCCCAATACGGCACGGCCTTATTCGTTGCTCCCCTATACACGGCAAGGGGACCGGAAAACTGGCGCAAAAAAATTTGCCCTGGAATTATCCAGGGCAAATTTTGGTTATTGTTAACCTGCGTCTAACGAACGAAAGTCATCAATCGCTGGCAAACTCCCCCATTGGGGGCAAACTCATACGATCCTCAACACTCAACAAAGGAATGGCCTCAGCCAGGATCTTGGTCATCACCGACACCCTTACCATAACAGCTATAGGAAGCGGCTTCAGAGCTTCACGCAGTTCTTGTTCGGTAACATTTTCACTACGAATTTTTGCGGCAAGGTCCGCGTGAAAGCCGACAATAAAACTATCCATCCCGCTGAGCGATGACATATGTTTTGCGTATACTCGCAAAAAGGTTTCCACACCTTGTGGGGAAAGGTTAGCCGTTAAACGTTTGATGAGCAAACCTTCTAAAATACCAATATCACTGTTGACCTGCGTTTGAGAATACAGCGACATTTCCCACGGATCTTTGCTCGCTTGTTTGACAATTGCCTGTGTCGCGAACCAAGCCAGGCCGAACAAGTTCAACGCCAAAGAAGCCGTAAGCGTAAGGCTTACGAGGCGCCCGCATTGCATTTTCTTTTTGACTTGGTGTCCGTCTGTTCTGTCTGTGTACGACATGGCTCTATATCCAGGGGCTTTCATTACAGTGGAAACACAGCAACCACATAGGCCAACACAAGGTCGACAGGTTGTTCAGTTTCTCTCATCCCATCAAGCAGACCAAGGAAGACCCCCGCTGCAGTGCAAGCCCCCAGGATGAGTTCCGGGCGGGTCACCATCCTGCGAAACGGAGCCAGCACATCCCTCACCCTGCCCCAGGATAGAGTCCTGCCAGAAGCCGCGTATCCGGCTTCATTTCGCGCCGCCTCGGCCTGCGCATGACCGGCAACTTTTTGCAGCAGATCATCGACTGCACTTGGTTGATGTGCAGGGATAGGATCGGACACAAGCGCGCTTTCCATGACCTTAAAGGCGTCAAACATTGCCTTAGCCTGAGGGTCATTGTCGAGCAGCCGCAACGCGACAACTTTACGCCCTTCAGGCCACGCGTCGGGTGTGGCCCCGAATGCATCGAGCAGGTCCTGAAATTCCTTGCGCGTCATGACGGTACGATTTTCCGGTGTCATTCTTGAATCGCCTCGATCAGATCTTCAGATGAGTTCTGCAGCAGCACCCGCAACCTTTTACGGGCTCTTTTTAGCAGAGATTCCATTGCATTGACACTTATATCGAGGACTTCTGCGGCTTGCGCATTGGATAACCCTTGGTGATAAAAAAGCGTCAATGCGGTTTGCTGTTGTAGCGACAATTTGATCATCGCTTGGCGCAACGCTAAATTCGTTTGCTGGCGATGGATTAACGTCACGGCGGTCGGTTGAACATCAGCGGGATCGTAACCTTCCGGCATCGATGCTGCCCGCGGTTTGCGTTTGTAGTCGATACACGCATTAACCGTCACACGATAAAGCCAGGTGGTGATCGCAGCGCCTTCGCGCTTCCAATCTTGACGCTTAAGCCACAGCTTAAGAAACGTCTCTTGGGCGATGTCCTCGGCGTCGGCACCGTGATAGATCATTCTATAGGCAAGCACATAGATCCGTTCGAAATGGCGTTCGACGAGCAATCGATACGCGCCCTGGTCGCCTTCAACGACCATCGCCATAAGCTCGATATCGGGCACATCGTGGGAAGTGAGTTGCGCTTCGACGTTCTGCGCATCTCGTTCTTGCGCACCAGTTCTGTCCGACCGCTCCGAGGGACGTTCGCAAATACCCTCATGCTCGACAATATCGTCCTGCACCGGAATAATCGCACTCACGCTCGACATCAAACCACCCTAACGCCATCCTCGGTCTGTTTGACCGCGACGTCTTGCGTAGAGTTCAACATCACTGGCTTATTTTGTGCCGCAACATCTGCCCATGCATCCCGCATCAAGGTCAAGCGGGTCACAATACCGTCGAAAACTTTTGGTTCGAAACGGTGCGAAACCAAGGCCGAAACGGCAACAATATTGAAATCGTAAAATGTACTGAGGTGATCAGCCAAGGTCGGTGAACCTTCATAGCGCAGGTTTCTCTGCAACCCACAAAGGACCTCCGATACAGTGTTCAAGGTTTGCATACACTGAGAGATACGGCGCGTTTCAAATTGTTCTTTTGCGATGTGGAGGTGGTGCAACAGGCCATTATAGACAGCTACCACCACCGGGATGTAGGAGATCGGATCGGAGGCTTTTTGATAAGCAAAGGCCGCTTGGCTGGCGTTCGGTTTCGAATAGGACATCGTAGAACCTTTGCTTCATTTACTGTTGCTGTAGATGGATTCAAGAAGGCTCTTCATGCTGTTCGCCTCAGCGATTTTGGCTTCCAACGCGGCATAGTAATTAATCAACCTTTTCTCGTATGCGGCGGCCTTAACCTCAATGGAGGTGATTTTTTCCGCTTTCGTTTCGTTGCTCCGTTCAAGCCCCTGCTGGGCCAACGTCAAAGAACCGTTCACTGCGTTGATGTAAGATTCGATATCATTGTTAAGCTGATCGGCGATGCCCTGGGATGCGCTGAATGTGAGCGTGGTTGCTTGGGTGCCCGTGTAAACCATTTTCAACCCCTCATAAGCCGACCCCGGCGCGCCTTCTATGATGTTTCCCTTCACCGTAAATTGGTTACTTTGTCCATCGACCGTTACTGCGGTCATCGCCCCGGCGGCATCGACTTGGATATCCAAAACATGTGCCCCCGACGGCACCGTTTTATCGTGGGCAAGAACCTGAAGATCCGCATCGCTCGACGTGAATTGAAATTCGAACAATGTCGCGACGTCATCAAAGTTGTTGAGCAATGCGCTGTCCAAAGCGCTTTCATCAATGACCAAGTGATTGCTGATATCGAAACTCAGACCTAAATCGGCAATTGAAATACTTCCGTTTGACGTCGCCACGTTTCGCGTCAACGCGCTGTATATGCTGTTGTTCGCATTGCGCAGTAGGCCGTCGCCAAAGAGCACGGCGCTATCCGTCGGTGTGCCGCCGTAACTGGTTTCTTGATGGACCAGGGCAAAATCGCGATAGCTGTTATAGGCATCTACAAACGCGACGATGGCGTCCTTCGAAGCGGCATAGGATTGATCTATATCGACCTTGAAGGTGGTGCCGGGGGCAGCGGCATACAGGTCCAGAGTGATTCCACTAATCGCATCATCTACTGTATTCGTGGACCTTTGAATCGGCACCCCATCAACGACCACGATCGAATCCGCAGCCGCTTGCAATTCATTGAGATAGCTACCGTCTGCTGCGGTGAGGCCAAGGGCGAGTCCGATGTCCGCACCGGCGCTCGAGGTGTAATTGATGCTCTGTCCCGTATCCATCGCCGAGAGAACCAGCATCGCTTGGGTGCTTGATATCTGTAAAATGGAAGCGTGGACGCCTGTTGTATCCGCCTGGGCGTTGATCGAGGCCTCTATATCCTGAAGGGACATTGTCGATGTGACTGCAATGGTTGCCGGCACACCGAGCCCCGTACTGAGTTGAAAGTCTCCCGTCAGTCCGAGGGCCGTTGTGGAATCCGCAATGGCGTTGGACCCAAGTTTCTGAGCGGTGGCGGTTTGCTGAACCTCGACATTGTAACTGCCATTGGGCGTCCCCGCTACGACATCGACCCCGAGATGGTTTTCTGCGCCGATGGAGGTATTGCTGCTTAAATAAGCGGTTTTGGTTTCGAAGACACTTTGCGCCCCCAAAGTTCCCGGCTCATTGCGCAATACGCTAAGCGTGTCTTGCAAATTACTGAGGTCACCATTCATTTCGCCGTACGCGGCTAGGCTCGCCTCACCTTTTGTAATTTCTGCTTCCAAGACATAGGCAGGCTGCATCTTTTTTTGCACCGCAGCCTCAATCAAAGCACTGCTGTCGAAGCCGGATGTGCCGCTGATATACGATGTCGAACCTGTACTCACCAGCGTCGTCGTATCCGATGTCAGAGTGGTGCTGTCAGCCATGATAGAAGCCCCTAAACGAATGACGGGAGGCACAAGATTGCCCCTCCCGTCTGTTTCCTAGATTAACGAAGCAAATCCAGAAGTTTCATCGGCAGTTCGTTTGCCTTACTCAGTGCCGATATCGCGGCGTCGGTCTTCACCTCATTGGAAGACAGTTCCGCCTGTTCGGCGGCGATATCCGTGTCCATGATCGCCGACTGGGCGGCATCGATATTTTCCGTCGATGTGGCCAGCATGTCGCTTCGATATTCAAAACGCGACATCTGCGCACCAGTTGCGGCGCGCGCCGTCGAAAGAGAATCGATAGCCGTATCGATGGCTGTTAAGGCCGCCGTTCTTGATGCTGCATCGGTTACCACATCTAGGTTGGTAACGCCCGCCGTGGAAAGCCCCAACGTATTCGCGTCCACGGCGTTGATGGTCACTGTCAAAACATCCGTGGCCGATGTACCCGCCATAAACGCCACACCCGTGGCGTAAGAGGTGGTCCCATCCAACAGCGATTGGCCATTGAACGAAGTCGCCGCAGCGATATCGTTGACTTCAGAGACCAAGGCGTCCAGTTCGCTTTGAATAAAACCCAGCTCGGTGGCGCTGTTGGTGCCGGATACGGACTGGGTCGTCAGAACCTTCATACGCTGCAAAATATCATTGATGCTGGCCATCCCGCCATCCGCCGTGGATAGAACGGAAACGCCATGGGAGGTATTGGTCGAAGCTTGTTTTAAGGTTGCGACGTCGGTCTGCAACGCGGTGCCAATCGCCAATCCGGCTGCGTCGTCCGAAGCCCGCGTAATCCGCGAGCCGCTAGCAATTTTCGCCAAATTGTCATTTTGCTCCGCGCTGTTGATGTTCAAATAACGCAATGCGGTGTTGGCGGAAGTGTTGGTGGTGATTGTAGGCATCGTACCGTTCCCTTCTGGTTAGATGACCCAAGCACTATGCGGGTCTTCCTGTTCTGGAATATCGGTTTTTTCCCGATACCTCTTTGCACGGTGGGACACCTAAAAACTGGCGCATAAAAAATAACAACATGATTTGGGGCGGGCACAACGTCTTGACGTAATCATCGCGACAAGGATGTTGAGATCTGCAAATGGTTAAGGCCTAGATCTCCTGCCGCCCCGCTCGCGCGAAACCAAAGTCATCAAGAATGGAATACAGGGCGGGAAGAACCATAAGCACCAGAACCGTCGATGTCATAAGGCCGAACACCACTGAAATCACCAGCGGCTTCAATGTCTGCGCTTGAGTACTGGTTTCGACGAGCAACGGGGCCATGCCCATGATCGTCGTCGTGACCGATACGAAGATCGGACGAAACCTTATCCTTGCGGCCTGTCCAGCGGCCTCGGCGACGCTTAAGCCTTGCGCCGTATGGGATTTTATGACCTGCACCAAAAGGATCGCGTTATTGACCACGATCCCAGCCAGCGACGCCGCGCCAACGAGCGAGGGCATGGAAATGTTGTAGCCCATAAGGGCATGCCCCCAAATGACGCCGAGGAACGCCAAAGGGATCGTCACCATCACGATGATAGGTTCGACGTAACTGCGAAACTGATAAGACAGCACGACGAATATACCGATCAGGCCCAAGAGGAAACCTCGCAGAATCGATCCTACTGTTTCGGCCGAATTAGCACTTTGACCGCCTATCTCGAAACTCAGTCCGGACGTGCGGCTGGTAAGTTCTGGCAAAAACGTCCCTGCCATACGCGACACAATTGCATCGGCATTGCCCAGTCGCCCATCCACATCGGCCTCGACCGTCAAGGTGCGCGCACCATCCACTTGGGTGATGGTGCCCCATCCCCGCGCCTCTTCGATCTGGGCGACAGTGGACAGCGGCACCGTGCTGCCATCCGGCAAGGTGATGGTGAACGCTGCTAGATCGGCACGTGAGTCACGATCACTTTTGACCTGAATGATCTCGACCTCATGGGCGATATTGCCCCGTCGCACCGTGCTGATGGTGGTTCCCAAAAACGCCGCGCGCAACTGTCCCGCCACATCCTGCGCCGACACCCCCAGTGCCTGGGTGCCCGGGGCAAGCGTCAGGCGCAATTCGGGTTTGCCCGGATGTAAATCGAACGAACCATTTCGCACACCGACATAAGTTTGAAGTTCCGCCAATGTTGCGTGGCCAGCGGCTTGAAGCACATCAAGGTCCGGCGCGGAAATCCTGATTTCCACTGCGATCCCCTGTGGACCGATACCCGGTTCAGTCAAGATCAGAGAGCTCACCCCCGCCAATGGCCCCATAGCCGCACGCCATTCAGCGATCAACTCGTCAAGGGTAGTCGTGCGTGTCTCCGCCCCCAGGAGGTCGGCTGAAACGGTGGCCACATGGGCGCCGTTTTCTCCTGCCGATCGGTTGTGATTGAAGCGCATGATCACACGTTGGACCAATGCCTGTCCACCAGGCTGAGACGAGCTGAGAGCGTGGTCTACGTCCTTCAGCGCGGCAACGACCTGCGCAGCCACATCTTCGGTGCGCGACAACGGCGTACCTTGCGGCATCCAGATACGCGCTTCGAGAACATCGCCGTCAATCTCGGGCATCGCTTCGCGCTTCACCACCCCTCCCGCCAACGCACCGATGGTGACCAAGAGCAGGCCAATCGCCAATCCCGCCACTAAATAGCGTCGCTGAATGGCCACATCGGCTAACCGACCAACGCCACGTTCGCGCAGAACTGAAAAAGCCGCTTCAAACCGAACCCGCAAATGGGAAGGCGCACTTTGCGCGCGTTTCAGCCCATGCTTTAAATGGTGAGGTAAAATCAGAAAGGCTTCAGCGAGACTTGCGGCCAACGCCGCGAGCAACACCACGGGCAGAACCTGCAACACTGCACCCAACTCGCCAACAAGAAAGGACAGCGGGGCGAAGACGGCAACTGTGGTGAGAAAGGATGAAGCGACGCCGGGAGCCACTGCCATCACGCCGCGCACCACGCTCGACAGCGTCACCCCTTCTTTTTCGGCCTCAACCGCAATCGAGTCCGAAATCACGATCGAGTCGTCCATCACGATGCCGATCGCCATCAACAACCCCACCAGCGTCATCATATTTAGAGATAAATCGAGTAGGGCCATGACCGCGAATGCGCCGAGAATAGCCACGGGCAATCCCATTGCCGCCCAGATCGCAAAGCCGGGACGGAAGAACATACTCATCACCGCCACGACCAGCACAAGCCCCATCACACCATTCTTGACCAGCATGAACAAACGATCGCGAACGATCGAGGTTACATCCTGAACCACCTCTAACCGTAACGTAGGCGGCAATTTGGCATTCTCAGCACCGACCAAATCACTCAAACTATCCAAGGCGCGCAAAGCATCCGCATCCAGGGATTTGTGCACCTCCAGCAACACCGCACGACGACCATTTAAAAAGACACGCTCTTCATCAGGAGAAAACGCCTCGGTGATGGTGGCAATTTCTCCCAAAGTTAGCGTGGCGCCCTCGGCCAGGGTCAACACCGGCAACCGTTCGAGGCGTGACACGCTGCGCCGTTCCTCGGTGAATCGTAACCGCAGATCGACCGATGGCGTTTCCAGTGTCCCCGCAGGCAGATCCAGGCTTTGCGCCCCAATCGTCGCAGCAAGGCCAGAGGCGGTCAGACCATGTTGCAACAGCACCGCGCGCGGCACTTCGATACGAATTTGACGCGTGCCAAACCCTGACATCACCACCCGCGCAACATCAGGTAAGTCGGCGACGCGGTCCTGTAGATCTGCGGCATACCGTTCTAGGGCAGGTGCAGGCAAATCCCCAGCGATGGCGATTGAGGCGACGATGTCGGTGCGATGTAATTCACGCACGATGGGCAGATCGGCATCATCGGGAAAATCGTCAATTGCGGAGACTTCTGTGCGGATATCGTTGACGAAACGCAGCGCATCCGCGCCCTGTTCCATGGTCGCCACCGCGCGCGCCACGTTATCCTGTGCGCTACAGACCAGCTCTTCCAGTCCCTCGACCGGTTGCACAGCATCCCAAATAGGACGGCAAATTGCGTCTTCCACATCGCTTGCTGCCGCCCCCCGGTAGGTGATGGTTATTTCGGTCTCGACGGGGCGGAAATCGGGAAAGGTCTCGCGTTTGAGGCCAGGTGCGGCCATAACCCCAGCCGCGAGAAACAACACCAGCAAAAGGTTAGCTGCGGTCGGGTGCCCGGCGAACCAGCGTATCACGGTCGCGCCTCCAGTGGAGCCAGAGACATACCGGGAATGGCGGGGGCTAGGTCATCCAGAACCAGCGCCTCTCCTTGGACCAACCCATTGCTGATCACCGCACGCCCCTGTTGCCTGAAGGCCACCGTTACAGGGCGAATTTCCAAGCGGCCATGAACATCACGCACATAGACCGTGTCGCCATGATGCACCGCCGCTTCCGGTACGACCACCTGCGGCCCCAACGTCATGCCGGTCAGCTTCACCTCTAAGTACATATTGGGGACCAAAGGAAGACGGTCAGGCAGGCTGGCGCCTGCGTAGGGGTTTTCCACACTCACCACCACCTGAACGGATCGCGCCCGCGGATCGAGGGCGCCCTCGATCCGGCTGACTTTCCCCTGCCACACCTGGTTGGGATTTGAGACGAGGCGGACTTCCGCTTCAAACTGCGCCGCAGGGCCTTCACGCAATGCAACCATTCCCGTCTTATTGCCGTCGTGACTTGCACCGATGAGACGAAGGAACGCATCAAAGGGCACCTGCGCGACAACTTCAGCCCGATCGACGCTATCGCCAGTAACGAGTCGCTGGCCGGTATTCACATACTGGAATCGTTCAGTCTCTATTGTCCTTACCCGTAGATCGAACGGCGCGATGATCGCGGTATTAGCCAAATCACGCTGAGAGCGGGCCAATCCGGCCCTAGTCCGTGCAACTTGCGCTGCAATGCCCTCGCGACGTGCTGGTATTAAAGCCAATGTATTTTGCAATTCCGCTACCGTTCGGCGGATCTGCAGGGTCATGCGCTCTTGTTCATCGCCACGAACTTGCGGGGACGTACCTTGCGCGACCAATTTATGGGTTCGGGCCAGGTCTTTTTCCGACAACTTCAGGCGGGCCTGTTCAAGAGCCAGCACACTACGCGTATTTGCTTCCTCGATGTCGAGTTGCCCTGCCTCCGCAGTAAGGACCGCGAGATCGGCAGCCGCCTGACGGATGGACAACTCATAATCGGCCGGATCAATTTCCAGCACCTTTGTTCCCGCAGCGATCAACCGCCCGGTCTCCAAATCGGGATGACGATATATAATGCGCCCATTCACTTCGCTTACCGAAGCCCAGGTTTCCGCTGCTCGGGCGTTACCCCAACCAATTGCAATCGGTCTGACATATTCGGAAACGGCTGTTGCGATGCGCACCGGGATGGAGGGCGTCACAGTCTCCGTACGCCCCGGTTCCGGTGCAAACAAAATAAAATATGCTGCTATCGCAACACCTGCCGCGATCGGCGGCAGAAACCAGAGAACCCTGCGCATCAGCCGTGAGTTCTCTCCATGGAATTTTTGCATCGTCAAAAAACCTTCTGTATCGCACGGTGAAAATCCGCCGCACAAACTTCAGGAGGGTACGCACCCATTTTCAATCAAGGCTGAAAGCCCTCATCTTCCTGACGCAGCAGATTTATTTGAAACTATCGAGTTGCAGATCAAGCAACCTTTTCCCTTCGGCCACTAAATCAAACCCCCGTGCATTGAGCGACCATCGCATAACAAGCCCCTGTATCAGGGCCAAAATAAGATAGGCGGCATCATCGGCATCAAGTGTTTGACGGAATCGGCCTGAGGCAATTTCAGCCTCGATCAGCTTGGCAAAATGGCGTTGTCGGCTGGCCATTAACGCGGCAAAGAAGGCCCGCAACTTTTCATTTTCAGAATGAAGTTCGCGCGAAAATAAAATCGCGTGGATTGCCGGGGTCTTCTCCAAAAAACCCAAATGCCCGAGCACAAGTTTCCTCAATTTACCGGCTGGGATGGTTTCCTCTTTCTCGCTCGCACCTACTTTTTTACCCATCATTGCGCTAATGCGCTGAGCGACAGCCCACCAGATATCACCCTTCGTCGGGAAATGCCGGAAAATGCCGGGTTGAGAAATTCCAACTTCCTTAGCAATCCGTTCCGTGGTGATTCGGTCCGGTCCGATATCACCAGCCAATCGGATGGCGACATCTACAATCTCAGCTTTGCGTTCATCAGCACTTTTTCTGGTGCGAACTGTGGTCATTTAAATCATCCCATTATCCAAGCCTTGCGGGTAAAGAAGGCGATGGACAACCATACCACGGTCCGCAAACTCATGGCACCGACAGTACGTGCTTCAAAGTCTCCGCCCGCTAAAATATGGAAGCCAAAGGCGATAAACACGATCACCGTCGTCGCAGCGAGTAGCCAAGATAACTTCACCGCCCAACCACGCCCCCAAAAGAGGCCCGCGCCAGCGAGGACATAAACAAACCCAGCGAAAAAATTAAACCACAGGACGAAGGGCACATAAGCGCCTGCCGCAGCCCTCGCAGGACCATCAAAAAACAACACGGCGCCACCGGACTTAATCGTTAAAAGCCCAAACAACACAGCAACGATTGAGGCGACAACGGCCACCCACGGTCTTGACGGTGTTATCCCTTGCATGATGTCACCTTTGTTTGGCATCTAATCGGTACGCGGCATGGCAAGCCGTACAATTGAGCAACAATTCGCTCACTTTAGTGAGAATGATCTGTTCATCGCCCATGTCTTGCGCTTCTAAGGCGAGCGCATCGAAGGCCTGGTGGGTCTTCATCCCCAGGGATTTGAATTCAAGCGGCAATTTGCTCATCAAGGCGACCGGAACATCTTGCGCATTGGCCATGCCAACCGCATGCGCACTGTCCGATATTACGGCCATGTCCTTTGCGGCAAGCCCTGAGGTGATCGATTGCACACTTTCGAGAAATCCACGCATTTCGGCGAGAAGCATATCCCGCTCACCTGCGGATAGATTTATGGTCATTCGTCCATCATCGTGAGACGTTACATCGCCACGGATAACAAACACGTAGGCTAAGGCCACAACGGCTAAGCCCAACAGAGCCGTAGTTCCCCAACATAATTTGCACGTTCTTTTCATGTCATCTGCTTCCAAACCCTAGCTAAATCGTAAGATAGCGATTAATCACTAACATAATAAATTTGTTCGTCAACTACATTAAAGTTTAGCTCTTCGTTATAAGGTGGTGGGGCGCCCCCCTGCCAAAAACACAGTGCGCAAGGTAAGTGCCCTCTCTGCAGTGAAGGGCCGTCAGTCACAAGAATTTGCCTTGAACTTAGTTTTCAACGCTCAAAGTCACACCTTCGGAGTTGCGGTATTTACCCCCGCCAAGCGACACAAACGTTACGCAACTCTTTGTGAGATGCGAACCGCGAACCAAATCCATACAGAGGCCATCTTGGCCGTAACGCCATTTTCCTGACCCGGACAAGATCGGCGAGTTTATCGTCACTGCGCCATCCTGATGATAGATAACCCGGACCGCCATCCCCATGCGTCTTCCCACAAGCGTTTTGCCGATGATCTCTTGATCAATTTGTGCTTTCGAGAGCAGCTCCTCGGAACGGGCTGTCGCGGAAGAGACGGCAAGCCAAAAGAAACTACAAACCATAAGGGGGCGAAGTGGCGACATGAAGATCTCCAAATTTATCTTGTAACCATGCTCACAGTTGTCGGTGTTCCAAACCGCTATCCAACACGCGGCGCATATGGAACGTGCGCACAAATGAGCGCACAGGGCCTAGGAAGAAACAATTTTCCACTGACCATCTGGCTGCCGACATGCTTTGCCGTAGGCTTGCTCCGTCTTTCCACCGACGGTGATTTCTTGCTGAAACTCACGGCAAACCTGTCCGGTTGCATCTTGGTGTGCCGGCTTTGGCGTGATCGCCCCCGCATGTCCCGTGTCAGGGTTTTTCCATCGCACCGGTTGATTGGAAGCGCCGTTTTCAAGCGCATCCTGCTGACTATTCGCAGCCATCATTTGGTCCACTTGGTCTAAATTCTTGCCTATGGATTTACCCAGAAACGCACCACCGAGCACACCGGCGGCAACAGCCACCAATCGCCCATCGCCTTTGCCCACTTGCGCACCGGCCAAACCGCCCAACCCAGCACCGCCGAGCGTTCCGACCAATTCTTTTGATCCTGTGCTTTGGCAACCCGCTAGCATGATCAGACCAACAAAACCAACCGCCACCTTGCTTATTTTATGCATCGTATTTTTCTTTCATAACGCCATCGTCATGGATGGATCTCGTTGAAATAAAAAAGGGGGGAGCGACATAACCATCGGGGGAATAATTATGACTTCAGCCCCCCCCTCTCCCCCCCCGGCCTAATCTCAGAAGGCCTGTACTCAGGGGGAATCGAATGAACATCAACCGCTGGTCAGCGCTATTTCCACTGCGCGGTCTGCGGCATAAACAGCCTTAAAATTTCCTACGCTTGAGGACCGACCTGTACATACCCTCTTCATCTTTCCTCGCTTCGAGACCCTGTTTTGTAAGGGCGAAGTTCCCTCACCAGTCACGAAACACCATAACCACACATGCCACAACGGCATTTAGTTAGTTATTAATTGCTAACTTATTGCCGCCAATCTTATTTGTAAAGCCCCAATTATCACCCCAAGCGAACACCATATGCCGAGAGCCCGGGACTTGGTAATCAGCCTCTTCTATCACCGCCCTGAACAGCCGCGTCACGTAATATCCATTTGAGGCTTAGCGTCGAACATGATAAAGATGCATTTAATATACCTCTTTTAAGGAACCCCCATGTCTGAATCACGCCGCACAGAAATCAGAAATCAAATAGTTGCCGGCACCGGCATCGACGAAGCGATGATCGAGCACCTTGTGCATACTTTCTATGCCCGCATCCAGGGTGACGAGGTGCTCGGCCCCATCTTTGCTGCACACATCACCGACTGGGGGCCTCATTTGCGAACCATGTGCGACTTCTGGTCATCCGTCACATTGATGACTGGGCGCTTTCATGGCAACCCTATGGGCAAACATGCGAATCTGCCTGTCGATGCTCGCCACTTTGACCGTTGGTTGGAGCTGTTCGAAAATACTGCACGAACCGTTTGCCCTCCCACTGCCGCCAACCACTTCATAGAACGCGCTCGCCGCATCGCAGAAAGCCTGGAGCTCGGCATCGCCGTTGGACACGGGCATATTTTGGCCAAAGGCCAACGTTTCATCAAAGATGATCTCAGTGTTTGACCCACCACCGAAGAGGTGATCAATGAGCAACCACCACAATGATGATGCACCCACGTCTTATGCATCCCCACCGTGCTTCATGCACGAACTTGATTCCAGGTATTCAGGGCTTCTCCGCCCATCAGACAGCCCTCAACACATGGGGGGCGTGTGTTGGTGTAAAGCAGATCGCGACAAGCCGATTTTACAAGACATACGATTGGGGGGCGAAGCAGGTATTTTCCTCCTACATGTTGAATAGGAAGGCACTCGGACAACGTCCTTACTCTTGCGTTTGGCGTCTCCAAAAGCGCCGCGACACGCGCGAGACTGGGAACCAGAACAAAGGCCACGACTTTTTGCCAAAGACGTTGTTGGTGGCGAACGCAACAAGCAAAAGCACAGCCACACCAAGCGCCACCGGAGACGCCACATATTGGAACCCGAGATCATGAATCCGATCTGTGCCAATCACCGCGATCAATGCGGACGCTCCCCCCGGCGGATGTAGACTGCGCGTGAGTTGCATACCACCGATGGCCAGAGACACCGCCAGCGCCATCGACACGCCGTTCGATACACCAACCGCTTTATATGCCGCGACTCCGATTGCGGCAGACAGCACATGTCCGACTAACACGTTATAGGGTTGTGCAAGGGGGCTGTTCGGCGCACCGAACAACAGCACCGCCGAGGCGCCGAACGCACCAATAATCAATGGAGCATCGTGCCCGATTACAATCAAACTTTCCAATTCTGCCAGAACGAAAATGGCGAGACCAGAGCTGACCACCGACCAAGCTATGGCGCTCAACGGGGGACGCGCCATCGGTACATGATGAGCCGGTTGATGATCTGGTTTTCGTTCCTGATTTTGCATTCATCGTTCCCCTGAACATTCAAAACCAATATGTGGAGGCCGTTTGTTTTCAATACCGCTCGAAACGCTCCCCTAGAAGTTCGATGGTGTTCGAGCAGAAGAATTCGAAGCTCATAGGCCTATTGAGTTGCACCAACCCAATAACATGCATATAATATGCATGTTATTGGGTATAATGATGCGCTTGTAAAGCATCTTTGCATGCGTATCGTTACTCCCGGTGACAACCATCGCACAGGCTGTTGGGTCACTAAGAACGTTCAACGGATGAAAGCAATACCCCAATGCGTCTGACCGCACACACGGATTACGCTCTTCGCGTACTTATCTATTTAGGGCTGCAGCCTGATCGCATGGCGACTATTCGGGAAATTTCCGAGCGTTATGAGTTATCGCGCGACCACATTATGAAAATCGCACAAAAGCTGAGCAACGCAGGCTTCATCGAAACAGTCCGCGGCAAGAATGGAGGCATTCGGTTGGGGCGCGAACCGGCAACGATTGTGGTCGGCGACATTATCCGAACCATGGAAGGCCGCATGGATTTGGTTGAATGCCATGGTCATGGCAAAAAAAACTGCTTGATTGCACCGGTGTGCCTCCTACAGGACGTTATGCACGAAGCGTTGGAAGCTTTTCTGGTTGTCTTGGACCGCTACACCCTCGCGGACCTTCTCCATCCATCTAAGGAGCTGACCAAATTGGTACAGCTTGATGTGAAATACATCAAATCGGCATGAGGCAGAATATCCACGTAAATTCCCCCATGATAAATGAGATAACGAGGGCATTATGACTGCACAAACATTCTACATTGGGGCTCTAACCGGCGATGAAGGCTATCTGTTAGACCCAAGTGACTGGAGTGAAAGAATCGCGGAAACATTTGCTGCTGAAGAAGACATCGTGTTGACCGAAGAACACTGGCATGTGATCCGCTTCGTTCGGGAATGGTATGGCGAGCATGGCGTTGCCCCCAGCTCGCGCGACGCCGTTATGTTCATGAAAAACAGCGGCGCCCCCCGCAATCGTCTGTTCGAGTTGTTTCCCTATGGTTATGTGCAGCAGGTCTGCAAAATATCCGGCATGAAAAAACCGCGGTCTTGGAGTACCGGATGACACATATGGAGAAACCAGATGAGCGACAATGGAAGATTGAGACGCCCGCAATTGGTAGACTACCAACGTGCTCTTGAGAGTATGGGGACCATCATTGACGTTGCGGCGCAAGACGTGATGACTTTAGCCGAACGCGCGCAGCACTTTTCTCATCAGCGCCTCAACGAGATATTAGGCGTAACCCAGATCATGAGCCAGCCAGTTCGGTTTGTCCATCCGCAGACTCTGATGTCTGAGGCGGCTCACCTTATGGTCAAGGAGCGCATCAGCGGACTCCCAGTCGTGGACGATAACGATCAGCTCGTCGGCATCATCACCGAAGCCGATTTTCTTCGTGGGCTTGGGTTGCCTGCACATTACCCAACACACAATATATGGCAAACGCTTGAGGCTATGTTCAGCCATCTTGGACAACAATCTCAACTAGAGGCGCCAAACGACGCGGTCTCCGCTTACATGGTGCGGGACGTTGTCTCCACATCTCCCGATGACAATGTGCATGGTGTTCTGGAACTGATGAAGCGCCATCAGATCAAAAGAGTGCTCATCTGCGATCAAGACCGTCATTTGTTAGGGGTGATCACGCGTTCGGATCTGGTTCGAGTATTTTTTGACCGTTACAAGCAAAGCGGCGAAAAATGAACGGCAAAGTTCTCTGTAGATGAGCGCACATAGTTCCAAGAGGGAAAAGTTGAAGTCTAGTGCTGTCTTCTTTTTCAAATACGACTAGGCTTTATATTCCGAACGTCAAAGTTGTAGTGCGTGCACTACAACGACCGAATTTCATCACTTCCGGAGAAGCTTTCCCACGGCTGAGCCATTTCTAGCTTAACCATTGATATTATTGGTTCCGAGGGCAAGATTTGTTCCCCAAAATACGTCTTTTGGGGAAAGTCTATATCCCAGGTGTCGTATGTTGTGTATAGCGTGCTTACACAGGTTCCGCAGACATTACGCCCAATTTCGGCACAATTGAGTCGCGTTTGATCTTCACCTTGCAAACTGGTTTGTGGATTTCGTCGGTATCGTTTTTCATACGAAGGGTAAAAAGTTTATTTGTCACGTTGTCCGCCATTTTTTGAGCTCCATTCACAGAGGCTTACATCAATATCTGGCATATATTTGCAGGAGAAATGATGGATTTTTGTCTATCATTGCGTGTTGAAATGATATGAAATGAATCTGTGGCGAATAATTTTTCAATTTTGGTAGCGGTCAGCTTCCCTTTTTAGCAGAATTTTAGACTCACAGAATGAATTGCATTTTTTGTAGAAACTCTTCCCTTAACAGCAAATCCGAAGAACACATAATCCCCCAGTCGCTAGGGAACAGTCTTCACACCCTGCCCAAAGGCATTGTTTGCGACACTTGCAATAATTATTTCTCGCGGAAGGTGGAAAAGCCAGTTCTCGATCATGTTTTTTTTCGCACTTTGCGGAGTGAACAGCAGATCATGTCAAAGAAGAACCGGCCTTCTCAGATTCCCATTTATCTTCCTGAAATTGATTTGGGGACAGAAGCAGCGTTTCACATTCCTGAAGATGAAAGTGCAATATCTGTTCACTTTAGTGATGAGAGACATTTCAGGTTGATCACAGAAGCGGTCTCCCGAGAGAGAGCAATGAGGATGTTATTTCCGATCAATACAGGGTTGCCTCCTTACGGATTGATGGACCGCCTATTGGCAAAGATGGCATTGGAGGCCCTGGCCTACCGTATCCTCAGTTTTGAGCATGATGCGAGCATCGCAGGCGGCATAAAGGAAGTCGTTCTTGATACACAACTTGATGAATTAAGAAATTTTGCAAGGACAGGGATGAAACCCAAATCCTGGCCTTATCATCAAAGGCGTATTTATGATGCTTGTCATGCGTATGTTGAGGATAATGGGGAACTCGTCCAACGGCTTCATGAATTTGATATTCTAGTTACAGATCACAGTGAGTATTTTTTTGTGATTGCAATTCTTGGGATTGAATTCGCAATAAATTTCGGCGGCCCAGAAATAAGTGGCTATGAAAAATGGCTATCTGAAAACCATTATAAATCACCGCTTTATGCGGAAAAGACGATGCCAAAACTCCTCTTGGAAAGAGGCTAAAAATGGATACCGCAGTCTATAATTTATTCAGCCGGACTCGCAAGCGCAGTCTCGAAGAACGCTAGTTCTGGCCCGCTTTGGGAGAGTCTCTTAAAAAATTGGGGAGGCTGAAAATGAGATATTTTTTCACGGATGGAAGCAAGACTAAGGATTGGTGCTAATGGCTTAACTTCTTCGAACACGATTGCATATCCTGCTCGTGTGTCCGCGAAGTAAGCATCAAATTCTTTTTTGGAGATCGCACTTTTGGCCCCATATGTTTTCCAAATTTCTTTAGGCGCATCGGCAACAACCTCTTCGACAATTGCAAGTGCCTGAATTTCTCCGCGAGGAAGTTTGCTATAGACCCAAACCCGTGTTCCTGTGGGAATGTTCAAGGGCTTACGCCTAAGCTCAACAGTTTTTCTTCCCGCGAGCATGTTTGACGCATGGCGTTCTTCTACTGAAATGAGGATGTCGTGGGAATTATTCATTTTGCAGCCCTTCATTGATCACCATTATTAAATGGTCAGGCTTAATTCGTTTTGCAGTAATAAAATTGGCCCCATCAGCACAGCCAATTTCACGAAGCCTTTTCAATGTGATAGAGTTTTTCAGAGGCATGATGTTATCAAAGGCCGTGACCAATTTTGTCTCGCTGTTTCCAATGCGTTTCAGGCCTTCTTCATCAAGAACGCCCTTGCGTTTCATATCAGAATTTACTTGATCGTACGTTAATATGTGAGATTCCGTAGCACGCCCAACAGCGACGATGCCCTTACGCCCTCCTGCCTCAGCAGATTCATAAAAAAGGATTGGGGTGCCCGGTGCCAGTATCGATACGGCGCGGGGTGTGTTGTAGTAAACGCGTTCCTTTAAAAGAACTGCCTCGGGAGGGGTTAAAAGGGACAATTGATCTGCCGTGCCAAGCAACTCGTCTGCAAAGACGCGTTTAATTGAAACTGCCGCAGCAGGTCTTCCTGGTAGAATTATTAACGTTGGTGATAAGAGGGTTTCCAACTCGCGAAGAGGAATTGGAACTGTTTCGCCGGAATTGTTTTTTATTTCTATAGGGGTCTCTGCGTCGTCAAATTGAGGGATATTCTGCGGAAGTTCGACGTCAGCAAGAGCCCTTAAGGCCCTTCTCATATGATCCCAATTCTTTTCGCTGACGACAGTGCCAAGGGCTACTTTGTGCAGAGTTGTGCCATGTTCTTCTTTGCCTGGTTCGGGCCTAAAGCCATGAGCCAAAGCGGCCTTACGGGTAATCGGGTTGCCTGGCAATATGTTGAGGCGGACCCTTGCTGGTGTATTGGAACTGACCGTCTTGCATATCCGATTAAGAGTATGTTCGATCGCAGTTGCTGCTGCCGGTACATTCTCATCCGCGCATAGAAAGACCTTAGCTGTTGGCCTCGGGTTTTGAACCATTGTCCAAGAAGAGAAAGAGACAATGCCTGCTTCACTTCGAAGTATGACCTGCCTTTGAGGTGAGATTGCATCACCCTGAGAAATGGCATCATCAATAGATTTTTTAGGGACATGGAGTTGCTTGAGAAAGGCTGTTGTCTCTTGAAGCAATCCTGCAGTTAAAGAATTGGAAGTCAATTCCGTATCTTCAGCTTGTGCAATTTGCTCGACTGGAATGTCGTCACCGTTTGATGATTCCGTATCAGAGAAATCTGAAACACCCAGGATATCTAAACCGTATTCTGATCGTAGATGGTCGTGAGCTCGAAGGATTGCGTTTTCGCTGGTAATAAAGCCCGCTGCATTGTGATGAATGGCTGTTGCCAAATGTCGGACGTCAGACTTGTCTTGCAGCTTTAAGATATTTTGGGTGTGCCTCTCAGGAAAAATTAGAGCAGCTAACTTCTTTTCTATCGCTCCAATTTCTTTTGGCCTGGGCATGGGCAGCACGTTCATTTGGAGGGCGAGTTCAAGATAGGGATCATTGGAAGAGTCTTGTGATGTACGCTTCAGTTCTTCAATGAACTCTTGAGCAATAACAAGGCGTACGTCGTTACGGAAACTTGCTTTGAAAACCATGCCAGCATTACGGCTGCGCATTCTCTTTTTGCCAACATCGAACAGGACATTCAAATCAATGGCGTACATGGGAGTAGTTGAACTATAGCCGCCAGATATTCCAAGGCTTGAAAATGTTCCATGGCTTTGGGGAGACATGAAATCGAATAAGCTAGGTGTACCTAGATCACGTACCCTGTAGTAGAGAAGCCTGTTTCGCGTCTTGCCACCTGGTCGCGTTCCAACGATTTGAAACCCCATTCGTTCATAGAACTGATTTGCTATATCTAAGTCATTTGCGACTTTGGCACTAAGGCTTAAATAACCCCTCTCCTGAGCGTAATCGACAAGCTGTTCCATAAGAAGTTGGGCAATGCCAAGTTTCCGAAATGCGGGAACGCTGTATATTTGCATAACCTTGCAGTGAGGGAATACCCCGCCATACATTAGATGCCCAAGAAATTCGCCGGAGTCATTGATGGCAACCAGCAATTTTCCTTGCTCGGCAGCTTGGCTAAAAGCATTCGGCGGCAGAAAACCGAGCGCATACTTCTCCGAGTCTGCTCCTGCACGTGCCAAGTCAACATATGGCTCGACGTCGGTGTAAGAGGTCAGGACTGTAATTATCGGCTTCAATGTATATTCTCGCGCTTGCGTATGACGAATTAACGAAGAATAGCATTACAATCATAGCGTGCCAATCGGCAGAGACTCCAATACTCCTCTGCCAACATCACCGTGAGTACGCGCGTGGTTTACTCTGGCTCTCTGGATATTTTGGCTAGGTGCTGTAAATCACTAATTACATCATGTGGAATTGTATCAAAAAGTTCGGTCATCAGGTTGTCTACGCCCCCCATAATTCTTGCTGAAGCAGTCCTGAAACCCTTAAGAGTCGAAAAAGTTGATGGAGTAAGGCAGGCAACAGAATCGAACCTTTTAAGACGCTCGAATGTTTCGGGGTGTGTTTTTTGAGGTTGAGTGCGCTTGCCTATAACTAATGCTTTAATTTTTTTCAGAGTGTCGCTTGCCATCAAAACAATAACCCCTCCTGCCCCTGATGCTAAATACGGGTTCTGGAATATCACTGGAAAGCGCTCAACTTCGTAGCAGATTTTTAGCGCAAACTGATCAGCCTCAAACTCTTCTAGTTTGGAGTCACTCTCAATGTGACCTCCGTGCCTATGGTGATGATGTCCAAATTCATGTGCCACAGAAAATATTTCCATTGCCCGGGCGACTTGTTCGAAAAGTATAACTTCCCTTTTTGACGCGGGGCGGAATGATGTGAGTGCATGAGTTCCTGTTGCAGCAAAGGACAAGTAAATAGTCATCCAGTATGAAAGAATTCTGGGATTTGCACGTAGGAGGTCCCGTAGTAATTGATCGTTATAATCTGGCGCCTCCCATAACCATGGCTGCAATTGCAACGTGCGAGTAAATGCTCGGGCAATTAGGCCACAGAATCGAAAGAAAAAAGAGCCTACTGTTATGATGTTTTGATCGGTCATTATGACGTTAATCATCGAAGCATGATGATCCGTCCGTGGCTCCACACCTCTAGCGGCACGAGAGGCTGAGTCAACATGCAAACGCCGCATCGCCTCTTCAACACTTGTGCATATTCTGTCCAAATGGCTTTCAACAAATGGATTTACACCCGGACTAGTAACGGGCGCATTGGCGAGTTCTTCGTTATGAAAATTTATACGGGCTTCAATCTCAGAAGAGTTCCACCCAGCATTTGTCAGAGCTTCTCGAAAATGTTGATCTTCTATGCCGTTATCGGTGTCATCATCTATGATTGTTGCAAATTCTGAGTTTGCCAACCTCTCAAACACCTGCTCCCACAGCTGGATAGCAGCCTCATTATGCGCCTTGTTAGACATATAATTTCCTATCCTCCCCCCCCTTTGTTTTTAGTGCTAGCTCGTCGCCTTTTCACGAATTAAGTAGTGGTAATAGAAGAGAGATTTAATGAGCTGATGTAGTCTGTTCATTTCCCTGTAGGCGATCAAAATCCGTCTCATAAAATCCAGGAAATACATTTCCTCGGATTTGGCTTGCTTAATACCCTCTAGTCGAGGGTAGTAAGTGATTTTCTGGGTGATCTCGTCATAGTCCGTTTTGACATGTGCAATCGCGTTCCGAAGCTGGTTGTCTGCGGCATCATCGCCAAATGCATACCAGCTATCATCAATAAAATCTTGTTTCCTTCCAAAAGGGATGTCGGCAAAGTCGTGCAGGGATTTTGGCGTGAAATCTTTGCCGCTTTTGGTTTTGCCAATTTCAGGTTTGAAGAGATTGTGATCCCCTCTCTTGAGTAAGTTATTTAGGCCTGCAACCAACACAAACTGACGAGAAATGATTTCTGCAATGTCTTTATATAAGTCCTTGTAAGTCTCAAATTCGTCTGCCGAAACGCGCATTGGGATGGCATGATCCTGGTATTCTTGGTCAAAATCGAGAAAGAGTACTGGGCGTAATGGTATCTCTGCTTTAAGTATCTTGGGATATATGCCTATGCATGCAATTTGCAGGTTTTTAAGAAATCCCGAGTTCAGCATTTCATCCAGGAATGCATGGAATGCCTGCTTGTGATTTTGGGCCAAGTCTATTTGGACTTGCATATATAATTGGATGTCTTCCTCAGCTTGATTGGGCATCGCAAAAGGGGCCATGATTTTGGCAATTGCCAGATACAAGGCCGCATTCCGGTCCTGCATTTTGTCGGATGCTACTTTGCCCCCAAAACGTTTCTCGATAGCGCTTTTGAAGGGTGTCCACTTTTCACGTATGTAGAATTTGAGCAGCGTTCCAAAGACATGAAACTCGGTATATGTGGCGTCTAACTGACTTAGACGCCTACCATGTATTGCGATGTTATCGATCCCAATACGCTCTGCGGCTCTCATGAATGGCGTTTCACCCATTACGTACTTTCCAAAATGCACAGGAAAGTCCAAGTGCAGGTCGACGAAGTTTGTTTTGTCGCCAAATGGTTGCTCGCCTTCAACTTGGGTCGCACCTGAGATGCCCGGATGTTTTCCCCCAATCACGATATCAATTGGGGAGCCGCAATCCGGGCAGCAAAAACGCAACGGCTGTTCTGCTCGGTTTGACATGCCGATCCGGCAATTCGTGATTTCGCCACAAGCGTCACATTGGAGAGAAATATTTATATTCATGCGATGTCACAAATGAGTGTTGGAGAACACGCTCAATATACATGAAACGGGATGAACCCTCATTTTTTCATCCCGTCATGGGTGTGTCTAGGCTATGATAGGTGTCTTAATTATCAGCATATGGACAGCCATCATCTGACCATGACTGATGCGGGCCCAATTGCTTACTTGAACCTGGGCGATGCCTCGACGCTGGAGACACAGCGCGAGGGCGCGGGGTTGTCCAGTCCACACCTGTGCCACGGCCGGAACCGGCGAAGCCGACCATTCATCCCGAAGCTTAACTGGTTTCAGTGAAGAACACGATGGCGCTGTTGGGCATTGGACGTACTAAGCTCTACGACCTCATCAACACTAAAGAACTGAACTGTGTTAGAATCGGGACGCGCACATTGAACAAGCATGCGTCGATCCGTCGCCTGACGGAAGCCGTCTGACCCTCCGTGTTCGCGCCTGTTCAGGCATATTGGTCCCGAATTGGACCTAATCCGAGTATAGGTCAAAGTATGGTTGAAAAAGTTCGATTTTCACGTGCCCCTATCAAAATAGTCTTTAATCAATAAGTTAAGATACCACTCTCTCCGCCATCGCGGACTCCCTGTCCTCGTTCTTTGCTCCAGCTTGCAGAAGCTTGAACTTCGTCGCTTAGCCTCTGCTTACCCGGCAAACAAAAACGGCTTAGCCGATGAAGGCTAAGCCGTTGATATTATTGGTTGCGTGGGTTGGATTTGAACCAACGACCTTCAGGTTATGAGCCTGACAATCACAATCAGCCCAACCCTATATTTGGGAACGATTTGCGGATCGTGTCACTGATGTAGTCTGTCGACAGGTGCGCATAATGTTTCTCGGCCATGCGGGTGTCGGAATGGCCGAGTTGGCGAGCGATGACGGCTAGTGGCGCATCGTTCATGGCGAGGTGACTCGCGTGGGTATGACGCAGAATGTGGAACGATATAACGGGTTCAATCGCGGCCGCCTTACAAGCTTCAACCAAACGACGATGCTGATGTGACCGGCCCCAGGCCTGTCCATTTTTCCGCGTAAAGATCAGATCACTTTCCGCTTTATCCTTCACCAGGCCTGCAAAGAAGGCCGATGATTCTTCGGTCAATACAACATGACGACCCTTGCCGTTCTTGCTGGTGCCGACCCACAATCGGCCTGCCTCGGTATTCAGATCACCTGCCGTCATGTGGGTGAGTTCGCCATAGCGGCACCCCGTGAGAATTGCGCCCCGCACCAAGGGGGCAAATTCAGGGGCGCAGGCCTTGATTAAGTTTCGACATTCTTCCGCGGTCAGGTAGCGTACCCTGGGCACGTTGACTTCGCGGAACGGCTTCACGCGCCGCCATGCATCATCGCGTGCGATCTTGCCTTCGTCATAGGCGCGATTGAGCGCCGCTTTGAGCATGTTGAGGATCTTGTTGGCCGACGCCTTACGCCGACGCCGTTCGTCATCCGTTTGGGGCGATTCACGATACCGCTGCTCCTCCCCAGCGCGCGTTCGCAGACGGACCGGCGTCGAAGCCAGACTCTCATGAAAGGTTCGAATACGCGCGGGCGTCAGCTTGTTGGTGTCCAGCTGACCAAGCTCGGGAATAATATGCCCGTCGATAACGTAGTTGAGTTGCGACAACCCTCGACGGTGGATGGTAAACCAAGCGCGGTAGTCTTCCATGGCGTCCCGAACCCGGTAACCGCCCCGCCGCGTTCCGGCACCCGCTTGCAGGCCAACTTGATCAGCAAACCATTTGCGCGCCTTGTGTTGGGCCTGACTAAAGGTGAGCACGGAGACACCGTCTGCATCGAGAACATCATCGGCCATGCCGACCACGGTTTTCAGGTAACCACCACCCTCGCTGCGGAACCGCGCCAGCCACGAGCCTTTACGTTTACCCTTGCGGTAGCCCAGATGCATGCCTTCGTCGATGGTCCGCCAATAGGGCTCATGACGCACGGCGAGCTTTAGCCGAGCGGTGGGGCTCTCAATTCTGGCGTCTCGAACGGTGCGGGCCATGACACATCCATTTTAGGTAACTTTTAGGTAATAAGCATGGATATACTGCCATGAACCGCATAATACGGCAATGAACTAAATTCAATTAAATCAATATACTATATCGTAATATGCTGTCCTATATTGTCCTCAACGCCATTCTCTCACGGCGGCAACAGGGGTTCGAATCCCCTAGGGGATGCCAAGAACTAAATGCATTAGCTCGCCTTTTGGCGGGCTTTTTTTGTTTTGCGGGTCTGTAGGACGTTCAAGATCTCATCCACATCATCAACCTGCACGTTGTGGAAGAACGCACCGCCGTGGATTTTGACATTGGGGCCTTGCCCGCAGTATCCCATGCATGTGCTTTCGATGACGTCTATCTGCTCAGCGTGCTGTTGGGCTCGCGCTTTCAAAACACTCAGAACCTCACGCGCACCGGGGCTGATGCAGCCGGCCCCTCCGGCTCTTTGATTACCGCACATGTAGATTTTAAAGGTCTTGCTCTTCACGTCCGCCGTCTCTTCATTCGGGCTCGCCGTCGAGAGCCGCTTGTTGTTCTTTGACCAACCGATCCAGCACACACGAGCACAAGCATTGATCACTTTTAAGATTTTCGGGGATCTTCACGACCGGATAGGCTTTGCACCAGCAATCGCCGTCAGGGTTGCAGGTGAAGGTCTTTCCGCATTCTGGACATGTGCGTTGCTCGGCCATTGTTACCCCTACGCTGTCATTTGGCGTCTTTTTTGCCTTTGGATTTTTTGCTCTTTTGCTTGTCCTTGGTCTTTTTCTTTTTCGACTTTTTCTTTTTATCTTTTTTGCTCTTTTTGTCAGTGGGGAGCGTTTCTGCGACCTCAGGCTGGGAAGTTGTCGGCTCGTCCAGCACCTGCACCTCGCTCGGCGTTACCTCCACGGCAGTCGGTTCCGGTGGCAGTGCGACGGTCTCAGGTTCGGCGGGTTGTGGGGCGGGCGTGATCGTCGCAGCACTTGGCATCGTCCAATTTTTACGCAGTGTGCGTGCGGCGCGCTCGGCCGCCGTTTTCGGGCCAAGCAGGCTCATTTTGCGCGGGACCAGTTCTTCCGTCCCTGAGTTTGGTTTTTCGTTCATTGCGCCATTCTATCTTGTTGTGACGGTCGCTTCATATGATTTGATGTTAGGCCGCATAGAGGCCGGCGTTCAAGCGGCGCTTTGCAGCGATCGCCACCACCTTACACCTCAATATGAGGTAAAATAACAGATGCTCTCGGATATAAGGAGGATGACGCCATGCCCCGTCTGGCGCTGCTTGTGTCGGCAAGCCTATTGCTGTCCTCTTGCGTCACCGCGGGGCCCGCCCGCCCGCCCGTCGCCACCCCGCGCGACGCGGGGCCTGCAACGGCGGCGCTGTTGCCGTGGTACACCAACGACCCCAACCTATCGCGGATCGCCTATACGCAATTGAGCGAATGCCTGACCCGAACCGGGGTGTTCACGTTCGCCCCGCGCGAAACGGTGGAGGCCGCCGTCTACACGGCCGGTGTCGATCTGCACAAGACCTTCGGCCCATCCGACGCCGATTTCAAAGCCGTCGGCCAAACGCTCAAAGTCGAATATGTGCTGGGTGGGGCGTTCACGGTTCTCAAGGATTTGACGTTTGCCGGTTGGCGCAAGGACATCACTGCCGATATGCGCCTACACCACGGGAACAGCGGCGCGGAAGCGGGCTACTGGCGATCAAACACCGGATTTACCTGGACCGACACGACAACGGCTTTGAGCGCCGAAAAAATGAGCGAAAGCGCCATGAACCATATGTGCGCGGAGATCTCCCAACCCGGTGCGTTTTAGTACCTTTAAAGGCGCACCACAAACACCGACATCGGCGCGTGACGCACGACCTTGGCGGCATTGCTGCCCAGCAGGTAGTCGCCCAGTTCGGGTTTGTGCGAGGCGATCACGATCACATCGGCCTGCCACTTTTTCGCTTCGTGCAAAATCTCGTGATAGACCGCACCCTCGACAACGCGCAGGGATACCTTGATGTCGTCGGGAATGCTGGCTTTCAACAAATCCGTCAAGCGTGCCTCGACGTCATGCACCGTGTCCATCTCGACGCTTTGCGGCAGGTACGGCGCGACCATCGAGCTGATGGGCGGCACCACGGTGACGGCATGGATCTCACCTTGCCAATGACGCGCCATTTCAACGGCGATGGAAATGACCTTGTCGTTGCTGGCGACGTGCCCCAAATCGATGGGCAGCAAAATTCGGCGGTACATGATTATCCCTCCAGCGTTTTCGCTTGGCGCACATTCACGGCGAACAAAATAGCGAACAACACCAAGCCCGCCACATGTATGGTTATGGAGGTCGGCCACAACAGCAACACTCCTGCCACGCCGACGCCGAGACGTGACAGCAGATCGAGGCGGTTTTCCAGATAGCCTTGAATTGCACCGGTCAGCGCATACAGTCCAACCAGGGCGAAGGCGAAGATCAACAAGACGTCGACGATTGGCCCGCCAAGGAACGGCGTGTAGGCGAACAGCAACGGCATCACATAAAGTCCCTTGGCGATTTTCCACGCCGTCATCCCGGTCTGCATCGGCGGGGTTTTGGCGATCGCGGCGGCGGTGAACGCCGTCAAGCAAACCGGCGGGGTGACGTTGGAATCCTGGCTCAGCCAAAACACGATCATGTGCGCCGACAGCAGCGCAAACGTCAACGTGTCGGCGCTTAAGGCCTGTTCGCGAAACGCACCCATCAAGTCCGGCGGCACCATGGCGAGAATGGCTTGAGCGCTTTCCACCGACATCGCCGAGCCCAGGTTGGCCGCTTGCTCTGGCGCGGCCAGCATCAAGATCGCCTTGGCGGTTTCGGAAACCGTCCCATCGGCGATGGCGTGCACCAATTGGCTTTCGGTGATGAGACTGAACAACGCCGGCGCCGACAAGGTACCCAAAACAATGTAGGCCGCCGTCACCGGCAACCCCATACCCAACACCAGCGACGCGATGGCGATCAACACCACCGCGATCAGCAGGCTGTTGCCAGCCCATTGGGAAATCATCAACGAAAATGTGTTGCCGATGCCTGCCGTGGCGATGACGTTGACGATCAACCCGACGCTGCACAGCAACACCGCCGTCATGATCATATTGCGCGCGCCCAGCGCCAACGCTTCCATTATCGCCTTCACACCCATTTTGTTGGGCGTTAACCAAGACGCGACGACGATGGCCAAAATGCTGATGCCGGCTGCATAGGTCGGCGTGTAGCCATAAACCAACAACCCGATCAAAACCGTAATCGGCAGCAAGAAGGGCAGGCCGCCGCGCTTTAAGACTTCACTGGCCTTGATGCCATCATCCACCGGCACGACGTTGCTGCGCTTGGCTTCCACCCGCACGAAAAACGCCACGGTGGCGAAGTACAAAACTGCCGGAAGGATGCTGACCAACACAATCGTGGTGTAGGGAATCTGCGTATAGCTGGCCATCACGAACGCACCGGCACCCATGATCGGCGGCATCAACTGACCTCCGGTTGAAGCCGCGGCCTCGACCCCGGCGGCGAATTTCGGCGGGAAGCCCGCTTTCTTCATCAGCGGAATGGTGATGACCCCGGTGGATGCGGTATTGGCCACGGCAGAGCCGGAAATGGTGCCCGTCAAACCGGAAGCGAACACCGCCACCAAACCCGGACCGCCGACCGTTTTACCCGCCACCGCGCGGGCCAAGTCGATGACAAAGTCGCCCGCGCCCGAACGCACCAAGAATGCGCCGAACAAAATGAACATGAACACGAAGGTCGAGGAAATCCGCGCGATGTTGCCGAACAGTCCATCGTCGCCATAAATGCTGCGAAACAAAATGGTTTCCGCGGACAATCCGGAAAACGAAAAAATGCCGCCGATCTCTGCGCCCCACCAACCGACGTAGCTGAGCGCAACCACAATCAAAATCGGAATGATCCAGCCTGTGGTACGGCGGGTCAGTTCGATGGCGGACAAGATCAAGATGATGCCGAACACCCACTCGGTGGTGCTCAGACGTACACCGCGTTCGTAAATCGCGTCTTCCATCGAAATCATGTAGATGGCCGAAAAGGCGATCAACAGGCCAAAGGCGATATCGAAAAGCAGAACCATGCGTCCCGCCCATCGTTCATGGGTGTGCACGGATGGATGCAGCAAAACGCACAACAAGCCAAAACCGGCGAAGTGCAACGCGTTCTGCCACAACGTCGGCAGAATGGTGAAAATGTTAAAATAAATATGCAACAGCGAGATGGCCACGCCCAACGCCATCAGCACCAAGGCCAAGAGCCCATGGTCGCGACGGAAACCTGTATCCGGCTCGTCGATTTCAATGTGTGTCTGCTCGCTCATCTTCCCCTGCCCCTCATCAGATGACCACCCAGCCCCCATCGACTGCCGCCACGAAAATATGTGGCGACAGTCAGTGTGGGAGATCCGTCTTCTTCTGTTTTTATTTGGCGATCAGGCTATCGGGAATTTCGATGCCGACTTCGCGGTAGTATTTTGCCGCACCGGGGTGCAACGGCATGGGCAGACCGGCGATGGCCTTGGAAATATCCATGGCTTTGGTTGCCGAGTGGATGGCGTTCAAGAACGGCAGGTTTTCATAGAACGTCTTGGTGATCTTGTAGACCGCGTCTTCATCAACGTCCGCGTTCACCGCCAAGAAGTTCGGCTGCGCGATGGTGGTGACGTCTTTGTCCAAGCCGGGATAGGTGCCCGCCTTGATCGTAAACGGCGTCCACAGGCCCAACTCGCCATTGGCTTTTTTGACCTGTTCGGGGGTGAAACCCAACAGCGTCACTTTGTCGCCCATGGAAGCGAAGACCTTGGTCACCGCACCGGTGGGCACGCCTGCGGGCGTACCGATACCCGCCACCTGACCGTTCTGCAAAGCATCGCCGCTGGGGCCATAGCCGCCATAGACCAGGTTGTAATCTTTTTCGATGTCGATGCCGAGGTTGCCGAGAAGCGTCTTGTTGGAACCGATGGTGCCCGAGTTTTTGGTCCCCAGCGCCATCGACTGGCCCTTGAGATTCATCAAATCGTCAGCCGTACCGGTCTTGGCGAATTCCTTGAGCACCGTGAACTGCTCGACGTTCTGCCACAACATGGTCACGGATCGCATGTTCTTTTGCGGACCATCGGCAGCAACCGGGCCGACGCCTTTCCAAGCGTAGTACCCGTAAAGGCCTTGCAAAATGGCGAATTGAACTTCGTTTTCGCGCAACAACTTGACGTTTTCGCCGGAGCCCGCGGAGTTGATCGCGGACATGCCGATTTTTTCTTTCGGCTGCAGCTTGACCTTGACCAACGTGGACAGCGCCACGCC
Source organism: Magnetovibrio sp. (assembly GCF_036568125.1). Taxonomy (NCBI): domain Bacteria; kingdom Pseudomonadati; phylum Pseudomonadota; class Alphaproteobacteria; order Rhodospirillales; family Magnetovibrionaceae; genus Magnetovibrio; species Magnetovibrio sp. The sequence goes on from NZ_DATCTF010000019.1 coordinate 207,812, forward strand.
GACCGGATAATAGGTGCCGCCGGTGCTGGCGGTCGCCAGCAGATAGTTACGAGCTTCCGCGGCCTGAACCGTAGCGGTGGCCGCGACGGAAGCGCACAAGGTCGCAACCGCAATCGCGCCTTTGTATTTGCCGATGAATGACATAGTCAGTCTCCCATGCTTTTGATTTTATAATTTGGCCGCTTTTGCGGCCTCTCCCGCCGTTGCCATCGCAAAAGCCGGGCCAACACAGAAAACAATTAGACAATTGATTTTACTGAATATTATCATGGCGAGGCCGCGCTATCGGCAATGAACCGCCGACAAGGGCCCTTTTAATCGGCGAAAATCCGCCTATTCGACCTTGTCCGGATGACGCGCCAAGGCGTACTTCATCATCTTTTCGTTCAGCGTGCGCCGGGGGATCGCCAAGTCCTCCATCACGGCGGAGATATTGCCGCCGTGACGCGTCAAGGCTTCTTGCAGCAAGTTCTTTTCATACAGGCGCACCTGTTCGGCCAGCGACAATTTGCCATCCGCAACCACCTGCTCGTCGGCATTGAGAAGATGGGCCAAACGATCTTCAAGCGGAAGCGACGACAACACGAAGCGTTCGGCGACGTTCTTCAACTCGCGGACATTGCCGGACCAATCGTGGGCCATCATCGCCGCGTATCCGACGGCGTCCAGTATGGGCACCTCGCGCCCATAGGCATCGCCGGCCAAATTCGAAAACAGCTTGAACAACAGCCCGATGTCTTCACGCCGGGCATTTAACGCCGGGATTTTGAGCGCGATCGTGCTGATGCGATAAAACAGGTCCTTGCGCAGCCGCCCCGACTGTACGGCTTCTTCCGGGTCTTCTTGAATGGCCGCGACCAAGCGGAACGACACGGGAATTTCTTTATTGCTGCCGAGCGGCACCACCACGTGTTCTTCCAGGGCGCGCAGCAGCTTGCCTTGCACGTCCATGGGCGTGCTGGTCAGTTCGTCCAAAAACAAGGTGCCGCCGTTGGCCGCTTCCAGCTTGCCTTGACGGCAGGCTTGCGCGCCGGTAAAGGCGCCCCGGGTGTGGCCGAAAAACTCGCTTTCCGCCATTTGCGTCGGGATGGCGGCGCAGTTGACGGCGATAAAGGGACCATCGGGATTGGGGCCCAAGTCATGCAAGCAGCGCGCGACGACCTCTTTGCCGCTGCCGGTTGGACCGCTGATCAGCACCGAAGCGTTCGTCGGGGCGAAATCGACGATTTCGCGTTTCAAGCGCCGCATTTCCGGACTGTGGCCGACCAAGCGCCCGTCCAGTCCTTCCGAAGCCGCCAAATCTCGCATCAAGTTACGATTGTCGAGCACCAGTGCACGTTTTTCCTGCGCCCGTTGCACGATGTCGAGCAGGTGTTCCGGGGCAAACGGTTTTTCGATGAAATCATACGCGCCTGCGCGCATGGCCTGCACAGCCAAGGCAATGTCGCCGTGGCCCGTCACCAAGATCACCGGGATGTCGGGATCGCACTCACGCACCCGGCTTTGCAGTTCGATCCCATCCATGCCCGGCATTTTGATGTCGGACACCAGCACCCCGCGAAACCCCTGATCGATGCGTTCCAACGCGGCCGAGGCGCGGGTGAAATCGTGGACCTCGAACCCGGCCAGTTCCAGCCATTGACGGGTGGCGTCGCGCATCGACTTTTCGTCATCGACGAGGAATATCAGACCCGAGTTCTGCGGCATGTCGTCAGTCATTGTCTTTCTCGTACAAAGGCAGCTTCACCACGAACACCGCGCCGCCGGACGGCGCGTTGGCGACGCGAATGTCACCTTCCAAGTCGGTCACGATACCATAGGTGATCGATAAACCCAGCCCCACGCCGTCGCCGACTTCCTTGGTGGTGAAGAACGGATCGAACAGGCGCTCTTGCACGTCGCTCCCGACGCCTTCGCCGGTGTCTTCGACGGTGATTTTGGCGTGCGTCTCGGATCGTTCCAGCGTCAAGGCAACCTTTCGTTCCGCCCGGCCACGGACCGCATCCAGGGCGTTGCGCAGCAGATTGATGAAAATCTGTTCCAGACGCACGATGTCGGCTTTGACGATCACCGGGCTGTCCGGCATCTCGACCACCAATTCGCTCTCGTCTTCGATGGCCTGTAGCTGCATGATCTTTTCGACATTGACGATGGCGTCGCGCACATCGAGCGGATCGAGGCGCACCGGTGCTTTGCGGGCAAAGGTCTTCAACTGTCCGGTGATCACGCCCATGCGTTCGGTCAACGCCGAAATTTCTCCGAGCGTCTTGTCGAGGTTTGCGCTCATGCCCTTTTCCAGCATCAACCGTGCGCTGGCGCTGAAGGTCCGGATCGCGGCGATGGGCTGATTGATTTCGTGCGCGATCGCCGCCGACATCTTGCCCAGTGCCGCCAGCTTTCCGGCTTGCACCAGCTCCGCCTGGGTTTCGCGCAACACCGCTTCGGCGCTGCGGCGTTCTTCGATTTCCAGTTCAAGCTGTTGGTTGATGGCAGAAAACTTTTCGGCTTCGCGCGCGCGGCGGCGCGAAATGATCTTTTGTTCGCGTTCGCGCCAATACAGCAACAGCGTCGCAAGCAAGATCAAAACCGCACCGCCCAGCAGCAACGTCGCTTGTCGGCGCTCTTCGACGCGCTGGACGGGCGACAGATAATGCAGCCGCCAACCCAAATCGTTCAGGGCACGCGACGCATGCAGGTAGCGCCGCCCGTCGATCGCGACGCTGTCCGCGTCGGCGATGGCCCCGTACTTGATGTTCAAAACATCCAGGCTTTGCCCTCGGTACTGCTGCTGTTCGTGAATCAGGGTCCTCGTGCCATCCGACAACGGGGCCAGGGTGCGAAAATTCCACCGCTCCTGGCTGGACAGAAAGATCACCCCATTGTGGTCGGATACGAACACCGTTTCACCACCGTCGCGCCAATCGTGCTGTAGCGGGCTAAGGTCGATTTTCACCACCGCCACGCCGACGATGCCGTGTTTGTTCCGCACCGGGTGAGACATGAAATATCCCGGTTCCCCTGTGGTCGCGCCGATGGCGAAAAAGCCGCCTTCGCCTCCTTGCATGGCGTCGTGAAAATAGGGCCGAAACGAATAATTGCGGCCCACGAAACTCAGGGGCTCTTGCCAGTTGGACGCCGCCACCGTGGTGCCTTCCGTGTCCATGACGAACAAAGCATCGGTACCCGACTTGGCGTTGATTGCGACCAGCGCACGACTGGCGTTCGCCGACGTGTCGTCGCTGTGCATGGGATTGGACAACAGCGCTTTCACGCTGTCGTCGCGGGCGACGAGAAACGGCAGATAGCGATATTTCGCCAATGCCGCATGCAGCGTGCTTTGGTAAAGATTCAGGCGCTCCTTCGCCACCGCGCCCAGATCATCGACCACCACGCGATCGGACCAGATGCTGCCTTGCCAAACGGCCATGACCGCCAAGATCATGACCGCCAGAGCGAACAATGCCGGTTTTACGATTGCGACCTTTGCCACGCTCACGCCCCTGCGCGTTTATTCGTTGACCAACGGGCGCGACAGCAAACCGTGGATGATCGCGTCCAAGTCGGCATCTACGGTGAGCACCGCTTCGACCGCCAGGCAGATCGGCATATCGACCATATTGCGCCGCGCCAGTTCGGCGACCGTGTCGGCGTTGTGCACTCCTTCGGCGACGGTTTTGCGTCCCGCCAGAATGTGTTCCAACGTCTCGCCTTGGCCCAACCGATAGCCGACCGAAAAATTACGCGATTGCATGGCATTGCAGGTCAAAGTCAAATCGCCCAATCCCGACAGGCCCATCAAGGTGTGGCTTTTTGCGCCCAACACCATGCCCAGCGCATTGATTTCCGCAAGCCCGCGGGTGATCAGCGCGGCGCGGGCGTTGTCGCCCAGGCCCTTGCCAGTGACGATGCCGCACGCGATGGCGAGGACATTTTTGGTCGCCCCGCCCAATTGCGCGCCGACGATGTCGTCACTGACGTAGGTGCGAAAATGCGGCGAGGCCAAGGCCTGAGCCAAGCGTTCCGCGACGCCGGTGTCGGGGCACGCGACCAAGGTCGCGGCGGGCAAATCGCGGGCGATTTCGGCGGCGAACGTCGGCCCGCCCATGGTGGCGATGACGGCGTCCGGACCAAGGCAATCGCGAACCACGTCGGCCATCAGTTTGCAGGTGTCTTGCTCGACGCCCTTGGAACAGATCAAGGCCGGAACCCCAGTTTTCCAGTGGGCGGCGGCTTGGGATACGACCGAGCGCAAAAACGCGGTCGGCACCGCGATCAACACCGCATCGTTATCGCAGACCGCGGCGAAATCCCGGGTCGCGCGGATGTTCGGGTCAAGCGGCACTTCGCACAGATAGGTGTTGTTGGTGTGGCGCGAATTGATCTCTTCGACGACTTCGGACTCATAGGACCAAATCGTGACCTCGCGTCCCGCACGGGCCGCCACGGTGGCCATGGCGGTACCGAATGCCCCTGCGCCGATAATACCGATCTTTTGCATTTACAGTCCCTCGCTCTTTAAGCCTTGCGCGCCAGGGATGATCGGGATCAATCCTTCTCGCGCTGTACAAACACGCTCAGCAACGCCAAGCCGCCCGATACCGCCATCAACAGCAACGATAGCGCATTCAGTTCCGGTGTCGAGCCTTCGCGCAAGCGCCCGTACATGGCGATGGTCAAAGGCTGATCGGACCCAACCAGCATCAAGGTGGTGTTGAAGTTTTCAAACGACATCAAAAATGCCACGATCGCCGCACCGATGATGGCTGGCTTCAAATACGGCAGCGTGACCGTCCACACCGCCGTCAGACGCGACGCGCCCAAGCTTTGCGCAGCCTCTTCCAAGGCGGTGTCGAACTTGCGCAGTCTCGCCGCGATCACCAAGGTGGTGATGGTGGCAATGAACGAAAATTGGCCGACAATCACCAAGAAGGTGCTGGGGCGCAAAAATTCCACATCGATGCCAAAACTGTTTTCCAACCAGTTGGCGATGGTGCTGGAAAACACCAAAATGGAAATGCCCAAGATCACCCCCGGCACCACCAACGGCAACAACATCAGCATATACAGAAAGCTCTTGAACGGAAAATCGCGACGTTCGAACAAAAACGCATTGGTCGTGCCCACCGCAACCGACAGCACCGTCACCCAGCAGGCAATGAAAAACGACGTCCAGATGCTTTCCAGCAAGCGCCCGTCGTGAAACAAGCCCAATCGCGGTTCCGTTGGGTTAAAGAACCAATCCATGGTAAAGCCGCCCCACGGCAGCGACGGAAACATCGAATCGTTAAACGCAAAGATCGCGACCACCGCCAGCGGCATCACCAGATAAACGAAGAACATCACGATGTAGGCGGCGTACATCGCGCGAAAGCTTTTCGGTTGGGGGATTGAAGGGATCATGACACGCTCCTACCCCATGGTTTCTGTGAGAGTTTGACGACTGAGCTTCAACCCCGTCCACACGATCAGCGATGACAGACCCAGCAGCAAGAACCCGAACGCCGCGCCCAGTTCCCAGTTAAACCGGGTGATGAACTGGGTGTAGATCTGCGCCGTAAACCACAAATTGTCTTTGCCGCCCAGCAGCACCGGCGTCAGATAGTTGCCCAGCGTTAGCATGAACACCACGATACAGCCCGACACGATGCCCGGCATGGCGTGGGGAATGATGATGGTGCGCAACACTGAAAAAGCGTTGCCGCCCAGATCGTAACCCGCTTCGACTTGCGCATCTTCGAGGCTGTCGAGCGTGGTCACCAGCGGCACCACCATAAACAGCATCGAGGTGTAGACTAGGCCGACCATGATGGTGGCGTCGTTATAAAGCATCTCCACCGGCCCGTCGGCAAGCCCCACCCATTGCAACAGATTGCTGAATACGCCCGATTCCCGCAGCAGAATCATCCAGCCGAAGGTGCGCACCAACTCGCTGACCCAAAACGGCACCAGACACAGCAGAAACAAGAACGCCTTGAGCCGTCCGCGCAGCATTTTCGCAATGTAATACGATACCGGAAAGCTGATCAGCAGCGTTAGCGCCGTGGCCAACGTCGACATGATTGCGGTGCGCGCGAAGGTGCGCCAATAAAGCGGTTCGGTGAAAAATTCGGTGTAGTTGGCGAAACTGAATTCGTAAGTCCGCAACGCGACGCGTTCGCGCAAGGAGATGGCGAACATGTCGGCGTGGGGCAAGATGATCAGGCCGATCAACCACACCAGCAGCGGCGCCAACAACAAAAACAAGCTGAGTTGAGTGGCGGCTCTTAAGTTCATATCGCGCCCCCGTCGTCCTCGGCCCCGTCACCCGTGGCGGCGAACGCCTTGGCTTGGGCCATGCCCCAACCGAGATAGACGTGCTGGCCGCGATTGAGCGTCGAGAATTCGCCCGTTTGCGGCAGCGCCACATCGAGCTCGCCGCCGGTGGCGCGGTCGCGGATCAGGGCGCGGGAATTTGCGCCGTTGAACAGGATGCTCACCAGTTCGCCTTCGATGCGGTTTTCCATGGCGGAGATCCGCTCGGCGCTTTCGGCCAACACCACCGATTCCGGACGGACGAAAATATTTACCTCGGTGCCGGCATTCAGGGCGACATCGCCTGCTGGCGTGGCAAGCAGCTCAACGCCGTCGGACGATACGACCTTAACGCCGTCCTTGTCGGCCCGCTCGACCGTGCCGTGCCAGCGGTTGCTGTCGCCGACGAAACCCGCGACGAACGCCGTGGTGGGATGGTAATAGAGTTCTTGCGGGGTGCCGATTTGTTCAAACCGCCCGGCGTTCATCACCGCGACGTGGTTGGACATGACCAACGCTTCGGACTGATCGTGGGTGATGTAAACGAAGGTGGTTTCGAACTGATCCTGCATTTTTTTCAGTTCGACCTTCATGTGTTCGCGCAATTTCAAATCCAGCGCGCCCAACGGCTCGTCCAACAACAATGCCGCCGGTTCCAACACCAAGCACCGGGCAATAGCGACGCGCTGTTTTTGGCCGCCCGACAGTTGCTTGATGGCCTTGTCGCCCGAGGTGGGCAGATCGATGCGTTCCAACGCGGATTTCACTTTCTCGGCGATTTCGTGTTTCGGCAGGCCTTTGCGCACCAGACCGTAGGCGATATTTTCCGCCACGCTCATCATCGGAAACAACGCTAGGTGTTGAAACACCATGTTCACCGGACGCTTGTTCGGCGGCACGTCGAGAACCGAACTGCCCTTAATCAAGATATCGCCGGAGGTGGGATGATCGAAGCCCGCCATCATGCGCAAGATGGTGGTCTTGCCGCAGCCGCTGGGGCCCAAAATGGAAAAGAAGTCGCCTTGCGGAACGCCAAACGAAACGTTGTCGACGGCGGTAAAGCTGCCATAACGGCGCACCAAATTGCGGCATTCCAGATCATAGCTTTCGACGGTGTCAGACATCGGTCCCCCGGGGCGTTCAGGCAAAACAAAAAATGGCTCAATAAATAAGACAGTGGCGCGGGACGTAAAAACGCCCCGCGCCAATCCTAGGCTTGAAAGCTCAGATCACTTCGCCGCTTGCACGCGGTCGAGGACTTTGCCTTCCATGTCTTCCAAACCGGCAGGAACCGGCGGATACCATTTGATGTTGTCGATGGCCGCAGCCGAGAACGTGTCTTGATAGACTTTGCGCTTGGCTTCGGTGACATACATGTCGCCATCCTTGGCGGCGGTGAAGTTACCGGCCGCTTCGGTGATCATGGCCGCGATTTTGGGCTGCATCACAAAGTTGATCCACTTGTAAGCAGCGTCTTCGGCCTTGGTCTTTTTCGGCAACGCGAAGGTGTCGATCCAACCCAGCGCACCGGAAGTCGGAGCGATGGTTTTCACTTCAGGCTTTTCCGCGTTCACTTTCCAGCCCGAGCCGTCCCATGCCATGGCGGCGACGACTTCGTCGGAACGAATCAGGTTGATCAACGCATCCCCACCCGTCCAGTAAGCTTTGACGTTGGATTTACATTCGATCAGCTTGGCCTGAACCTTGTCGAGGATATCTTGGTACTTGGCCTTGTCGTTGTAGGCCGCAAACGGATCCATGCCCATGGAGAACGCAAACGCGATCAAGGTCGGACGTTTCATGCGATACGTCACTTTGCCCGCGTATTTGGGGTTGCACAGATCCAAGTAGTCTTTGACATCAGGCGCTTTGGTGGTGTTAACCGTCAGCGCGCTGGTGCCCCACACATGAGGAACGCCATAGACCGCGCCGTTCAACGAGGTGTTTTTCTTGGTGCCTTCGAGCATCGACGGAATCATCTGCGCGGCATTGATCTTAGCCAGATCGATGGGTTTGTAGATGTCGTATTCCGCCTGCGCGCTGGTGATGCGGTCCTGAGACGGTTGGGCGAGATCGAAGCCCGCGCCGCCGGTGGCGCGCAGCTTGGAGATCATTTCTTCGTTATTGGAGTTGGTCACTTCGACGTCAATGCCGGTTTCGGCCTTGAACATTTCGACGACCTTTTCCGGAGCATACCCGCCCCAGGTGAGAAGACGCAGCGTTTCGGCCTGCGCCGAGGCGGCTGCCAGAATCAGTCCGGTGCTCACCAGAACGCCGGTGAGAAAGTGGGTTTTGGGTTTGAACATTTGGAACTCCTCCCAAAAGTGGAAATTACTCATTGCACGCATACGGCCCGCTTTGCTCACGCTGACGTGATGCAAAAACAGACTCTGTGAAATCCGCCGGGTGTCGCCATTAGGGATGAGGCCCCGGATCTAACGATTGTGTGTGTCAATTGTTCGTTGGGTAAAGGCAGCCCTCTGCAGTATCCCCTAGTCCTGCGTTCCTCCGTGACCGGCATCTCGCGCAACCACACGTGAGCAACCGATCCACCCGCCTATTAGCGTATGTCCGAGAATGAGCATTGGCAACCGCAATATGGTATTTTTCTGGGGTGAGCTGTTGAAACCCAACGGTTTTTAGAAATGAAGACTCGACGTTTTTCACGCCGGGCATCTTCTCAGGTCCATGTTGCACGGATATGACGACGCAAGGATTAGGGTCATCCAACGCCCCGCATCAATAATCGTACAAATTGTGCAGCAGAGCCCTTCTATAGAGAGCTCCCCCCGCTCAGAATTTTTTGATCGTTTTGAAGACCTGCTCATGGAGCGCGAACGCGCCTTCCATCCGTTCCGACCACACGCGGTGTTCCGGGTGATCGCCGCCAATCGACGACAGATCGTATTCCAAGGCTTCCAACAACAGCGAAGCGATTTCGTGCTTCTTTTCCTCACACGCGATTTTGTGGGCGGCAATGATCTTATCACTCAAGCGTCGGCTTAACATCACGCACCTCCTGCGTTCCATCTCCACCTTTCAGTGTAGCACATCAACGCCCTTTGCACGGGGCGCTATTTGCAGGGGGACTTATTTCAAGACGAAATCCTGGCCGCTGACGATGGTGCCGCCACCGTCGATTTGAATGGTGCGTTCGGTGTCGACGCTGAGTTCCAGACTTTGCAACTGCTCCGGCGAGACGCGTAGCGTGTAGAGCCCCGGCGCGACGAAATCGAACAGGAAGAAGCCGTCGTATGCGGTTTCCAACTCGCGTACCACGGTGCCGTCTTCTTTCAACAGTTGCACCACTACACCCGACACGCTGCCGGGTCCTTCTTTCCAGATGCGAAACACCGATCCATCGATTTCGCCGGTGGACACGATGGGGAAATCGAATCGTCCCGTGGTGCCGGGACGTGGCACCATGCGCACGCCACCCGGATGGGCAATCCAATACGGATCGCCCAGCGTCGCGACATCGACCTTCAAGTCCATTTCGCGGTATGGCTCCAGGCCGTTGACGTAGGCGTAACCGTCCTTGTCGGTGCGCCCTTTCAACGGCGCATCGTTGGCGGTGAAGCCGATGCCTTCAAGCGGCTCGTCGCCATCGGAAAACACACCATTGTCATCGTTGTCCAAGAATACCCTCGACGCCACGGCGCCCTTGTTGGCGATGTTGCCGCGCGCCATGTCGATGGAACCGGTGTTGGGGTCGCGGGTCAGGGAAAAGTTCAACGTCAGCTTCGCGACCATTTCCCGCGCACTGGTGTAGTCGAACGCCAAGCCCGCCAACAGTTGATCAAACGACGAGTTCACGCCCAGGGAATACGCCGTGCCGGGGGTGTCGCCCAAGGTACGGGTGACGTTCGCGCTGCCTTGGTAGGTCTTATTGATCGACCAATCGCCGCTGAGCGACATGGAGCTGATTTCTTTCAGCGGTGCAATGGAATAGCCGACCAAACCGCGCACGCGAAACGCATCGATACGCCCGCCAACCAGCAACGAACCGCTGGCGCTTTTGTCGATGCTGCCATCGGCGCTGCGGTTGTAGGCCACGTTCAAGGAATTGGTCACCGAGGCCGGCCCGATGGCCTGGGACATGCGATTGGTCAGGCGCGTTTCGGTGGCCTTGGACTCGCGCACCGAATGTTCCAGCGTGATGCCGAACGGGATGCGGGGAATCACCGATTCGGGGATTGAACCATCCAGGCGCAGCTTCGACACGCTGGTCAAAGGATCGCCGCTGCTGGCGATGTATTCGCTGAAATAATCGTAATAGCGGTCATGCTGACCAATCACGCTGACGCCCGCCACGGAGGTTTGCGCCGACAACCGCCCCGCCGTTCCGCCGCCCTGGCGCTTGGTGACTTCGGCACGGGTATAGATATCGCCCAATGACGTGCCCGCGCTGAGACCGACATAGCGTTGCTGACCGCTTTCGTCGGGAACGATCGAGGCGTTGGCGCCAATGGAAATGTTTTTCGAGATCCCCAATTGCGCTTCGCCGAACATGCGCATGTCGCCGTCGACGTCCTTGACGGTGTTTCTTTTTTTATAGAGCAGGCGCTTGTCGTGTTGGGCGCCGCTGACGCGAAACTGCACCTCGCCGGGCTTGACCAAGGTCTCGCCGACACGGAACTGCTGAATCTCTTCGCGGGTCTGGCCTTGCGGTCCGTAGAACACCAGCTTCACCACGTTGACGCCGAACAACAGCGGCACGTCGCCAAAGCTGTATCGGCCATCGACGGAACTGGCCTGAAACGCGATCAGCACTTCATTGCGGTACAACTCGACTTCCCAGCCGATCGGCAAATCACCGTCGAGGGTGATCTTGTCGAATTCAGTCGGACTTCCGAGCGGCTTGGACGACACCTTGAACCCACGTCCCAACTGGGTGCGCGCCACCAATGGAATTTCCGGGGTGTAAATATCGCCCACGGACATTTCCGTGATCGGGGTTTTGCCCAGGCTCTCACCGAAGACCTTGCCGTTTGGATCCTTGCGTTCGAACTTCAGGCGGGTGCCCGTGACCTTGTCTTTACTGGTGCCGGCGACAAACAGTTCCGCGTTGGCGTAACCCAGGTCAGCCGACGACAACAGGTTGTAGTCGGTAAAAAAGCTGGCGCTGGCGCCGCGTGGTTTGTTGAGGCGGGTGCTGGTATCCAAACTCAGCATCGGCCAGTCCGCCAATTTGTGCGGGATAATGGCTTCCGGTAAATCTTGAGTTTGCTTTTTCGCCCCGAACATCCGTTTGCGATATTCGTCGCGAGCCAGCTTGCGTTCCACCGCAAGCGGTTCGCGGGACTGAACCTCGACGGTCAGCTTGGAGACCTCGAACCGAATATCGAGCGGGAACCACTTCGACAACAACCGAATATCGACAAAAATATCGTCGGGGTGCAATTCCACCAACCCCGCGTCGAAGGTCGATTGACGCCCTTCGACCACCACGTTGGCGCGGCGCACATTTAGGTAAAACAGTTTGTTTTCTTGAATGAACCAGCCGTTGGCGGTGCCCGCGGCCGGATCGACGCCGATGGGAAACTCCAAAACTTCCGCCACGTCGCGCAGCGGCAGCAACAGGCTGGAACCGTTCAGGTAACCGAGCATGGCGTCGGCGAGAATCTCGCCGCCCAGACGCATTTCCAAAAGCAGCATTTCGTCGTCAGAGCGATGCACGATTTTACTGGCATCGGGATCGAAGTCGTCGTTTGCCGTGTCGGCAGCGGCCCCGCTGTCCGGTGCGGTTAGATTGCGTCCATCGACCTCCAGTCCCAAAGCGTCGGCATTTCGGTTGCCAGCGCCTTCGTCTGTCATGGTCACGGGCGGCACCGGTGATGCCACCGGCGGCGGCGGTTCTGGCGCTTGCGCCAGCGCGCACGTGGGCGACCCTGCCCAGAGGCAAACGGCAAAGCCGAATCCGAGCAAGGTGAGGGGAACGTTTTTATGGGTGCGGTATCCGCTCAGTCGCCTCATGTGCGCTCAATCTAACCGACGGAACTGACATCTAGCTGACAGAATTTTGCAGAGGACTTTTCTGCATCGATGGGTGTGCGCAGGAAAACCTGAATACCTCCTGTGAGTTACGGACGCCTATGAAATTCCTTAAAAAAGTATTTACTGAAATAAAAGTGTAATTCGCCGTTTCTTGTCAGGTTGATGTCAGGAAGCGCGTGTATAAGCGGTGCAACAAGTGCTCTTGAAAAATGCAGAAGCAGATCAAAACAAAGCAGTTACAACGTGTGGCAATGGAAGCAGAAGCTTGAGCCGAACGTACACTAGATGAAACCTAGGCGGCCCATGCTAAAAGGATTTTTTATGAGCTACACGACCAAGATTTCCGCGATTGCCGCGCTGGCGGCAATTGCTTTCACCGGCACTCAGGCCCTGGCGGCCAACAGCGCAAGTGGTTCCGCTAGCGCGACCATCGCCTCTCCGATCTCCATCGCTGAAACCACCGGATTGAGCTTCGGTTCCGTCACCGCTTCCGCGACGGCCGGCACCGTTGTGGTCGCCCCTGCGGGCACCGTGACCTATGGCGGCGGTGTCGCCAACTTCGGCGGCGGTGCCGTTCCGGCGGCATTCTTGGTGTCCGGCGCGGTCAACACCGCGTTCTCCGTCACCATCGATCCGTCCGCCACGCTGAGCAGCGGCGCCAACACGATGACGGTCGACACCTTCGCGACCAACCTCACCGGTGGCGCGGGCACGTTGTCCGCTACGGGCACCGCGACCGTAAACGTCGGCGCGACCTTGAACGTTTCCGCGAACCAACCTGCAGGCGCCTATACGGGTACCTACAACATCACCGTGAACTACTAAGCGGCTGATTTGATTTAGCACGGGTTTCGCGTTTCATCGCGATCGAGCGGGAGCAACTTGTTGTTCCCGCTCGATATGCATTTCCGCCAGACCTGTTGAAAGCGCGTTTTCCGAGAATCATATCGAAAATGCGGCCGGTTTGAGGGTATAGTTGAAAGAACGCTTCAAACCACACTCCGTTTGACTGACGACATGAGGCTACCTGACGTGTTCGGGCAACGCACATATTCCAGATCCGTCACAATCGCCGTGGCCGTTTTGGCCGTGGAGGTTGCCGTCGGTGTGCCGTTGATCGTCGATGCGGCGGGAACCAGTGGGGTTGCATCCGTCGAGGTGGTGGCATCGCCGTCGACGCTGGGGGCCCTTTCTAATTTTCAAATCGGCGTGCAACGGCCGGCCTCGGGCTCGACCGTGATCAACGTTTCGCCCGACAACATTCAAATGCAAACGGCCAGCGGTCAGACGGACAACGGCCTGGGACGTATGCAACCGGCTTTGTTCAGCATTTCCGGCATTCCCGACCAGACATTCTCGATCAGCGTGCCGCAGCCGGGTTCAGCGACGTCCAAACAAGGCAAGGTGCAATTCGTTTCCTTCGAACACAATGCCGGCACCACGCCGACCATCGGCGCGGACGGCACGGCGGTGTTTGCTGTCGGCGCGCAAGTTAAATTCACCGAGTTTCTGCAACTGGACTTAACCATGGACACCGGTCCGGGCGGGGAACCCAATATTTCACAGGCTGACCCAAACGGCACACCTGCCGAAAAAGTCGGCATGCCCAAGGTCAATCCTTTCGGCGTGCAAGCCGTTTCAAACGGCTTTCTTAACATTCTCGTTTCCTACAACTGATTGACAAACCCGCCAGCCCCCATCACAAATTGTTAGCGCCTTAGCGCAAGACTGGACATCGGTCCGAACCAGATGCGCCCCGGATGCGACCATGAGACTGTAAGGATAATGGATACCATGATGAAACGGGTTTTGCTTTGGCTGGCGTTCTTATCAGCGGGGGCCGCGATCGCTGGTCCGCTCTCCGCCCAAGCGCAAGGCGGTGGCGATCTCGTGGTATCGCCCACCCGCGTGGTGTTCGAAGATCGCACCCGGTCAGCCAAGGTAACCTTGGCCAATCGCGGCAGTGCGACGGCGACCTTCCGCATCTCCTTGATTGACATGAGCATGGACGACAATGGACAGATGAGCCAAGCCGTGCCCGGAGAAACCCCGCCGTCTTCGATCCCGTCTTCGGCCCAGGATCTGATCCGCTACGCGCCGCGTCAGATCGACATTGCCCCAGGCGCCACCCAAGTGGTGCGTTTGTCGTTGCGCAAACCCGCCAATCTGGCCGACGGCGAATATCGCTCTCACATGTTCTTTCGCGCTGTGCCACCCGAAGACGCCGGTCGGAGCGTCACCGACGACACGCCGCTGGAAAAGGGCGAACTGCGCATTCAACTGGTCCCGATCTACGGCGTCACCATTCCCATCATCGTGCGCAATGGAAAGCTGAGCACCGACGCGGGGATGAGCAATCTGGTACTGAGCGCTGCCACCGACACCGAGCCGCAGAAACTGGAAATCGAGCTGACCCGCGCGGGCGACCGTTCGGCTTTTGGCGACTTGATGGCAATCTACCGCCCCGCCAATGGTGGCGAGGAAATCGTTGTCGGACGCATAAGCCGCGTCGCGGTCTACACCCCCAACACCAAGCGCCGGGTCGTCATGACGTTGCGCGTGCCCGATGGCGTAACCCTCAAACCGGGCGGCACCCTTCATGTCAATTACCGCGAAACGGATGAAGAGGGCGGCAAGGTGCTGGCAGAGTCCGATCTTGCATTAAACTGAGGATCCAGCCTCTACTGGGGGTCCACGTATACGGTGAAATCGCCGCTGTATTCTCCGCCCGCCTGACCGGTAGGAATATTCAACGTCGCGCCCATCTTCAGCGTCAACTTACCCCTTCCATCCAACTGCGCAGCACCGGCCGGCGGACTGGACACGAAATTCGTCAACAGCGCCGAACCGGCGGGGCCACTTACCGTCACGGTCGTGGGTAGGGTGATGAAGACGGTGGCATTTTTCCGCCCTTCGATCTTGAATTCGGCTGCGCGCGGGTTGCCGTCCAGATGAACGGCGGTGCCGCCGGTGGTCAAGATACCATCGGGGCTGACCGTCGCCGTTCCCGGCCCGGCATAACTGCTGGCGATGGTGGAAAATTTCAGTTCCTGTTTCTCGCGGATCTCGATTTCGTCGCGATCGTCGTGATCGTCATCGCCCTTGTCTTTACCCGCCCACGCGCTGTGCGGCTGGCCCAAACACAGCCCTAAACACAGAACGCCAAACGCCAACAATAACCATCTGGACGAACGAAACCGCCTGGGAGAATCTACCTCACAGGTGTGTCCGGCGGCCCATTGCAAAGATGGTTCGAAATCGAACTTCATTGTAGCCAGAGTATCTCATACCTGCGACTTCAAGGCGATACCTTTAGCACGAAAACCACACCTTTAGTCGTCGTGCTCGTGGTCGTCGTCGCCCTCATCGTCGTCGCCGTGGTCATCGTCGTCGTCACCATGACCGTCGTCTCCGGAGTCATCGGAATTGTCGCTGCCTTCACTGTCGTCGCCGCTGCTGGCGCCACCGCCACCATTGTCGATCGCCGAGGCCAGTTCGTTCAAAGGATTGTAGATGTTGGATCCCAACAGCGGCAAAGCAAACAACAGCGAGCCCGAAATCATGACGATGATGACGCCATATTCAATGGCCGTAACCCCGTCTTCGTTGCGGCAAAAAGTCTTCGCCCTTGCCCACACCCCAGTCATCATTGGACTTCTCCCAATGCTTCGAGATTAAGTTGCGCTTGTTTGTAACCCTGATCGGCAGCCAATCGATACCACCGGCGCGCTTCCTCAACGTCGGCCCCGACACCCTTGCCGAATTGATACATCACGCCGATTTTGTTTTGCGCCCGAGCCGAACCCTGCGACGCGGCGTTCCTGTACCACTCCATAGCCAGGCCATAATCCTTATCCACACCACGCCCCGCCTGGTACATGAAGCCTAGATTTTCCTGAGCCTTGGCGTCGCCTTGCTCGGCGGCTTTTTGGTACCACGACACGGCGGCGACATCGTCGATTTCGGTGCCATAGCCGAATTGATACATAACGCCGAGGCTTCGTTGCGCCGGACCAAAGCCTTGCAGAGCGGCAGTTTTCAGCAGGTTGAAGGCTTGCCCCTGATCCTCTTCGACACCTTCGCCTCTTCGGTAAAGACGCGCCAACGCCGTTTGCGCCCGGGCATAACCGCTTGTTGCCGCTTGTCGATACAGGTCTGCCGCACGTTCCGCATCCTGCTCTACGCCTAGGCCTTTTAGGTAGAGAACACCGAGACTGTATTGAGACCGGGCGAACCCCTGGTCCGCAGCTTTTTGATACCAACGCGCCGCCCGCGCCGAATCTCTTTCCACACCGGTCCCCGCCAGATAGAGGTCGGCGAGATTGTCTTGCGCACGCACGTCGCCTTGGTCCGCCGCTGCCAGATACCAATCCCTGGCAGCCGCGAAATCACGGCTGATGCCACGGCCTTTTTCATAGCGTAAGGCCACCCGGCGTTGCGCCACGGCATCGCCGGCTTTGGCTTTGTCCAAAAGCTCCGCAAAGTTTTCGTTGTCCTGCTCGAGGCTTTGCTTGAGGCCTGCTTCGACCTCTTGCCATTTTTGTACCGCCGCCGGGTCCGGCTCCACGGATGTGTAATGGTGATACAGATCCTGAAAAGCCGCCAGTTCGCCTCCGTGCGCGGCCCTGCCCAGCCACATGATGGCGTCTGGATACGACAACGCCACGCCCTCGGCGCGCAGATGCATCAGGCCGAGTTTGCGCTGCGCCTTTGCATTTCCGCCTTTGGCGGCCTTGCTGTACCAAGCCGCCGCCAAACTGTAGTTATGCAAAACTCCGCGCCCCTGCATATGCAGGTCGCCCATTTTCAATTGAGCGATGGCATCGCCGGAGCGGGCGGTTTTCAATAGGCTCTGGACATCGACGGACGCTAAGCTTGCGTGTTGCGCAGCAGATGCCGACGTTTGCGCATCGGCTTCCCCTATGTGCAACCAAGACGCACATACGAGCGTGACCAACGCCGTCATCTGAAGGCATAAATAGGTTGTTCTAAAACTGCCCATGAGATCCCCAAATGCAATTCATCACCAACTCTATATCTTGGGGGATGATATAGGCTCTGCGCGGAATATGAAAGTCCCACAACCATTAATTAGTAAGATGAATTGCCGGCATCGATTTGTTTATAAATGAGTTACCAGTTACCACAGGCGCCAGATGCGTCATATGCACCGCCTGGCTTATCTATCAGAGCGTGTTGCGCATCGATCTCTTTGTGGAACTGCGTCGTGAGTTGGTTCACGACCTTTTGCAATACGCGTTGCGCTTCGGCCTGACCGCTCTGCATGGTATGGACCACACGAGGGCTGAACCCAGTCATTGCTTTTGCCAGATCGCGTTTGAGGATCTTGGCGTACTTGCGCACGCCTTCGCGGTTGACGCGTACATGCTCCATTTCGTGTTTGAGCACCGTGGTGTACTGACAACTGCCCCGCGCGTATTCCTTGGGAACTTGAATGTCGAGCATACTGTGGCCGAAGCTGACGTCGACGCGATCGACTGTCATGCACGTGCGCCCACCCTGCTGGTAGCCGCGAAAGCCGATGTTAAGCGACGTCTCAACCTCGCTTTGCGTCAAGCCCAACACCAAATTGTTACGCTTAAGCAAACCGTGTGCCTTGGCTTTGGAGTTGATCTGGTGGAGGCTTGAGGTTGTCACCACCTTGGGCGCCGGGTCAATCAGGCGAACCTCGACCAAAGTGCTGTATTGCGCTGCGCAGACCGCCGCCGACACGCTGGAGGCGCTGCACAGCACCCCAACCGACACCACGATTCCAAGCGTACGCGAAGCAAACATCATCATGCCGTCTAAATAAGCATGATTGGGGCGGAAAGAAAGGCTGATGTGCAGGACGCTCAAACGACGCGCAGGTTCGCCACGTTGGTGTTTTTTTCCATGTACATATTCTTATCGGCTAAATTCACCAGACGCTCGACATCGTCGGCATCTTCGGGGAACCGCGCAACGCCCACAGAGGCCTGCACAATATGTTCCCGTTCGCCCAGCTTCATGGGGCGGTTAAGGCATGTATGCAGCTTTTTCAAAACGCCATCCAAAGTCGAAGCGTCCGTGACGCCCGGCAAAACGATCACGAATTCGTCACCGCCCACGCGGGCCACGGTGTCTGACTTTCGGGTCAACGCCATCAGTCGCTCACCGACCTCGACCAACACCTTGTCGCCAACATGGTGGCCGAACTCGTCATTGATCGGTTTAAAGCCATCCAAATCGATATACAGCAGCGTAAAACCGAATTTGGAACGGTCGCCGAGCGCCGCCAACTGGTTCAGGCGGTCATACATCAAACGCCGATTGGGCAAACGGGTCAGATGATCGTGCAGCGCCAAATCGCGATTGCGCCGTTCCAGCGACAGCAGAGAATACACCAGTCCGCCAAAGATCAGCGCCACGACGATGCCAATACCGCGCACCGCAAGCGAGGTTTTGTCCGATGCCCCCCATCCGGCTGCGGGTGCCGCCGCCATCTGCCACGCGCCGTTCGGCAATGTCACAGTTTGCGTTACCACACCAGGGGTGGAAAACAACTCCGCATTGCCGAGGAATACGTCACCCTCCGCACCGAGGCCATCCTTGCCCCTGAGCGCAACGTTCAAATCACCGACCCGCGCCGCCACGCCCGCTGTCGAAAACAGCGATGGCGTGTCCATGACGATCGCCGCAATGCCCCAAAATTTAGGCGGTACGACGGGATATGCCGTCCGGTCTTGCACGTAGATCGGTGTCCGCGCGATCAGTCCTTCGCCGCCCTGGACCAGTTTGAGCGGACCGGCAACGATGGTGTTGCCCAAATCGATGGCCCGCTGAATGGCCGGCCACTGCTGCGCGTTTTCACGGTAGTTGAGCCCCAACGCCCGTTCATTGCCCGCAAGGGGATAAATGAATTCGATGACATTGTCCGGCGCTAGGGCGAGATTGCGAATGTGACGGCCCGCCGTCACCATCTCCATCGCCAGTGGTTCGAAATCGTTCCAGGTCAGATCGGGATGCGTGGCGACATAACTGATCATGCCGCGGGTCAAATAGAGCGTCGAATTGATTTCGCCTTCGAGGCGTGCGCGGATCAGTGACAGTTCCTCGACCACGTCGGCGCGCTCTTGATCGATGGCTTTGCCGGTGCTGAGAGAAGCGACGAACTCGGTCACTGCCAACACGAATACGACCACCGCCAGCGCAAACACGATGCGGGCGCCACGCCCGAACTCTTCAAGCCATCTCAGTACGGTGTCTCTGACCTGCATCCCGCTTCATCCCAACAGCGTCTTACAGATAGCTTAGAGTGATTATAACACAGGCGACATAAGGGATTTGTACTATATGGTCGGCTGTCTTGGGTGCCCGCCATGGATTGATGCGCGCCGATGTCCGGTTTATGGTCTTGATACGAAACACATTCCCGCACACACCATCAGCTCGACAGAGGACCCGCCCGTCATGCCTGAAACTTTTTCCATCGCACGACTGCCGAAAATCATCTTCGGCGCGGGCACGCTGTCGCAGTTGCCGGATGAAATTTCGCGCTTCGGCACCAAGGTTTTGCTCGTCACCGGAGACAAATCGTTCCTTGCATCCCAGGCGTGGGTCGAGCTGCAATCGCAACTGGATCGACACGCCATCGCCTTCGACGTTATTCCCGTTCGTGACGAGCCGTCCCCCGAACTGGTCGACGCCGCCGTGCGCGATCATGCCGACGGTGGCTTCGACGTGGTGGTCGGCATCGGCGGCGGCAGCGCGGTGGACGCCGCCAAGGCCATCGCGGGGTTGCTCATCCCCGCCAATTCGGTGATGGATCACCTGGAAGGCGTCGGGCCGGAGTTGCCGTATCGAGGTCCCGCCACGCCGTTGATCTGCGTGCCCACCACCGCCGGCACCGGCAGCGAGGCGACCAAGAACGCGGTGCTGTCGCGCCACGGTGCGGACGGCTTCAAAAAATCGTTTCGCGACGACGCCTTGGTGGCGGTAAGCGCCATCGTCGATCCCGACCTGCTGACCACCTGCCCCAAATCCGTGATCGCCGCCAACGGCATGGATGCGTTCACGCAATTGCTGGAAAGCCTGACCTCGACCCGCTCCAACGCCATGACCGCCGCGTTGGCATGGTCGGGTTTGGAACGCTTCGCCCAAGGGTTTTGGGACATGTGGTTGCTGGAAGGCGAGACCGGGCCGCGTGCCCAAGAGGCCCGCACCCACATGGCCTATGCCTCACTGATGTCGGGTATTTGCTTGGCGCAAACTGGATTGGGATCGGTGCACGGCTTGGCGCAACCGCTGGGCTCGCTGTTTCCCATTCCCCACGGCGTGGTGTGCGGCACCTTGGTCGCGGAAGCCACCGACATTAACATCCGCGCGCTGATCGAACGCGCGCCGTCGAGCCCGGCGCTGAGCGTTTACGCCCGCGCAGGCGCGCTGATGCTGAGCGACAACTTGCGCGGTAACGACGCCCTCGACGGTTTGGTGCGCACGCTTAGAGATTGGACCGAACGCCTGGAGCTGCCGCGCCTGGGCACTTTCGGCGTCGGCGATGGCGACGTGGACCGCATCGTCGCAAACAGCCGCGGTTCGTCCATGCAGACCAATCCGGTCGTGCTGAGCGACGGTGAAATCGCCGAACTGGTGCAACGCCGGATCTGAGTTCCTATATAGATGTCATGAGCGACACGAACTTCACCCCGCAACTGACCCCGCAAGAGATGCTCGAAATGGGCGTTTTCGGCGGCTGGTATTTCGGCGACGATCCCAACGGCGTACCCGAAGATTTGCCGCAAAGCTGGTTCGCCAATGCCAAGTTGTCGACGCATGGGTTCGACAAGAGCCTCAATTATTTTTCCGTCGCCGCCGGTCAGCCGCGCGAGGTGTGGCAGCAAAAGGGCTGGATCACGCCCGAAGATCCGCTTGGTTGGTTTCAGTGGTATTGCCGCTACACCCTGGGGCGGCGCGTGCCAGGCGTGGACGATTTTCAAATCAAGCGTTGGAAAGCGTTCGGCGCGCGCCATATCCCGCAAATCAAAAAGAACTGCCAGCCCGCCGATGTTTTTTGCCGACCGCGCCAACGCCAGGCGGTGCTGCAATGGGCCTACGATCCTTTGATCTGAGGGCCGTCATTCAAGCCGACCGCGCCGCCTTCGACGGCGCCGCTGACTGAATCCGGCTCGTCGTCGGGCACCAAGGTGCCGTCGAACATCAAATGCACCGGGCCTTTGACATGAATGTCGCGCTGCGGATAGGGGAAGGCGATGCCGTGTTCCGCAAACAATTCCATGATGCGCAGGTAGATTTCGCTTTTGATGTTGGACACGCCTTTTTCCGCATCCTCGATCCACACCCGAAGTTCCAGATTCAAAGCGTTGTCGCCGTAGCCTTTGAGCAAGCAGCGCGGCGCGGGGTTTTTCAGAATGCGGGAAAACTCGCCCCCCGCATCCTCGGCCAGTTTGATCGCCAGCTTGACGTCGGAATCGTAGGAAATGCCGATGGGCAGGCGCTGACGCACCAAGCGGTCGGAATGCGACCAGTTTTCCACCGGCGTCGAAATCAACACTTCGTTGGGAATCAAATGCTCGATGCCGTCGCGGGTGATCACCGAAACGTAGCGCGCACCGATGGCGTTGATCCAACCATAGGTGCCGCTGATGGACACCACGTCGCCGGGCTTGACGGAGCGATCCATCAACAAGATCACCCCCGACAACAGGTTGCTCACCACCTTTTGCAAACCGATACCAATGCCCAGACCCAACGCGCCGGAGAACACCGCCAACGCCGTGAGGTCGATGCCGACACTGTTGATGGCGATCAAAATCGCCACCGTGATGAGCAACACCCGGGCCAGCTTTCCGATCAGCACTTTTTGCGACGGGGTGAATTGAGCGATGCCCCTGAGACGATTTTCCACCAACCGCGCCGCCCAATTGGCGAGCCACAGCAAAACGACCAGCGCCACGATGCCCTTGGCCACCAGCAACAGCGACAGGCGGAAATCACCGAGATTTATGGACAGGCGATCGAGAAAGATTAGGGTCGGGTCGAGCAGTCCGACGATGTCCAGGGCAGCCACCACCCAAACGAACACCGCCACCGCTTTCGACCACCACGGGTCGGCGATGAAATTCAGCATCAGGCGGATCAACACCCAGGCCCTGAGCAAGCTGACCGCGATACCGATGATGGCGCTTGGCCAACCCAGCTGCAACGCCGTGAACTGCGTCGCGCCGGCAAACACCAACCACGTCAGCGGCATCAGCAAGGGCTTGAGGATCAGGCTGACCTGATAGCGATACTTGTTGGCCCAGGCACCGGCGAGGATTTTGTCCAACACCTTGACCAACGGCCGCGCCACCATACGCGCCAGCAAATAGGTCAGCGCGACCACCGCCAACTGAATCAAGTTGGGGATCACCAGAATATGCATTTGAACGAACGTCTGAATCTCGTTCAGCACTTGGTTCAATTGCGTGATGTCGAATAAACTGTCCACGGCGCCGCCCCCTGACGGACATATCTTTCCTAGGTCTACCAGAGCCTACGACCCACGCGCGCGCATGTCCATGCGTTCGCGCACACCACCTCGTAAACGATTTCCATTGAGGTTCTGATTGTCGCGTTGCACACTCTGCCCGTCCTCCCCACATGCAGTTTCATCATGACCGATACCCATGCCCCCGATAGACCATCCGCCTTTTGTTCGCCGCGCGCGGCGTTCTGGGGCGGCGCGCGCGAAGCCGCAGGCGTGCCGATGATGGTCATGGGCGCCAGCTTCGTCGGTTTCGGATCGATGATCCACGACCTCGATTGGTCGGTGTGGCATGCGCTGTTCTCGACCTTGTCGACGTGGGCGTTGCCGGGCCAGATCGCCATGGCGGAAATGGCCTACAGCGGCGCACCCCTGATGGCGTTGGTGTTGGCGGTCGGCTTCATCAATGCTCGACTGTTGCCGTTGGCGGTGTCGTTGTTGCCTCACGTGCGCCGCCCGGAGGTGTCGGCATGGACCTATTACGCCGTCGCCATGTTGATCGCCGCGACCAGTTGGGTCGGCACCATGCGCCGCTTGCCCGATCTCAGCCAGGACCAGCGCCTGCATTATCTGACCGGGTACGGTTTGGCGCTTTATCTCAACATGCCGTTGGCCACCGTGATCGGTTTTTACCTCGCCGGTCAGGTACCCCAACCCATCACCTTGGCGTTGGTGTTTTTGAACCCGCTGTATTTTCTGCTGCTGTTTCTGTTCGATCTGCGCAACGTCGCCAAGGTGCTGTCGCTGACGATCGGCGCGCTGTTGGGCCCGCTGTTGTATCAGGTCGCACCGGATTGGAGCCTGATCGCCACCGGCCTCGTCGGCGGCACGGCCGCTTGGTGGGTCGGGCGCAGCCCCTGGGGGCGGAGGGTGCAATCGGCATGGCTCCAACGCGCGAGCAAGCCATGACCGACGCGACTTTATATACACCTATGACCGCGATCGCCTTGGCGGCCGTCGCCACCTATGCCTCGCGCGCCGTGGGTGCGTTTCTGTCCGGTAAAATCGGAACGGAATCGGCGGTGATCGAATGGATCACCTGCGTCACGTACGCCTTGTTGGCGGGCTTGGTGGTGCGCATGATCTGGATGCCCGTTGGCGCCCTGGCCGCAACCCCCGACTGGATGCGCTTCGCCGCCGCCGGGACGGGATTGGCGGTGTTCGTTATCGCGAAAAAGAACGTCGGCCTCGGCGTGCTCAGCGGCAGCTCGGTGCTGATCGCGCTGACGTGGGGCCGTTTTTAGGACAAGCGCTCACGCGAACCCAAGAGTCATATTTGAATCAAACGTTTACCATTTTTTTAGTCCTTGCGGGTCATTGTTAGGACTACTTCGCATATCTGCGGGCGCTGACCAGAACGGTACAGATCTCATGACACAGGTTTTTGGCATTCTCGGCTTTATCCTTTCGCTGCTGGCGCTGTTTTTCGCCAGCGAGGTCATGCGCCGTGCATCGCACAGCCAAAGCGAGTTGGAAGCGGCGTTGTTCAAGGCCATGACGCGCATCCAGAAGCTCGAAAGCAACGTCTTTCATGTCGAAAAACTCGCCGCCGAAATTCGCCATCAACGCAAGCGCCAGGCGGAAACCCTGACGGCGTTGGCGAAAAAGGGCGAAGCGCAAAAGACCGAGTATGCGGAAGGGTCCGGCGAGCGTTTCACGCCGTCGACGCACGCCGCGCAAAGCGCGAACCGAAAGGCCGGTTAAGCCTAACCGCGCTTTTTCAACACCAACGTCAGCCAACCATCGCGCACGTAACGCCGTTTCAGCTTCAAGCCCTGGGCCAGATACGCGGCCAGGACGAACCGCTCGTCACGCACGATCAGCCCCGAAAGCACGGCATACCCCCCGGCCGACAACCGCCGCGCCAAGCCCGGTGCCAGCGCCGTCAACGGCCGGGCGAGAATGTTGGCGACGATCAAATCGAACCGGGCGTGGTCCGAAATCGGTTTGAAACCGGGACCGGCGCGAAAATCCAACAGGTTCGCAACGCCGTTCAGATGCGCATTTTCCCGCGCCACCCGCACGGCTGTGGGGTCGATGTCGGTGCCCAGAACCTCCAACTTCCACAACTTGGCCATGGCGATGGCGAGGATGCCGGAACCGGTGCCGACATCCAAGGGACGTACGAACTCATGGCGGCGGCCCAAATCTTCGATCGCTTGCAGACAGCCCGACGTGGTCGCATGGGTACCGGTGCCGAACGCCGCGCCGGGGTCGATGCGCATCGGAATGCGGCCCGGCAACGGGCGTTCCTCGACATGGCTGGCATAGATGAAGAAGCGCCCGGCATCGATGGGCGGAAATTCCTTCAGGTTTTCCGCTACCCAATCGCGCGGTGCGAGTTCTTCGACGGTCGTCTCCGGCGCATCGATGCCCAGGCTTTCGGCCACGGCCGCAAGCGCCGACGAAATCGTCGCCGGGTCGGGCTCGGTGGTGGTGTAGCCCTGCATGCGCTGAACGCCGCGCGGTTCATCCACCGTCCACATCAATGAATCCACCAACGGCTCGAGCGCCTGCTCGAAAGCCGTCACGTGTTGGTCGGCTATTTCCAAGGAAATCGACCAGATTTGCGTATCGTCTGTCATGTCCCAAGGTATGGAAGAGCCCACGAGGTACGTCAACGCACAATCGCGCGGTGCCGGCACATTTTCCACCGCGCCGCCCCTCTATTTTCCACATATTAGAGGGTATTCATATTAAAAGACCCTAATTTGTGGGTGGTTATTTTTTATGGTACAGTGCGATCAGAAAAATAAAATGCGGGACAGCGATACGCTCACGTTTCAAGAGGTCGAGAAAGCCTCTGAGGATCCTGGGGGGATCAGGAGCAACAACATGTGGACAACACATTTGGGAGATGAGTGATGACGGACATGACACACAAATACGGTTTGGCCATGCTGGGCGGCCTGGTGATGATCGCATTTATCGCGATCGTCTATATGTAAACCCAGAACCTCTAGAACGCCAAAACGCGGGCTTCGGCCCGCGTTTTTTTATGTGCACGGCAACTGTCAGCGTTCACGCTTTTTCGACGAAGCTGGCCATGACTTTTTTCAACCCGGCCTTTTCGAACTGAATGTCGAGCTTGTCGCCATCCACCGACTTGATCGCCCCGTAACCGAATTTCTGATGAAAAATGCGTTGCCCGACGCCCAAACCGTCCGCCGTCATGCGCGCGGGTGCGAACACCAGATCGTCTTCGCGCTTGCGGCTCTGCGCCCGTTTCCATCCCGCGCCATAACCCTGTCCGGAACCCGAGCCCCCATATAGGGTTTGACCGTCATCGAAACCGCCGCGACTGAGGCCAAGGTCGCCACCACGTTCGATATGTTCGTTGGGCAGTTCATCGACGAAACGCGACGGCAGCGAAGATTGCCACTGGCCGTAGATACGCCGGTTGGCGGCGAACGTCACGTTGGCGCGCTTGCGCGCCCGGGTGATGCCGACGTAAGCCAAGCGGCGCTCTTCTTCCAAACCTTGGGTGCCGGTATCATCCAGCGCGCGCTGGTGGGGAAACAGCCCTTCTTCCCAGCCGGGTAGAAACACGGTGTCAAATTCCAACCCCTTGGCGCCATGCAAGGTCATCACGGTGACTTTGTCGTCGCCCTTGTTGTCTTCGTTTTCCATCACCAACGAAACGTGTTCCAAAAAACTGGTCAGAGTGTCGAACTCGCTCAGCCCGATCACCAGTTCCTTGAGGTTGTCGATGCGCCCTGGCGCGTCGATGGATTTATCGAGCTTCCACATCTCGGTATAGCCCGACTCATCCAACACGATGTCCATCAGTTCGGCCGGGCTGTGGTCCTGCGCCATACCCTGCCAGCGATCGAAATCGGTCATCAGATCGGCAAAGGTCTTTTTCGGCTTGGGTTTGAATTCGTCGGTGGTGAGCAGCTCGCGGATCGCCGCGGTCAGGGAAATGGCGCGGGCGCGGGCGTGCATGTGCACCGTCTGCAAGGTCGCTTGGCCGAGGCCGCGTTTGGGCAGATTGACGATGCGCTGAAACGCCAAGTCGTCGTCGGGTTGGGCGATCACGCGCAGATAGGCCACCGCGTCGCGAATTTCTTGGCGTTCGTAGAACCGCAGTCCGCCGATCACTTGGTACGGTATGCCCAGCGTGATCAGGCGCTCTTCGAACTCGCGCGTTTGCGCCGAGGTGCGCACCAAGATCGCCATCGTCGACAAACGCTCGCCCTTGCTGTGGCGGGCTTCGATCTCGTCACCGACCCAGCGCGCTTCTTCGGTGGAATCCCACACCCCGTGCACGCGGACTTTTTCGCCTTCGTCCAGGTCGGTCCACAAGGTCTTGCCGAGACGTCCTTCGTTGTTGGCGATCAGGCCGGACGCCGCACCGAGAATGTGCGGGGTGGAACGATAATTACGTTCCAACCGCACCACCTTGGCGGCGGCGAAATCCTGCTCGAAACGCAAGATGTTGCCGACCTCGGCGCCACGCCACGAATAGATCGATTGGTCGTCGTCGCCCACGCAGCAGATGTTTTGATGGCCCATCGCCAACAGCCGCAGCCATAGATATTGCGCCACGTTGGTGTCTTGATATTCGTCGACCAAGATGTAGCGAAAGCGGTTTTGGTAATATTTCAAGGTTTCCGGCTGGCCCTGAAACAGGTCGACGCACAGCATCAGCAGATCGCCGAAGTCCGCCGCATTGAGGCGTTGCAGCTGCTGCTGGTAGTCCTTGTAAACCGCGATGGCGTGACCGTCCAAGGCGTCGCCCGCTTCGCTGCTCGGAACCTTATCCGGCATCAAGGAGCGATCTTTCCAGCGCTGAATGACGGCGGAAAAGGTCCGCGGCGGAAAGCGTTTAGGATCGATGTCGCGAGCGTCGAGAATCTGCTTGAGCAGCCGCACCTGATCGTCGGTGTCCAAGATGGTGAAATTGGGCTTCAGCCCCACGGCTTCGGCGTGACGGCGCAGGATGCGCGCGGCCAGGGCGTGAAAGGTGCCCACCCACCAGCCTTCGACTGGAGTGCCCAACATCGTGCCGACGCGTTCTTGCATTTCGCGCGCGGCTTTGTTGGTGAACGTCACGGCGAGCATCTCGCCGGGGCGTGCGCGGCCTTGCAACAAGATGTGCGCCAAGCGCGTGGTCAGCACGCGGGTTTTGCCGGTGCCCGCACCTGCCAGCACCAACACCGGGCCGTCGGTGGCCTCGACCGCTTCGCGCTGGCTTTCGTTGAGCGTGTCCAGATAGGGCGCGGGGCGCGTCGGCGCGCCAACGGGCTCGTCGGCCGGGTCCATCAATTCAAAGGGATCATTCATCCAGGATATATAGCACGTGCATCCATGGCGAAAAGACCTGAAAGGCCCTTAAACGTCACGTTCTTCGTGACGGCTTTGCAACAGGGCGCGGTTGTAGGCGGACATGACGTGCTTTTCTTCCACCGTGCCGAGGAATTTACGGCTCTCCAGGTCGTCGACCACGGCGATGAGATGTTCCCCCGAACTGCGGATTTTCTTCAAGGCGTCTTCCAGGTGATCGTCGCACTGCAACACCGGCGGGCGGCGGCGCGCCACGTCGGCGGCGTTGATCAGCATGTCCATGGCGGGATCGAACGCGGTCTCGCTCAAATCGGCCAACGTGATGGTGCCGATCAATTTCCCCTCGCCATCGACGACGAACAGTTCACCCAACTTGCTGTCTTGCAGGCTCACGCGCAATTGCGACAAGGGCATTTCCGGGCTGACCAGTTCACCGCTTTCTTCCATCACGTCACACACCCGGCTGGCGCGCAGCAAGGCGCTTTCGAAACCGCCCTTCAAATCCAGACCGCGCCGTTCCAACTGCAATTGGAAGAAGCTGTTTTTGGAAATGTGGCGGGTGATGCCGGTGGACACCACCACCGCCAGCATCAAACCCATGGTCAGTTCATAATCGCCGGTCATTTCGAACACGATCAAGGTGGTCGAAATCGGCGCACCCAAGGTGGCCGCCGCCACTGCGCCCATGCCGATCAAGGTGTAGCCGCCGGTGCCGGTCTGCAACGTTGGCATCAGGCCGGTGGCGACGATGCCGAACGCCCCGCCCAACATCGCGCCGACCACCAACGAGGGCGAAAAGATCCCGCCGCCGAAACCGAAGCCGAGGCTGAGCGCCGTGGCCACGATTTTGCCGACCAACACCGCCGCCAGCAACCACAGCGCCACGCTGCCGCTCAAGGCGTCGTCGGTGATGCCGTAACCGACGCCTAAGACTTGGGGTAGAAACAGCGCGATCACACCGACCAACAAACCACCGATGCCGGGGCGCAACCAAGACGGCCCCGGTAGTTTTTGCGACACGTCTTGTGCGGTGAAAATAGCCTTGAGCAAAAGGCTCGCCACCAGTCCCGCCAGCACGC
Organism: Magnetovibrio sp.; assembly: GCF_036568125.1. Lineage (NCBI taxonomy): Bacteria > Pseudomonadati > Pseudomonadota > Alphaproteobacteria > Rhodospirillales > Magnetovibrionaceae > Magnetovibrio > Magnetovibrio sp. Next base: position 236,990 of record NZ_DATCTF010000019.1, read on the forward strand.
CAAGCACGATGAAGGCGGGAAACTCAAAATACGAGGTGATCGCATGAGGCGGCAACACGAACGCGGGAAAGTCGCCGTAGTACGCCCGAGATACCGCCGTGCCGGTGACCGACGCGATCACCACCGGGGCGAAAGCTTTCAGTGCGTAGTGACCGATCACCACCTCGTTGGCGAACAGCGCGCCCGCAATCGGCGCGTTGAACGATCCCGCCACCGCCGCCGCCACCCCGCAGCCCAGCAGGGTGCGCGACAAAGAACGGCTGAGGTGAAGCTTCTTGGCAATCCAGCCCGCCAATGACGCCCCCAAATGAACCGCCGGGCCTTCGCGTCCGACCGATGCGCCCGCCCCGATGGAAAGCGCGTTGACCACCGCCGCACGCAAGCCGGTGGACACCGACATGCGGCCACCGCGCAACGCGCTGGCCTCGATCACATCCGCGACGCCTTGAGCACGTCCGCCGGGCATGGCGTAACGAATCAGCAGACCGACCGCCACGCCGCCCAGGGTCGGCACCGCCACCACTTGCCACCACGGCAACCCGGCGACGGTGTCGTACAGCCGCTCACCCGGCGCGCCGTAAAAATGAAATTGAAAAAACGAAATCGCTTCGCGCAACCCGATCACCAGGGCTCCGCCCACCAAACCGATAAACAGCGACAGCAGCGCCAAAATCAGTTGGTCGTTGCGCAACAAATTGCGCGCCCCTTGATAGAGGCGTGTCGGCAGAAGCGATAGGGAGAACGGCAAGCGCAGCATACGAACGGTCCAAATGCGCGAAATCAGGCGAACAATTCTTTGATAATAAAGAAGGAACGCATTCAATACCAGAGACGCTCGTGAAAAACTCAGCTAAACGTCAATTCGCCGTTTTTCAAATCCGCCTGACTGACCACCCGATTGCGGCCAATAGCCTTGGCTTTATATAAGGCTTGATCCGCGCGTCTGATCAGGTCACTCAGTGGTTCACCAAATTCGAACGTCGCCGCGCCGACCGACACCGTGATGCGGCCAAGGTTCTGGTTGGTGGCGCGGTTGACCAGTTTTTTGGTCGAGATGCGATCGCGAACGTGTTCGGCGACGTGAACCGCGCCGTCCAGGTCCGTACTCGGCAAAATCACCGCGAATTCTTCGCCGCCATAACGCGCGGGAATGTCTTCGCCTTTGACTGCTTTGGTCATGGTGCTGGCCAGCAGCTTCAACACTTCGTCGCCGGTTTGATGACCATAAGTGTCGTTGAAGGTCTTGAAGTGGTCGATGTCGATCATCAACAAACTCAAATTCTCGCCCGATTCCATGGCATCCCGAGCGTGTCGGCGTAGCTCCATGTCGAACAATTTGCGGTTGGCCATGCCGGTCAGCGCGTCGGTCAGGGCTTCGCGTCGCATGTCTTCGAGATCTTCGCGCAATTGGCCGATCTCGTCGGTCGATTGCGCCAGCTTCGATTCCAGCGTCAGGTTGATTTCTTCCATCTTACGGGTATCGGCGATGACCTTGGTAACCGCGTTTTTCAGTCCCTCGACATCCTTGGCGCCGAGAATATCGCCTTTGACCGAAGCCAGGGATCTGCCGTATTCCGCCGCGCCTTCGCCCGCATCCCCAACATACCTGAGGATGTGCTGCAATTCGGTCTCGATCCGCGTGGTGGTTTCGTGCAGGGCCTGATCTTGCTCTTCGAGGCTGAAGAATTTGAAGTACAGATCGGTATTCACCGCTTCGGTGAAATCTTGATTGTTGTCGATCAAGATGGAGATCATCCGCGACAAATCCGGTTCACGGCCCGCGACGTGCGTATACCAAACCAGGAAGTTATTCGGCGAGGCGGGCACAGCGTGCTTCACCATCTGCTCTAGTGCTTGTTTCGCATAATCTAATGCTTGCTCGAATGAATCGTGCACAGTCGTCGTGTTCCCAAACTTTAAAGCGCCCGGCCGCCCATTTTGTATGCTTTTATACTTTCGGATGATACCCCGAACGACCGATAGACCAAGCAGGAAATGTAAAAACCTTGTCATATATGGGGTATTTTTCACCAAAATTACCCCCTCGGCACTGGCATGGCGCTTTCAGAGCGTGTACAAGGCAAGGCAAGCGCGCTGAGGGCGCGGATTCGCACAGGTTTGGCGACCATTCGGAACGACCATGACAGCACACCCAGAAACCAACCGCCCGTTTGAGATCGCCGTCGTGGTGCCGGTGCACAACGAAAGCGAAAACATCCGCCCGCTGATCGAAGAAATTTCAGCGGCGCTGGATGGCGTCGCCAACTATGAAATCGTTTATGTTAACGACGGCTCGACCGACGACACCGCCGAGAAACTTGCCGAAATGGCGGCTGAGCAGCCCCGTCTGAGCGTCTACAAACACGAAACCGCCTGTGGCCAGAGCGCCGCGGTCGCCACCGGTGTCAAACGCGCCCGCGCGACCTACATCGCGACCCTTGATGGCGATGGACAAAACGACCCCGCCGACATTCCCGCCTTGTTCGCCCGCCTCAAAGAAGCCCAAGATCCTGATTATCTGCTGGTGGCCGGATGGCGTGCCAAGCGCAAAGATACCGAGTGGAAACGCTTTCAATCCAAGCTCGCCAACGCGGTGCGCCAAAAGCTGTTGGGCGACAACACACCCGACACCGGCTGCGGACTGAAGGTCTTTACCCGCGCGGCGTTCCTCGACATGCCGCGCTTTGATCACATGCACCGCTATCTGCCTGCGTTGATGATCCGACGCGGCGGCGCGGTGGTGTCGGTCGAAGTCAATCACCGCCACCGCGAACGCGGCATCTCCAAATACGGCATGTGGGACCGTTTGTCGGTCGCGGTGCGCGATGTGCTGGGCGTGATGTGGTTGACGGCGCGCGGCTCCAAACCGCGTGTCAGTGCGGTTCGCCAGGCAAAGTCCGAATAAGCCATGGGAAAAGGTATGAACCCCGGCCTGATCCTGCGCGGCATCGCCGTGATGGCGACCCTGGCTGGAGTATTGTATTTCTGGGAAGCCGCCGATCTGGGCAACGTGCTGAGCAACGACTGGATTGACTCCCACATCAAGGATCGAGGTCTCACCGGCGAATTTTTGTTCTTAGGGCTAGTGGCTTTGGCGACCGGTGTGGGATTGCCGCGCCAAGTGGTCAGCGGCCTAGCCGGATACGCGTTCGGCTTGGCTATGGGCACCGCACTGGCGCTTTTGGGCACGGTCTTGGGCTGCATCGGGGCATTTTATTATGCCCGCCTGCTGGCCCGCGCACCGTTGCAAAAAAAGTTTTCCGGCCGGGTGCGCCGCCTTGACGATTTTCTCCACGACCATACCTTCTCGATGTCGCTGTTGATCCGCATGTTGCCGGTGGGCAGTAACGTCGCAACCAATTTGGCGGCGGGGGTGTCGAGCATTCGCGCCGTGCCGTTTTTCACCGGCTCGGCCTTGGGCTACCTGCCGCAAACGGTTATTTTTGCTTTGCTGGGCAGCGGCGTCGCCGTTGATCCGGTCTTGCGCATCACGCTGAGCGTGGTTTTGTTCGTGGCGTCCGGATTACTGGGCGTTTATCTTTATCGCCGCTTCCGCCACGGCAAATCGTTGGACGCCACCATCGACGAAGAGTTGGGCGCCCAAGACCAAGACGCCGAACGGCCGAGCCAATCGAACCCATAAGGATCCCGCGCATCGTGAACGCCTCATCGACCAAAACGGATACCGTTCTCATTGCCTTGATCTGGTGCGCCCTGCTTGCCGCCGCGTTGATCCTGCGCCCGTTGCTGCCCATCGACGAGACCCGCTACATCACCGTGGCATGGGAGATGTGGCAAAGCGGGCATTTTTGGGTGCCGACGCTAAACGGCGAGCTCTACAGCCACAAGCCGCCTTTGTATTTCTGGTTTATGAATTTGGGTTGGGCGTTTTTCGGCGTGTCAGAGACCTGGGCGCGACTGGTCGCACCGTTGTTCGGACTGGGCACGCTGTGGCTCACCGCCAAACTGGCGCGCGAGTTGTGGCCCGATGTCGCCCAAGAAATCCGCAACGCCCGCGCTGTGATGGCTGCGCTGATGATGCTCACGGGCCTCTATTGGACGGTCTTTTCGACCATGACCATGTTCGACATGATCGTGACCTTCGCCGCAGTGATGGCGATTTTGGGCTACGTCAAGGCCTGGAAGGGCTTTGCCACCGGCCAGGGTTTCTGGTTCGGCATCGTCTTGGCCGGCCTGGGCATGGGGCTTGGCGGCTTGGCCAAGGGCCCGGCGATCTTGGTCCACACCTTGCCGGTGGCGCTGTTCGCACCACTGTGGGGCCCGGCGACGGCGCACGGGCGCAGCGCGGCGGGTTGGGGCAAATGGTACGGCGGCGTCTTGGTGTCCGTGCTGGTCGGCGTCGCCGTGACCTTGGCGTGGGCAATCCCGGCGGCCATCATCGGCGGCGAGGAATACCGCAACGCCATCTTCATCAAGCAAAGCGCCGACCGCATGGTCAAGTCCTTCGCCCACCGGCGCCCGTTCTATTGGTTCTTGTGGGTGGTGCCGTTGATGCTGTTGCCGTGGTCTCTGTGGCCCCGATTGTGGCGTGGAATCGGCGCGCGCGCGGCGTGGAAAGAAGGCCGCGGCCTGCGTGCCGCGTGGGCCAACGGCGGCGTGCGTGTGCTGTTGATCTGGGCGGGCGTGGCGTTCGTGATCTTTTCCGCCATCAGCGGCAAACAGCCCCATTACCTGTTGCCGATCTTCCCGGCGCTGGCATTGTTCGCTGCCTATCTGCTTGGTAGCGAAGAAACCCCGTGTCGCGGCCACCGCGTGCCCGCGCTGGTACTGGGCGTCATCGCGCTGATCTTGCTGATCGGCTTGCTCGGCCAAGACGCGATCGCGCCGCTGTTGAAAAAACCGTTGCCCGATTGGGTCCACGTGGCTCAACCGCTGTGGCTGATCCCCGTGGTGATTTTGGCGTTTGTCATTGCGTTCATCAAAACCAACGGTCCGCGCGCCGAGGTGCGCCTGATCGCGACCCTCGCCGCCAGCGTCATCGTCATGGTGCACTTGACCGCCGCCCCGGCCTTTTCCCTGGCCTACGACCTGGAACCCGCAGCGCAACGGGTCAAGGCCTGGCAGGATCAAAGCCGCCCGGTGGCCTATATCGGCAAGTATCACGGCGAATTTCAGTTCCTCGGCCGGTTGGAACGCCCCGTCGAGGTCATGCAAACGATGGCTGACGGTAAGGCCTGGGCGCAAGGCAACCCCACCGGAGTGCTGATCGCAACCTTGAGCGAAAGCGAAATGGAACCCTATGGTACGCCGATTTCCGTGCAGCCGTACCGGGGCAAGGTTCTGGCGATGTGGGATGCGGCCCGATTCTGACGTTCTGGCGCGCGGATAAATTGCTTCATTTTGGCTAAATACCGCCCTTTAACAAAAATTTCTTGTCGCGCCGGTTGACAGGCCGCATCAGGCCCCGTAAATCCCTAGCACTCGGTTAAGGGGAGTGCTAACAACCGTAAGCGCTCCCCCGACCATTTTATTTCTCAAGAATTTCTGGAGGATTCAGAAATGAAGTTCAGGCCTCTCCACGACCGCGTGCTGGTTCGCCGCGTCGAGACCGAAGCAAAAACCGCTGGCGGTATCATCATTCCCGAAACCGCTCAGGAAAAGCCTTCCGAAGGCGTCATCGTTGCCGCAGGCACCGGCGCACGTCGTGACGACGGCACCGTTGTGCCGCTGGAACTCAAAGCCGGTGACACCGTGCTGTTCGGCAAATGGGGCGGCACCGAAGTGAAAATCGACGGCGAAGATCTGCTCATCATGAAAGAGAGCGACATCCTCGGCGTGATCGAAACTTCCGCCAAAGGCAAAAAGAAGTAAGCCCACCGGCGCTTCTCAAACCTCCCCACTCATTGCTTTAAGCCAATCCAGACGTAAGGAAATTCAACATGGCTGCTAAAGACGTAAAATTCGGCACCGATGCGCGCCAGCGCATGCTCGCCGGCGTCGACACGCTGGCGAACGCCGTTAAAGTGACCCTCGGCCCCAAAGGCCGCAACGTGGTCCTCGACAAGTCGTTCGGCGCTCCGCGCATCACCAAAGACGGTGTTTCTGTCGCCAAAGAAATCGAACTGTCCGACAAGTTCGAAAACATGGGCGCGCAGATGGTCAAAGAAGTCGCTTCGCGCACCAACGACGAAGCCGGCGACGGCACCACCACTGCAACCGTTCTGGCTCAGTCCATCGTGCGTGAAGGCTGCAAAGCCGTCGCCGCGGGCATGAACCCGATGGATCTCAAGCGCGGCATCGACCTCGCTGTCGAAGCCGTCATCAAAGACGTGCAGCGTCGCTCCAAAAAGGTCAAGACCTCCGCTGAAGTCGCTCAGGTCGGCACCATTTCCGCCAACGGCGAAGCTGAAATCGGCGACATGATCGCTCAGGCGATGGAACGCGTCGGCAACGAAGGTGTCATCACGGTCGAGGAAGCCAAAGGCCTCAGCACCGAGCTCGACGTCGTCGAAGGCATGCAGTTCGACCGCGGTTACACCTCGCCCTATTTTGTCACCAACGCCGACAAAATGACCTGCGAGATGGAAAACCCGTTCATCCTCATCCACGAAACCAAACTGACCAGCCTGCAAGCCATGCTGCCGGTGCTCGAAGCCGTTGTTCAGTCCAGCCGTCCGCTGCTGATCATCGCCGAAGACATCGAAGGCGAAGCGCTGGCGACCCTGGTGGTCAACAAGCTGCGTGGCGGCCTCAAGGTTGCCGCCGTCAAAGCCCCGGGCTTTGGCGAACGCCGCAAAGCCATGATGGAAGACATCGCCATCCTGACCAACGGCCAGGTGGTTTCCGAAGATCTCGGCATCAAGCTCGAAAACGTCACTCTCGACATGCTCGGCACCTGTAAGCGCGTTTCCATCACCAAGGAAGAAACCACCATCGTCGATGGTGCGGGCGCAAAGAAAGCCATCCAGGCGCGTTGCAACCAGATCCGTGCGCAAGTCGAAGAAACCTCTTCCGACTACGACAAGGAAAAGCTGCAGGAACGTCTCGCCAAATTGGCTGGCGGCGTTGCCGTGATCCACGTCGGCGGCGCTTCGGAAGTCGAAGTGAAAGAACGCAAAGACCGCGTCGACGACGCGCTGCACGCAACCCGCGCAGCCGTTGAAGAAGGCATCGTCCCCGGTGGCGGCACGGCTCTGCTGTACGCTTCCAAAGCGTTGGCTAAGCTCGAAGGCGACAACTCCGACCAGAATGTCGGCATCGACATCGTACGTCGCGCCATCCAGACCCCGGTCCGTCAGATCGCCGAAAACGCCGGCGCCGACGGTGCCGTGATCGCCGGTAAACTGATGGAATCCAAAGACACGTCGTGGGGCTACAACGCCCAGACCGGCGTGTTCGAAGATCTGGTCAAATCCGGCATCATCGACCCGACCAAGGTCGTGCGCACCGCGCTGCAGGACGCCTCGTCCGTGGCCGGCCTGCTGATCACCACCGAAGCGATGATCGCCGACAAGCCCGAACCCGCAGGTTCCGCTGGCGCTGGCGCCGGTGGCGACATGGGCGGCATGGGCGGCATGGGTGGCATGGGCGGCATGGGCTTCTAAGCAAGCTCACCTCCACCATCCGGGCCTCAAAGCTCGAAACGAAAGCCCCGCGTCTTCGGATGCGGGGCTTTTTTTCTTGATGACGGTCGACGATTGCCTACTGTTCCCTTCATGAGCAGATCGATACCAATTTCCGACGGCATCGGCGTTCTCGACGACGTCGAGGAGGCCGAACGCATCGCCCGTCTGATCCACCACGAATGGGAACGCGACAACCCCGGCGAAACACTGGACATGTGCCGCGCGGACCTCATCGCCGGGTTGGGCCCGGGCATTGCGATACCGCGCACGTTCGTGTATCGCCGCAACCAAGCCATCGTCGGCTGGGCCAGCATTCTGGAAACCGACTTGTTTTCTCATCGCCATTTGGGGCCGTGGTTGGCCAATATGATCGTGCTGCCGGATCATCGCGGTCAGGGGATTGCCCGCGCCTTGGTGCGACACGCCATGGATTACGCCGCCACCGTGAGCGACACGCTGTATCTCTACACCGACAATCTACAGACACACTATCTGTCTTTGGGCTGGCGGGTGGTCGAAACCCTCGAAGTCGACGGTCGCCCCACGGTCATCATGAGTTGGCAACCCTAAATCATCTCACATACCTACGGACTGGAATTTTAAGACCGCAGCAGTAATATCGTGTGTTGAGAAAACCTTCTGCGGGAAATGTGCCTCACGATGACCGACATCATCCTTGAATCCGTTCGCGCGATTGTTTTGTTGATCCTCGTGATCTTTCTTTTCATATCGGGACGCGGCCGGTTTCATCAGTTCCAAAGAGGCTGGACCCTGATCCTCCTCGGCTTCTCGCTTTTGCTGTTCGGCAGCATTTTGGACATCACGGACAACTTCCCCAGCCTCAACCCGTGGATCTTTATCGGCGACACGGAGGTTGAAGCCTTTTTGGAAAAATTCGTCGGTTTTCTCGGCGGCTTCGTTTTCCTGGCGATCGGCCTGGTTCTGTGGATCCCCCAAGTGCAAAACATGGCGCAGTTGGTTGACGAACGCACCCGCGACCTACAAGCTGCCAATGACAAGCTTAGCCAGGAAATTGCCGAACGCAAACGCGCTGAATTGGTCAAGCAAGAGTTTACCTCCACGGTCAATCACGAACTGCGCACGCCGTTAACCTCCATCAAAGGGGCGCTGGGGTTGATTCGCACCGGCACCATCGCCCCCCTACCGGACCAGACGCTCGCCTTGCTGGACATTGCGTATCGCAACGGCGAACGCTTGGAAGCCTTGATCAACGATCTTCTGGACGTGGAAAAATTAGAAACGGGCGAAATGGTTTTCACACTGGCTCCACTAGACATCAGAGCCTTAATTGATGAAGCCATTGAGCTCAATCAGGAATGCTGCGAAAAATACGACGTCACCTTTTCGCTTGGAGATTGCGCCCCAAACGCTTGGGTCGAAGGTGATCGCGACAGGTTGCTGCAAGTCATGTCGAACTTGATGTCGAACGCCGCCAAATTTTCCGAGAGCGGAAAAGCCGTCGAAATTACGCTTGCAACGAAGAACGGCGCGGTCCGCACGTCTGTTCGAAATTACGGCAAAGTTATCCCCAAAACGGTCGGCAACCACATCTTCGAAAAATTCTCACAACTGAACACATCCGATAATCGCCAAGTCGGGGGAACCGGATTGGGCCTCAGCATCGCCAAATCCATTGTCGAAGAACATAGCGGTTCAATCGGTTATCATTCGAACGCAACGGATGGCACCACGTTCTATTTCGCCTTGCCATCAATTGATCGGTAAGAGACTCAGCGCGCCGCTCAGTCCTCGAATTGCTTGCAAATCCAATGTGAGAATTCGATTGCGAATTTAGCCCGCGCGGCGTCTTCAGACGCTTGCCAATGACCCAATTCGTCGACCAGGCGGTCGAACAGGACCGAGTAATCCTGGGCTTTTTTACGTTCCATCAGCCACTTGTTGTGCATTTTGTCGAGGTCGTCTTGCAACTCCAACTCGTTCTTGCGCGGTGGCGCGGCGGCTTGACGGCGGCGGGCGGTTTGGCGGATCAGGCTCATGCGCTCCGACACCTTGGGGTCGAGCATGTTGAGTTTCGGCGAAATGCTTTTGACGGCGTCAAGTTCGACCGCGCCTTCAAACCCTTCGATACCCGCTCGGCACAGGCGTTCGCACAGTTCATGGCGGTCGATGCCGAGCAACCGTGCGGCTTTGGCGATGCTGATACGCTCCCCCATGAGCGCTCTCCCATCCTGGTTCCTGACCCTTAAAACGTGGGGAGGCGCGATGACGGCTTCAAGAACTCTCTGACAGAAAGGTCGAGGTCAGCGAAATGGCGTCTTTGAGGCCGATACGCTGAATTTCAACGTCCTTGGGAAACGCCGCGGCGATGCGCGAAGGCAACGCACCGTCCAGCATCACGAACACGCCGCGATCGTCTTTTTTGCGCACCAAGCGGCCATAGGCCTGCTTGAGCTTGAGCCGAGTGAGCATTTCGTCATACGCCCGCCCACCGAAGCGGTCGCGGCGTGCGCGGGTGAGAATGTCGGGGCGCGGCCACGGCACCCGGTCGAACACGATCAAACGCAGCGAGTTGCCCGGCACATCGACGCCGTCGCGCACCGCATCGGTACCGAACAGGCACGCGTCCGTTTCAGCCTTGAAGATATCGACCAAGGTTCCGACGTCGAGCGGGTCGATGTGCTGAGCGTAAAGTGGAAAACCGTGCGCATCGAGGTCCGGGGCGATGCGCTCATAGACCGTGCGCAACCGGTGGATGGCGGTAAACAGGCCCAGCGCGCCGCCCCGCGACGCCAAGAACAGTTCGCGATACGCCGCCGACACCTGACTGACCGAGTTTTTATTGAGGTCCGTCACCACCAAAATGCGGGTCTGCTGGGCGTAATCGAACGGCGATTTCTGGGCCACGTAGACGACCGGACTTTCCAGATGACGGGCCCCGGTGCGGGTTTCCGCCGCGGCCCAATCGCCGTCGTCACGCAAGGTCGCGGACGTCACCAAAACCCCCTGCGCCGTTTGCGCCATGCATGCGGCAAACGGTTTGGTCGGGTCCACCCAATGACGGTTGAGACCGATATCGAGATCGCGGCCCTGCATGCGCTCGACGCTCATCCAGTCGACGAAGTCGCTGCGGGCTTCCTCGCCCGGATCGCCTGACGCGCCTTCTTGCAACGTTTTCAACATCGCCCGCCACGCTTGCACCGGCAAAAGCGCGCGGCGTTCCAAACTGCCCGCCAAGCCTTCGATACGGGTGCGTTCCGACGTTTCCAGTTCCACTGCTTCGTCGTCAAGCTTACCCAGCAGGCGCTTGATCAATCCCTTGAGCGGCAGCTCCAGCGCCAACAACGCTTGATCCAATTCCAGCGAAACTTCGATCAATCCGTCAATGGGTGGTGCGCTGTCGCATTCCAACGAATAGCCGCCATCCGCGCCCTTGTCGCGGGCGTAGACCTGCTGGCGCACAAAAGCCAAAAATGCCTCGGTCGGACCACTGGCTTGGCCGTCGGTCAAGCGCGCGCGCCAGTTGGGACCGGGCAGCGCCGTGGCGTGCTGGCGCACGTCTTGAACCAGATGGTCGAGCTTTTCATCGTCGGCCGTCAGATCGTCGAGTCGCGCCTTGAGTCCGCGCGAGCGCGAGCGCCGTCCTTCTTCCGCGCCCAGCAGCCAACGCCGCAGATCGGCGGTTTCCTGCCCCGACAGATGGGCCGCGAAGGCGCTGTCGGCGGCGTCGAAAAGATGATGGCCTTCGTCAAAGACAAACCGGGTCGGCGCACCGCCTTCCGCAGCCGCACCGCCACCCGCGTTGAGCGCGGTTTGCACCATCACCAGCGCGTGGTTGGCGATCACCAACTTGGCGCGCTTGGCGCGGCGCTTGGAATGTTCGATGAAACAGCGGTTGAAATGTTCGCAAAGGGTGTAGGTGCACTCGCCCTTGGTGTCGGTCAATTCCTGTGTCAGACCACGCCCGAGCAGACTGCCGATCCAGGCGGGGAAATCGCCGCCGATCATGTCGCCGTCGCGGGTCGCCGCCGCCCATCGCGCCACCAGTCCCAGCGCGATGGCGCCTTCGGGACGCATTTGCAAACGGCCCAGGGCTTCTTGAAAATTCAAGATACAGAAGTAGTTTTCCCGTCCCTTGCGCACCACCACGTAGCGTTTCTTTTGTTCCGCATCGGGGTACAAGCGATCCATTTCACCGTCCAACTGGCGTTGCAAGTTGCGGGTGTAGGTCGACAACCACACCGCACCGGCGTTTTTATCCGCCCACACGCTGGCGGGCGCGATGTAGCCCAAGGTCTTGCCGACCCCGGTTCCGGCTTCGGCCAACACGAAACGCGGCTGTCCCGGCACGTCGCAGGGATCGAACGCCGCGGTGACGCCGGCGGTGAATTGTTGCTGCTCGACACGGTTTTCCGCACCGCCACCCGCCAGCAATGCGTCCAGACGCTGGCGGGCTTCCTGGGGGCTGACCGGGGCGTCGCCGGGTGGTGTTTCACCGCCGCGTTCTTCCCATTTGGGCAAACCTTCCCAAACGCGAAAGGCGCGCACCGCCAATTGAGAATGCGGCGTTTCGCCTTCGCCCAGCGCCGCTAGAACCGGCCGCCCCCACGGCCATCCCCCGGCGTTCATGGCGTGAGCCAACCGCGCCGCGGCGCGGGCATCTTTGGCGTCGGAACTCAGACGCGTCGCCATACGGCTCAACAAGGTCCGCGCCACACCGATCAGGCCGATCGCTTCGTCTTCATGACCGTGGGGCACCGACAGCCCCAAAGCCTGGGCCACGCCACCCGGCGTAGGCAGACAAAACCGCGCCGGTTCGACGAACGCAAACAACTCCAACACATCGAAACCACGCAAGGTATCGAGACCAAGGCGCGCCGCCGTTTGACGGGCGTGACAGACCAACGGCATGCCTTCGGTGCGCACCCGCCGGGCGGCGTCGGCAAACGATAGCGTCACCACCTCGCCGGTGGGTTCGACCACATATGCCGCGCGCACCCCCGCCACCAGGGCGAAGGTATCGGGCATCAAAATCTCGGGTTGGGCGTGCGGCGGATTCGGCATGTCGGCAGTATAGCTGGATGCCAGAGCGAGGAAACGCGGGATCTTGCAGCCTGCACCATTCCTCTTCTCTATCCATTCGGCTCAGAACAATTCGGGTCGCAGAACCTCGACATCCGACAAGCTGACGATACCGATCTGTCGGTCCAACACGCTGCGCACCGCCTGCAGCACGCCGGGTACTTTTTCCAAATCCAAAACGACCAGAACCTGAACCATGCCGCCGACGTTCGACGACAACGCATCGCGCCGCCACGATCCGCTTTTGCCTTTGCCCGCCACGGCCGGAAGCGCGGTATATCCGGGCACATCCAGGGTGTCGAGGATATCGAGTAAGCGATTGAGGAACGGCTCTTCAATGATGATCGAGAGCCTTTTTTTCGGATACGTCGTAAGGTTTTCCATGTCGATCATCCTAAGACAGCCAGTCGGCAAGTTGGATATATAGCGGAATCCCGATCGAAAGATTGAACGGGAACGTCACCGCCAAGGAAAGGGTCAGATAAAGCGATGGCTTCGCTTCGGGCAACGCCAAACGCATCGCTGCGGGCACCGCGATATAGGACGCGCTCGCCGCCAACACTGAGAATAAGGCCACGCCACCCGTTTCAAGTCCGATCAAGTTCCCCGCCAGCGCACCGATCAGCGCGCCGATCAGCGGCATGTACAGACCGAAGCCGAGCAACGCGGGCGTCAAGGTTTTGCGCACTTGCCGCAACTCGCGCCCGGCGACCAGCCCCATGTCCAAAAGAAACAGGCACAGCACGCCCTTGAACGGTTCGGTGATGAACGGAGAAATGTCCTTATAGCCTGTTTCGCCCGTGGCCATGCCGATGATGAAAGCCCCGATCAACAACACCACCGAACCGTTCAAGGCGACTTCCCGCCACGAGATCTGCCCCCGGCTCTGATCCGGTTGCGCACCGCGATGGGCCAGGAATAATGCGGTGACGATGGCCGGCACTTCCATCGCCGCCGCCGCCGCGATCATGATGCCGGGATAGGCGATGCCGAGCCCCTCCAGCGCCGCCATCGCGGCAATAAAGGTAACGATGGATATCGATCCGTAGTGCGCCGAAATGGCGGCCTTATCGACCTGGGGCAGCGCCGTCGTCGCGCTGAGGCAGCCGAACGCAATCATCGGAATGGCAAAGCTCAGCGCCGTCGCCGCACCGATCACCAGCAGCAAATCGACCCCCAAGCCATGCGTGCCCGCCGCCACGCCGCCCTTGAAGCCGATGGCGAGCATGAGATACAGCGACATGGCTTTGGCCACCGCTTGCGGAATCGCCAGATCAGACCGCACCAACGCGGCGAAAAGACCCAATGCGAAAAACAACACAGGCGGCGAAATCAGGTTTTGCGCCGCAAGCGATAGATCCATTCTCGAACACTCCTCCTGCCGTTCAGCTCGGCGAAACAAAGGCCTATAATTTGGGCTATCTTATGGCGACGTTCCCATCGCGGGCAACGCCACGGTGCTTACATAAACAGGACGATGCCCAGAACCGGCATTTCTGTTTATATAAAAAATAATATTTTTTTCAGTATGTTATATATAAGTGTAGAATGATGTAATCGATTCGCCCATATGGAGTACATTCATGCTTGGCCCCCAGACTGATGGCTCCCAGGGCCAGCCAATGAAACTGCTTACGGGCGATGGTGACGCACCTGTCCTGTTGCCCGCAAATGGCGATTTTCTCCGCGCCGATTTCTCACGGCTCGGACCCGACCTGCGGATCGAAAGCCCAAGCGGCGAAGCATATGTGCTTCCCGCTTTTTTTATGTCGGAATCATCGCCTGACTTGATCACCCATGACGGCGCCGTTTTGAACGCTGCGTTGGTCGCGACGTTGGCGGGACCGATGGCCCCGGCGCAGGTGGCGCAACTCGGCCAAGGCGCCGTGACTGCCGAGGTCGGATTGGGACAGCCCATCGGCCAAGTGAGCGATTCTGAGGGTAGCGTCACGGTCACCCATCCCGACGGCAGCCAAGCGACCCTCGCCACCGGTGACAAAATCTTTCAGGGCGATGTCGTACAAACCGGAACCGCGTCCAATATCAGCATTATTTTCGTCGACGATACGATCTTCACGCTGGACGAAAGCGGCCGCATGGTCATGGACGAAATGGTCTACGACCCCGATACCCAAACCGGTGCGTTCAACACCACCGTGGTTCAGGGCGTGTTTTCGTTCGTCAGCGGTCAGGTCGCAAAAACCTCGCCCGATGGCATGGTTGTCAGCACGCCGACGTCGACCATCGGTATTCGCGGCTCCACCGTGGTCGGCAAAGCCGCCGCCGAAGGCGCGGAAAACAAGATCACCCTGATCAAGGACGTCGACGGCAACGTCGGTGAAATCATCATCTCCAATGCGGTAGGTTCGCTTACGCTCAACAGCGCGGGGGCCAGCACCACGGTGTTCAGCGCTACCTTGGCACCGACACCGATCGTGATTTTGTCGCCGACCGAACTGCAACAAACGTTCGGTCAAAACCTGACCAAACTGATCCAGACCGTGTCCAACAAGGCCAAGCAGGACGCCAGCCAAGCCGAAAGCAAAGCCCAAGAGACCCAGCAAGAGGCCAAGCAGGCCGAGGCCGAAGCCAAACTAGCCGCAGACGAGGCCCAACAGGCCGAAGACGAAGCCGCGCAAGCCCAAGCAGAAGCAGAAGCCGCCGCCGCCGAAGCCGCCGCCGCCAAGGCCGAAGCCGAAGCGTCCGGTGATGAAGTCGCCGCCGCCAAGGCTGCCGCCGCCGAAGCCAAAGCCGCCGAAGCGGCGCAAAAGGCTGCCGAAGCCAAAGCTGCCGCAGAAGCCGAAGCTCAAATCGCCGCCAAGGCGCAGGCCGAGGCCCAAGCCAAAGCCGGCGAAGCCGAGGCCGCGCAAGCCAAGGCCGAACAGGCGCAAAAGTTCAGTTCGCTGGCGGATTCAGCCTTCAAGGCGCAAGCCCAAGCGTTCGAACAAAACAAACAAACCGAGGCCGAAAAAGCCGCCAAGGCCGAAAAAGCCGATACCACCACCGACAAAGCCGACACTGCGGACGACGGCGCGACAAAGGGCCAATCTTCCGACGATGCCGCAACCAAAGCGGCGGCTGAAGCTGCGACCCAGGCGGCCATAGAAGCTGCAGCCAAGGCCGCAGCGGAAGCCGAAGCTGCGGCAAAAGCTGCGGCGGAGGCCGCCGCCAAAGCGGCTGCCGAAGCGGCCGCAAGAGCCGCTGAACTGGCCGCAGAGGCGGCAGCCGAAGACAAGACGCCGACACCGGAAGAGACGTCCCCCGTCACAACACCGACCACCAGTTATAGCTATACCGATCACGCCTACGCCGTCACCGTCGTTTTCAACGGTTCGACCGCCACCGTGACGGATGCGTATGGTTTGAACACAACACACAGCAACGTCAAATCGTTCACCGGCACCAGCTATAACGACACGTTTACATTGAGCGGCGTGACGCTGGATAAGCTTAGCGTCGGTTCCGGGACGGATACGATCACGGTCGATGCAACAACCCGTATCACCACTCTGTCCAACCGGCCTGCACACGAGAACACCTTGAAGACCCTGGGCAACGACGGCACCTCGGGCGACATGGATTTACGCGGCACCACCGTTTCGGGCGATTTTCTCATTACCCTCAACACGCAGGGCAATACCGATAGCTCGACCATCTTGAAAGTAGACAGCTCAACCAACTTCACCAGCGGCAGCACCACCATCTCGATCGGCCAGAACAGTAACGCCCGCAACATTGAAAGCGATGACGGCATGAATTTGTCGGGTGTCAGCTTCACCGGCCTAAACGCGGTCATCCTCGACAGTTCCAGCGACACCGTCGGTGCCGCCTTGACCGTCACTTCGGCAAGCAGCTTTTCGGGCATCGCGATCACCGGCAGCGGCGACGACAAGATCGTGTTCAACGACAGCGGAACGTTTTCGTTTCACAACAACACCGTGACCGGCATAGCCAATTTCACCTTCAATGGCACAGGCACCAACAGCCTACAGGTCAACCAAGCCGATCTCGCCAGCGTCACGACCATCACCGGCAACACCGGCAGCGACACCATCACCACGGCGGACAGCAGTCTCGATTTATCCGCCATCACCTTGACCAGCATCAACCTCATCACCACCACCAACACCACGCGCACCACGTTCAAAGGCAGCGCGGGCAACGACACCATTACCGGCGGCAGCGGCAGCGATGTGATCGCAGGCGGCGTGGGATCGGATACCCTGACCGGCGGCACCGGTGGGGACGTGTTCGCCTATCAAACGCTCAGCAATCAAGGGGTCGACAATCTGGTCGATTACACCATCTCACAAGGCGATCGCATCTATATCGAGAAATCGGTGATCGGCAACAAAGACACCACCTTCGACGCCGGTGAATGGTTCAATCTCGGCACCAAAGCCGACGACGCCAGCATTCAAGCGGCCATCAATGCACAGTCTCATGTCGCGGGTGCAATTTTCGGGGTATACAATTCCAGCACCGGCCATGCGGAAGCTTGGTACGACGTCACCGACCACACGACCACCGGCGACGCCAACAAGGTAGCCTATTTGGGGGCGTATTCACAGGCTGTGACCAACGCGGCGACAAACCCCACCAATTTGGGCATCGTGCTCGCCGACACTTCGGACCTTAGCGTGTTGAATCTTGGTTGATGCCTGAAGTGAAGAGATTCCACTTCGCATCGTCGACGTCGATTTGCGGGTTGTAGAGGTCGATCGGCAAGTCCAACCCGCGCGCCGTAAGCTGCCCCGTTGAACGCAAAACCGTATAAGCCTGAACGACCAGGTCGCGACGCGAACTGGCGAGGCTGATTTCCGCGTTGAGCAGTTCCAAATCGGCGTTCAAAAGATCGATCAACGACCGGCGGCCGACATCCAGTTCCTGCACGATGCTATCGCGGGCGACGCGGGCGGCTTCGGCGTTTTGTTCGAAGGATTCAAGGCTAGCCTTGGTGCTTTGCAGGTTGCTCCAATCCGAAATCGCGGTTTGGCGCGCGGTACGTTTCGCAGCATCGAGCTCCAGCAAGCGTTGATTGGTTTGGTAGCGCGCCGCACGAACCTGGGACAGCTCGGAACCTGACTGGTACAACGGCACGGACAATGTCACGGTGCCGCTCAAATCGCGCGTGCGCGTGGCGATCGCGCCGCCCAGTTCCTTGGAACGCGAATGGGACATGCTGGCGTCGAACTGTAGCGTCGGCAGCCGCGCGCCGGTCTGAATTTTAACATCCTCGCGAGATTGCTCGAGCGCATATTCGGCCGCCAAAACCGCAGGATTGAGATCGTCGATCTGCGCCAAAACCGTATCCAGGCTGTCGGTCATCGACGCCATCGTATCGGGCATCGAAAGTTCCGCAGGCGGACGACCGATGACCTGAACGTACTGTTCGGTCGAACTGGCCAGGGTGCTTTCCGATTGCACGAACGTCGCCTTGGCCTGGCTCAATCGCGCCTGCGCCTGCGACAGGTCGGTCAGCGTGCGCCGCCGCAAATCGTATTGTGTCTGGGTGCTTTCCAGGCGCTGTTGCAGCAAATCGACGTTGGCTTTGCGCAAATCCCGAATGCGGCGGTCGCGAATGACGTCCATATAGGCCGTGATGGCGGCGAGGATGACCGTTTGTTCGGCGGTCGTGTAGGTGGCGCGCTGCGCATTGACGGCGGCTTCGGCCTTGCGCAATTCCGCAAAGTTGCGACCGCCGCGATAAATCGGCTGGCTGAGCGAAAGGGTGTTTTTCAACTCGCTGGTGCGGCTTTGCGAACGCGTATCGGTTTTCGAACGGCTGAGCGTATCCGCCGCCGTCGCCGAAGTGCTCAATCTGGGCATCCAGTTTGCTTGCGCCTGGGGATACTGTTCGATGGTGACGCGCAACGCTTCGCGCGCGGCCAGCAGCGTCGGATTGCTCTGATACGTCGCGCCCAGGGCTTCTTGCAAGCTGTCCGCTTGGGCGGCAGAGACAGAAAAAACCATCGCCCCGATCAAACAAACACTTGCCACCGATGCGCGCAAGGCACTTCGATAGCGTGAATTGAAACCGCGATGAGAATTGAATGCTTGGCTTGCCATGCGCTAAGCTAAGCTTTGTGATTGTTCGCGATCAAGGGCAAATCATCATATCCGTGCAGAAAGATACGGACGCGAGCGAACGGCCCCGCTCACAAACATATCCGCATGACTGCGGCTTCATCCATAACAATCGCAGTGAGAGAGTCCTCCCCACTCTTAATCCGCTTCAACAATTCGTGTGAGTCTTTGATATTATGGCATTTTTGATCGTGAACGGTGAAAAGGTCGAACTGAAAGATGCCCTGCACTGGTCATCCGTCAGCGACGCGCATCCTTTTCTGGAAGCAACCGTCGAGCGCACCGTCCTACACCAATATGCGCACAAGCAAGGCCACTCTGTGACGGCAGAAGAGGTGCAGGCCGAATCGGACCGCACCCGCTTCGCGATGGGTCTATCCGATCCCGACGAGACCAAACATTGGCTCAAACGCCAACGCCTGACGACCGAAGAGTTCGCCGCCGCCTGCGCGCACGCCGTGCTGAGAAACAAAGTGCGCGCCAGCATTTCGGATCAAGCGTTGGAAAATCATTACGCCGAAAACCCGGACCAGTTCACTGAGGTCGACATCTACATCATCCGCCAGCGTAACGCGAAAAAGCTGCACCAATTGTCCGAACGGCTGCGCGACGGAAAGGCGAATTTTCATCTCGAAGCCATCAGCCAATCCGAGGACCCCGAAACCGCGCTGCATGGCGGCTATCTCGGGCGCATGCGCCGTGATGAAGTCCCGGAAGAATTGGCAATCGCAGTGTTCAGCGTCGATGCCGGTGACATCATCGGCCCCATCGCCGATCAAGATGGTTCCCTTTTGATTCTGGTCAAGGGCTGGAGGCTGTTACCGTTCGACGACGTTCGCGATGAGATTCGCGACATCGTATTCGGTGAACTGATTTCCGATCTGACCAAGGTCGCAGTGATCTCACTTCCTTCATAAAAATTTCACGCATGGTTTAGTCCCTGACAAACCGCCCTAACCCAATGGCGGCCCAGCGCTCTAGTTGCTTTAGATTATGCAGGCACGCTCATTGGCTTATTGCGACAGTGACATTCTCGCCATAATCGAATAATGCAGTGATTTCGTTGGGTTATTACGAAGCTTAACAGTTGTCTCGCTTCGCCGATGGCCGTAAACTTAATTGGAGATCGCTACAACAAAAATACACGTGAGGATGCGACAAAGGGCACGGCAAATCTCGGTGGAAAATGAGATGGGTCTGCCCAAGCAATCTTTGATTCTTTAAAATCGCCTGCCGGGATGTGCTCGCCTGCGCTTTCTAAAATTTCCGAAGCGCCGGTTTCTCTCGTCAGGTTGGGGTATCTCAGGAGGGGTTAGTTATGACCGACTTTATCAGTGTAAACGGCGCACCGATCGACATGAAAACGGCGCTTCAATGGCAGCTCGTGATGGGCAATACGGATTTTACCGACGCCACCATTCAAAATGCTGCAGTGCTGCAATACGCACGCGCCAACGACTTGTCCGCCACCGCGGAAGAAATCCAAGAGTTTTTCGGCAACGTCCGTTATGACCTTGAGCTGGAAAAAGCCGACGACTTCAACGTCTGGCTCAAAGCCAACAATCTGGACCTCCACACCGTTCAAAACGTCTGTGAAATCGGCGTGTTGCGCAACAAAATCCGCTCTTCCATCAGCGATGCTGATGTCGAGGCTTATTTCACGCTCAACAAAGACAGCTACGACGTCGCCAATCTCTACAGCTTGACCGTCGACAGCGAAGACCTGGCCAACGAATTGATGGCGCAGATTGAAGACGGCGAAGACAGCTTCGTCAATCTCGCCTTGGAGCATTCCACCGACGGCGACACCTTCCGCAAGGGTGGTTACGTTGGTGAAGTGACCCGCGAAACCGTTCGCGGCGAAGTCGAAGCGGCTGTGTTTTCCGCTGCTTCGGGCGCATTGATCGGACCGATCAAAGACGATGATGGCTACACCATCTATATGGTTGGCGACATCATCGCCCCTGAACTCGACGACGTTAAAGAAGCCATCCGCGATGAAATGTTTGAAGAAAAGCTCGACATCATTTCCGCGGAAGCGACCGTCGATCAAGTTGTTCTCGGCCTCAAAGACACGCCTGTCTCTGACATCGCCGAGGATGATGAAGAGGACGCGTAAAGTCAGAGAAAAAGTACCTGCGTTCCCCGTCACCCACTGTGACGGGGAAGTGCGGGGCTTGCTATGAGCGTAGATAACATCTCCGACACGATTGCCGGCCACCCTCTCTTCGCGGGGGTGTCTGATGACGTTCTCAATCTGATTTCGGGAACGGCGGCTGTTTACAGCTATAAGCTGGGCGAATCGATACTCCGCCTTGGTGACGATGGCGATGGCTTCTACGTCATTGAACAGGGTAAGGTCCGCATCGTCGATGACAGTGGCGAAGGCAAGCCGATCACCTTGGCCTTGCTGAAAGAAGGCGACAGTTTCGGCGAACGCTCGCTGTTGCATGACGCCAAAGTCTCGGCCACCGTGCGTGCCGCCAGCAATGTGGTGGTGACCCGTATCGGTGCGGATGCCTTTAAGTCCATTCTCGAACAACGCCCCGAACTGCGCGCGCAACTTGAATCCGCAGCCGCCAAGCAAGACGAATTCAATTTTCTCAAGACGCAAAACCTACTCGCCGCGCTTAAACCCAAAGAGGTTCAGGCCTTGGTCGGCGTGGTGCAGAGACGCACCCTCAGCGACGGAGAAGCCTTGTTTCATGAAGGCGATCCCGGCGATTGTCTGTATCTGGTCAAATCCGGGTCGCTGAAAATCGTCAAGGAAAGCGCGGGCGGAAAAGTTCTCGGCTTCAAAAAAGAAGGCACCGCCTTGGGCGAGATGGCCCTGGTGTTCAACGAGCCGCGATCCGCCGGTGCCGTAGCGGATGGCGAGACAGTGGTGCTGTCGCTTAGCCGCGCGGACTTCGAAAAAGCGGTCGGCACCAACACCAACATTCAAGACATGCTCGCCGATCAGGCCAGCCGCCATCTGAAGCAGCAGCAAACGCTGATCTCCGCGCCGCCTGCGGCCAAATCCACCAGCAGCCGTGCTTCTCGCGCAGCGAAGAAACGTTCCCGCATCGAGGTATCGAAAATCAAAGTCGGCCATTGGCTGTTGCCGATGAGCGTATCGATGGCGACCACGGATGCACCCGAACTTGCCGGGCTGGCGTGCCTGGCGATGGCAGGTGCCTTTTATAAAAAGCCGGTGCCGCTGGAAAAGCTTGAAGAGCGCCAAATCGAATACGGCCTTCCCGACGATTTGAACTCCTTGAGCCGCAAAGCCGAGGGCGCCGGGTATGTGACGCGCCTGATGAAGGTCGAAAAAGAAACTCTTCCCGCCATCCAATTGCCGGCCGTGGTGCAGTTGGTGGACGGCACTTTGGCGATGGTCTTCAAGATCACCAAAACCTCGGTGTGCCTCGCCAATCCGCTCGAAGGCTATCAAGAAATCGATCGTCAAACGTTCTTGAAGGAATGGGACGGGCAAATTCTATCGATTTCGTACGCCCCGGATTTCGGTGCGGTGGGGCAAAACGTCACCAAACTCTACGCGCAGTTCCTGCCTATCTTGCACCCCTACTGGCCGCTGGTCGGTCGTCTTGTGGCGGTGATCGTGTTGCTCAACGTCATGGGTTTGATGCCGCCATTGTTCACCAAGATCCTCATCGACGACGTGCTCGTGGTCGGCGACTGGGATCTGCTTTATGTGATGCTGGTCGCCATCTTGGTGGCGGCGCTTTTGGCGATGGTCACCGGCGCGGTGCGCGAATTTCTGACCCTGCACCTGATGCGCAGGCTGTCCAATTCACTGTTTGTGCGCTTTTTCGGCCACGTCATGTCGTTGCCCGTCAGCACCCTGCACAAATGGGATACCGGCGCGATCACTGCGCGTTTCGAAGAAAACGAAAAAATTCTCGAAACGGCCTCCAACGGCGGTCTGACCGTTTTGATGAACAGCATCAACATCGTCATCTATACGCCGATCCTGTTTATCATGGAGCCTCGGCTGGCGGCTTTGGTGCTGTTTTTCTCGCTGTGCATGGCGGCGATTACGATCACCTGCGCGCCGAAGATGCGCCGTTTCGAACGTGAATCCTTTGAAATCGGCGCTCAGCGGGAATCTCATGTTATCGAAGTGGTCAAAGGGATCGGCACCGTCAAAGCGTTGGCCCAAGAAAAAGATTTCTCGCGCAAGGGACTGGATAAGTTCCGCGCCGAGCAGGAAATCGACTACCGCAGCGAAATGTTCGACAACAAGATGGAACTCGCCATCGAATTTTGCGATCAGGCCGCGGACATTTTGGTGCTGGGCTTGGGTGCCTACTTCGTTCTCGAAGGGTCGCTGTCGGCGGGCCTGCTGATCGCGTTTACCGGCATCGCCAACCAAGTCACCGATCCGGTCGAGGAATTGGCCGATTTTTACGACGAGTACCTGGAACTTAAAATCGCGCTAGAACGCATCAACGATATTCTCAGTTCGCCGCGCGAACCACTCAACAGCGAAGTGATCTGCCCACCGCTCAAGGGTCACCTGCGGTTCGAAAACTTCAGCTTCAAATACACCGAAGACGGACCTTGGATTCTCAAGGACATCAACCTCGACATCAAAGCGGGCCAGAAGGTGGCTTTCGTCGGTCGCAGCGGATCGGGCAAATCGACCCTGGCGCGGACGGTCAACCGCCTGTTGGTGCCGACCGAAGGCAAAATTTATATCGACGACATCGACATCAGCCGCGTCGACGTCACCTCGTTGCGCCAGAAAATCGGCGTGGTCGAACAATCGCCGTTTATTTTCAGCGGCACCATCCGCGACAACATCTCCATAGCCCAGCCGTCCCTGCCCTTGGAAGCGGTGGTCTCGGCGGCGACGCTCGCCGGCGTTCACGAGTTCGTCGATCAATTCCCGATGCGATACGACACCCGTATCGGCGAAGGTGGACGCAGCCTGTCGGGCGGCCAATCGCAACGCCTGATCATCGCCCGCGCGCTGGCGGCGGATCCGAATATTTTGATTCTCGACGAAGCGACTTCGGCGCTGGACACCGAAAGCGAACGCGTCATCCAAAGAAATTTGGACAAGATCATGAAAGACCGAACCAGTTTGGTGATCGCCCACCGTTTGTCGACCATCCGCAACGCCGACCTGATCGTGGTGCTGGACGAGGGACGTATCGCCGAACAAGGCTCGCACGATGAATTGATGAAGAAAAAGGGCCTGTACCACTATCTGGCAACCCGCAGCGTTGCTACAGCCGATGCGTAACGGTGCAAGCCACAAGTGCCCAGTGCCATTTAAGGGGGCGCGAAGAGGGAAAGTGAACGAGTCATGACGGAAAACGATCAAAACGTTCAAGTCGATATGGGAACCTCCGATATGGAGGTGTTGGACCGCCATGCAGAACGCAATCGTAGCGACGCCCAACATTCCGAAGTGATCGAAGCGGTCCCGCCTGTCTTGATGCGTGGCGCGTTGTACAGTTTCATCGCCGTCACGGTGATGGCGCTTAGCATTTCGATCTTCACCAAAATCCACGTCAAGGTGCCGGGCAAGGGCCTGATCGTGCCCGAAGGCCAATACGTATCGGTCGAATCCCGCGAGGCCGGCGTGGTCGTGACCGTTCACGTGGCCGAAGGCGATCACGTCGCAAAGGATGCGCCGATCGTGACGTTGCAACGATCGGAATCGCAGATCGATTTGGCGACCTTGCGCGACACCTTGAAATTGGAACGGGCAAAACTCGACCAATTGCTTCGCGCGCGTGAAGTGACCCTGGAAATCATCGCCGATCCCCAGATCGTGTTGCGCAACGACGTCTCCAGCTTCGTCGATTCCGGCCCCGCTTTGGTCTATGTCAATTCGATGCGCAAGGCGCTCAAGGACCAAGAACAGGCCGACCAGAACTTAAAGCGCTTCAACGAACAAGAGCGCGCCTTGACCCTTTCGCAAATCGCCATCAGCAAGGACACCTTGGGTCAACTGCAAAGCAAAATCACCAATGGCCAGACCATGCTCGCGGCACGCCGTCAGACGCTGCAGACCAAGCAAGAAGAATTGGCCCAGATCGAAATTCTTGAGGCCAAGCGCATCGTGCCCCGCTCGCAACTCACCGCCGCGCGCGATGCCGTGAATTCGGCCGTCAACGAGGTCAATCAGCAACAACAAGAAATCAATCAAAGCAAGCTGACGGTTGCCAGCACGCGCCTCAGCATCGCCAACCTGGAATCCGACCTCAATAAAAAAGACAAGGAATTCAACCTGGCGGTCGAACAGGCCAGAGCTGCGGTGGACCAGGCGGTGGCCGAGATGGGTTCGGCGATCACCACCCTGACCAACACCATCAATTCGGCCGAGGCCAACCTTGCGGGAATCGAAAGCAAGCTGAACCTGCAAAAAGTCCAGATTGACGACCTTAAAATCGTCAGCCCCGTCGACGGCGTGGTGACGGCACTGAACGTCAACACCGCGGGGCGTCTGGTTGGTCGAGGGAATTCAATCGCGACCATTGTACCCGATGCGGAAAAGCAAATTGTGATGGCCAATGTGTTGAACAAAGACACCGCGTTCATCACCGTGGGCTTGCCCGCGCGCGTCAAAGTAGATGCCTTTCCTTATCGCAAGTTCGGCACCATCGACGCCACGGTCGAAAGCCTCTACCCCATTCCCAACAAAGCCGAGTTCACGGTGAGACTGGCGTTGGATAAATCGACGATCAAAGTGCGCGGCAAAGACATGCCCCTCAAACCGGGCATGACGGTCGAGGTCGATCTGTTGACGGAGAAACGCCGTCTCATCGAAATCTTCCTCAGCAAGATGAATTAAGCATAGCCCAGAGGGTTAAAAGGGTTCGTTCATGGCAGTGTCATTGGCCAGCAAATTATCGGAACTGTCGGCGTTTTCGGGTTTAACCGATGACGAAGTCCAGGCTATTGCGGCGCTGGGCCGTTTGGTGCGCCTAAACCCTTCCGAAACGCTGTGCGAACAAGGCGACGTGCCGCTCGGCCTTTATCTGGTGATGTCTGGATCCATTTCTCTGATCCGCGACGCCAAATCGGCGACCCCGGTGACCGTTGACGTTTTGCATGACGGCGCGGTTTTCGCCTTGCAGTCCGTATTCGAAATCGCGGCGCTGCCGTATCGCGCCCAAGTCGGCCCAGAACCTGTGGTGTGCAAGCTGATCGAACGCACCACCTTCGTCAACTTCCTCAACACCAACGCCGAAATTGGCCGCAAGGTGGTGAAATCCCGGCAGATGTCGTCGTTGGTGTCGTTCTTGGAAACCTGCCCGTCGCTAGCCGGTTTGCCCCGGGAGGCGTTGGAATCTCTGGCGACCCACGCCGAAGTCAAAACCGTCGCCGCCGGGCAGCAGTTGATCAAGCAAGGTGAGCGCGAAGACCATATGTACATCGTCCGTGACGGTCGCTTTGCCGTTACCCGCGATGAATCGTTGAGTTCGCGAATCTCGGTGTTGAGCCGCGGCGACGTCATCGGTGAAATAGCCGTGCTTTCGGGCGAAGTCCGCAACGCCAACGTCACCGCCGACGAAGAGGGCAAGGTCTACGAAATTCCCGGCCAAGTGATCCGCGACGCGGTCCATTCGCACGAGGCGCTGCAAAACAACCTCGACAACTTGATGCGCGTGCGCGTCGAAAAAGTCGACGAGCGCGAAGAAAAGCGCAAGCAGCGCGCGGCCGAACAGGAACGCAAAGACGCCGAGCGGCAAAAAAGGATTGCCGAGACCCAGGCCCGCAAGGAAGCTGAAGAGGCCGAGTTGGTGCAGACCCACAGCTTCTGGCAAGCTCTGCGCCACAAGTTCTTCAAGCCCAAACCGCCAGCGGTTCGCCAACACAGCCAGATGGACTGTTCCGCCGCATGCTTGTGCACGGTGATGCAGACCTACGGCAAAACCATTTCCATCAACGTCGCGCGCGAAGTTGCGCGGGTCCGCCAGGATGGTGCATCGATGACCAACATCGTGCGCGCGGCCAAGGAATTCGGCTTCGTCGCGGAACCGTTCGTCAGCACCATCGAACAGATGCGCGAACGCAAATTGCCGGCCATCGCCAACTGGAAGGGCTATCACTGGGTCGTCGTTCATGAAGTCACCGACACCCACGTCGTCGTCGCCGACCCTGCGCAAGGTCTTGAAACAAAGACCATCGAAGAGTTCGAAGACGGCTGGTCGCGCTACACCATTTACCTCACCCCGACGCAAAAATTCGAACAGGTGGAAGAAAGCAAACCTTCCCTGCGCAGTTTCTGGCATTTCTTCGAGCCGTATAAACGGGTCATCGGTGAAATTTTCATCGCCGCCATTTTCCTGCAGATTTTGAGCGTCGCCGTACCGTTGTTCACCAAGTTCGTGGTCGACGACGTGATCTTGAAAGGCGACACCCAATGGCTGCTGTCGGCCTTGGTGTTGATGGCGGGTATCGCGTTGGTGTCCATGTCCATGGAATTCATTCGCGACAGTATGATTTTGCGCCTGTCGATGCGCTGCAACCTCAATATGCTGAGTTCGGTTTATGACCGAATGCTGCGTTTGCCGTTGGAATTTTATGAAAACCGACGGACCGGCGACATCACCAACCGGCTTGAACAGCACGAAGAAATTTCAGATTTCATCACCGAAGATGGGCTTGAGACGTTCCTCAGCCTGATGACCGCAGTCGTCTATCTGTGTTTCATGATCTACTTCAACGCGACCCTGACGGTCGCGGCGATTGGGTTCATGGCCTTCAACTTCTTTTCCATCCGCTACATTTCACCGCGCATCCGCCAAGTAAATAAAGAGCAGTTCGTCAAGGAAGCCGAACAGGAAAGCCACCTGATCGAATCCATTCAAGGTGCGGAAACCCTCAAGACCATCGGCGCAGATTTCATGGCGCGATGGAAGTACGAGAACCACTTCGCGGCCGTCGCCAACCTGGAATTCAGAACCGCCAAGCTGTCGCAGGTGGCCGGATTGATCGGCGGAACGCTCGACACCCTCGGCGACATCGCGATTTTGTTCCTTGGCGGTGCCTATGTGATCTGGGGTCAAATGAGCGTCGGCGAACTGATCGCCTTCACGGTCTTCGCCAATGGCGTTCAGGGCCCGATCATGGCGGTGATCGGCAAGTGGGACGAACTGCAAGAAGTCTACGTCGCGATCGAACGCCTCAATGACGTTTTGGAAAAAGAGCCTGAATTCGAAAACGACAGTAAGGACCAGACGGACAAAGTCTCTCTTCCCGGTTTACGCGGCGAGGTCGAATTCCGCAACGTCGCGTTCCGCTATGAACCGGACGACCCATCCAACGTGGTGCAGAATATCGATCTAAAGATCAAAGTCGGCCAAAAGGTCGCACTGGTCGGGGCCAGCGGTTGCGGCAAGTCCACCCTGATTAAATTGCTGTACGGTTTTTACATGCCCAGCGACGGGCAGATCTTGGTCGATGGCTTCGACATCAAAGACCTGTGGTTACCGTCGTTGCGCCAAAAGATCGCCATGGTGCCGCAAAAGAACATGATGTTCCGAGGGACCGTGCGCGAAAACATCGCCTTGTCCTATCCCGACGCGACCATCGAAGACATCCGCGAAGCGGCGACCTTGGCCGGTGCCGATGAGTTCATCGCCAAGATGCCGGCCGGTTATGAAACGGAGCTCGACGAACAGGGCGCGAACCTCAGCGGCGGTCAACGACAACGCTTGGCGATCGCACGCGCGTTTTTGCAGCCGGCCTCGATGCTGGTGTTGGACGAAGCCACTTCGGCGCTGGATAACGAAACCGAACGGGTGGTCATGGACAACATCAAAACCCACTTCAACGATAAGACCGTGTTCATCATCGCGCATCGTCTTTCGACCATTCGCAATGCCGACTTGATCGTGGTGTTGAACAACGGTCTGATCGTCGAAAGTGGCAGCCATGACGAGCTGATTGCGCAAAACGGTTTTTACTACCACTTGGCATCGAGCCAAAAGTCGGTGGGCTGACGGCGCGATCTCGAACCGTTCGGCGAGACGACAGCAATTCCTGTAAGCACGAATAAGACAAAAAGAAAGGGAGGGCCAAAGCCCTCCCTCGCTCATGTAATTTTTGTTTACCGTTAACCGCGAGCGGCGCGACGGTAAGAAGCGGCCAGGCGGCTGTGATAAGCGGCCTTACGCAGGTAGAAGGACCGTTTGGAACGGCGGCGCGCTGCAGCAGCGCGTTGACGGCGACGGGCAATCGCTTGAGAGCGAGCGCGCATCATCGCGGCGCGACGACGCAACATCGCCTGACGGCGCATAGCGCGTTGGCGCATGGCACGAGCGCGGCGGTTACGGAACCAGCCAAAACCACCGAGAACATCGCTTTGCTGTTCTTCGGACAAGGATTTTGCGCGCGGAGCCAGGTCGTCTACGGAAATCGTGAGATCGGAAAAGATAAGGTCGGTCATGGTCGTCTCCATGGTTTGATGATTACGTGAAATTATTGTTTTTGTTTGGACTTATTATTGTTTTTGCGGCTTCACGGCGCTTTTGCGCACCGCTGTCCGGATTGCGAAAGGCGTTGCCCTTCACTTTCTTTAGTATGATACATTCGAAATGCTTTTGCACCCCAAAATTTCATAAAATTCTCAGAAAAACACGCATTCCATGCCGAATCATGCGCAAAAAAGCGGATGCGATTCATCCATAAAGACTAGAAAACAAATACGAAACGACTAGATCCTGACGCGCAACCCTGACCACCGTGTCAAATTTACGCCGATTCGTACGTAGATACGCTCTCGCGCCCCCCAAAGCCCCCCAAGCTTAGTGATCGACATGCGCAGTCGTGCCATAATACCTTATGGTGGAAACCACGAAGGGGATGGATCATGACCGACGTATTCTCATTGTCCGACGACCTTGGCCCCCTCAAAGTCATTCACGTCAACGTTCCCAAACACAACGTCAAGGGCATCTTGGTGGTCGACAACGTCGCCGCCGGACCGTCCATCGGCGGTTTGCGCATGGCCCCGGACGTGACCTTGGCGGAATGCTTTCGTCTGGCCCGCGCCATGACCATGAAAAACGCCGCAGCGGGTCTGCAACACGGCGGCGGCAAATCCGTGATCGTCGGCGACCCGCACATGTCGCACGCCCAAAAGGAACCGATGATCCGCGCCTTCGCCAAGGCCTTGGCCGGTGAACAGCACTACATTTTCGGTCCCGACATGGGCACGGACGAACAGTGCATGGCTTGGGTCAAGGATGAAATCGGCCGCGCCGTCGGCTTGCCCCGCGCCATCGGCGGTATCCCCTTAGACGAACTGGGCGCAACCGGTTACGGCCTGGCCGTTGCCGCCGACGTGGCTATCGACTTTTGCGATTTCAAACTCGACGGTGCGCGCGTGGCCGTACAAGGCTTCGGCTCGGTCGGCATGCACGCGGCACGGTTTTTGATGCAAAAAGGCGCGCGCTTGGTCGCGGCGGCGGATTCCCAAGGCACACTTGTTGATGCCAACGGCATCGATGTCGAAGCCCTGATCGCCCACAAAAAATCCCGCCAGTCCGTTACCACGTTCGGGTCAGGCGAAGCGTTGCCCCCCGCCGCCGTGATCGGCGTGGATTGCGACATCTGGATTCCCGCCGCCCGCCCCGACGTCATCAACATGAGCAATTGGCAGGATTTCAAGGCCAAGCTGATCTTACAAGGCGCCAACATTCCCATCACCTTGGAAGCCGAACGCAAGTTGGAAGAACGCGGCGTGGTGATCGTGCCCGATTTCATCGCCAACGCCGGCGGGGTGATTTGCGCGGCGATGGAATATCACGGCCAAACCCAAACCGGGGCGTTCGCCGCCATCGCGGAAAAAATCTCGCACAACACACGTGAGGTTCTGGAACGCGCCAAACGCGAACACGGCACCACCCGCGATAGCGCCGTGCGCTTGGCATCCGAACGGGTGCGTGCCGCCATGGCGACGCGCCGCTTCGGGGTGTTTTAACCCCCGAATAAGGCTTAGAATGAAATAAGTAAAATGCAACCTACAAGGTAGGTGTGACATGTTACGCATTCGCTTTCATGGCCGTGGTGGCCAAGGCATGAAAACCGCAAGCCGCATGCTGGGCAGTGCCTTTTTCATCGAAGGGTTCGAGGTTCAGGATGCACCGCGTTACGGTGCGGAACGCCGCGGTGCGCCGATTTTCGCCTATGTGCGCGCCGACACCGCCCCGATCCATGAGCGCGGCGTCATTCCTTACCCCGATCTCGCCCTGGTCGCCGACGACACCTTGGTCGGCGTTCCTGCTGCAGGTGTTCTGCAAGGCCTCGATGCGCATGCCGTGTTGGCGTTGAGCACGACTGAAGACGCCGATACTTGGCGCGCGCGTCTCAACACCGATGCACAAATCGTCATCTTGCCGCCGTTTTCGGCCGAAGATCCGGCCCAGCGCCCTTATGTCGGCGCACTGCTGGCGGGCGCGGCGGCCTGCCTGGTGGGCCTGAAAGCCAACAGCATCATCCAGGCCATCGCCCAAGAGCTCGACGGACATGGCACCGACGTCATCGCCGCCAACCAACAGCGCGCCCATGCCGCCTATGAGGCCATGGCCGCGCATGCCGCCCTGACCCACCCCCGCGCCGAGGACAGCACACCGCCCGACACCCATTGGGTGACACTGAAGCACGAAGACGCGGATACCTCCGCCCCGACCATTCACGGCGCGGCGACGTCGGTGCAGATCAAAACCGGGCTGTGGCGCACCTTGCGCCCGGTGGTCGATCTTGAACACTGCAACCGCTGCAATTGGGTGTGCGGATCGTTTTGTCCCGACGGCGCGATCAGCGCAGACAAAGACGGCTATCCGGTGATCGATCTGGATCACTGCAAAGGCTGTATGATCTGCGTCGCCCAATGCCCGCCGCACGCCATTCATGCGGTACCCGAAAAAGAACCTGAAAAAGGAGCTGCGTCATGACCCGTCTTTTGCTCACCGGCAATGCGGCGGCGGCATGGGGCGCACGCCTGGCGGGGGCCGAATACTTCCCCGTGTTCCCCATCACCCCGCAGACCGAAATCATCGAAACGCTGGGCCGTTGGATCGACCGCGGCGAAATGGGCGGACGCATGGTGACGCTGGATAGCGAGCATTCGATGATCACCGCCGCCGGCGCTGGCGCGGCGGCGGGCGTGCGGACCTTCACCGCAACGTCGAGCCAAGGGCTGCTCTATGGCATGGAGATGCTCTACACCGTCGCCGGATGGCGGGTGCCGCTGGTGATGGTCAACGTGTCGCGCGGACTGAGCGCCCCAATCACGTTGGAACCCGACCACAACGACATCCTCGCCGCGCGAGACAGCGGCTGTATGATCTTGCACGCCGCGACCTGCCAGGAAACCGTCGATGCGATCTTGCTGGCGACGCGCATCGCCGAAGACCCGCGCGTGCGTCTGCCGGTGATCGTCAACTTGGACGGCTTTTATCTGTCGTTCACCCGCGAACCCGTGACCTTGCCCGACGCGACGCTGGTCAGTCGCTTTCTGCCCGACCTGGACCCGGAGGATTATGCCTTTCGCGCCGACAAACCGGTCAGCGAAGCGGTGGCGGTTCTGGGCGGCGGTCCGTATTCGTACTTCCGCTATGAAACGCATTTGGCGTCGTTGGCGGGCGGCACCGCATTCGATGAAGCCACCCAAGATTACGCCGAGATATTCGGCCGCGAATACGGCGCGCTGCAAACCCACAAATCCGACGATGCCGAGGTGGTGTTCGTGCAAATGGGTTCGTTCGCCACCAAGGCCCAAGATGCCGTCGACCGCCTGCGCGACCAAGGCATCAAGGCCGGATTGGTGCGCCCGTTCCTGATCCGTCCGTGGCCGGGCGAAGCGTTGCGCCATGCCTTGAAGAACAAAAAGGCCGTGGTGGTGGTGGACCAAAACATCTCGATGGGCATGGGCGGGGTACTGCACGGCGAAGTCGCCAGCGCACTTTATGGTCACGCGCAAATGCCGCCGGTGTTGATGAGCGCTATCGGTGGCCTAGGCGGGCGCGACATCGTGTATGGCGAATACGCGGCTTTGGCCAACGAGGCTTTGCAGGCGGTCGAGCGTGGCGAAACCCCGCCGCCGAGATTGCTTTACACCGAGACCGAACTGCGCGAAATCCGCAAGCTGCAAGCAATCGCCGCCGTCGAGCATATCGAGCATGAGGAGGATGCGTCATGAGCACCATCAGTCGCTTCGCCCGCATGAAAGACCTGCCTTCCGCCCATCTGCTTGGCGCGGGCACCGCCATGTGCGCGGGCTGCGGTGGGCTGGAAGCGGTCAAGGAAGTCTACGACGTGTTGGGCAAAAAGACCGTGTTCGTCAATGCGGCGGGCTGCATGACGCTCACCGCCGTCTATCCGTTCACGCCGTTTCAAGGCTCGTGGCTGTACACCGCCATGGCCTCGGCCCCAGCGGGCGCGCAGGGCGTGCGCGATGCGCTCGACATCCTCAAAGCCAAGGGCCGCATTTCCGACGACGACGACCTCGACGTGGTGGTGTTGACCGGCGACGGCTCGGCCTACGGCATGGGCTTGTCCGCGACCTCGGGCGCGATCGAACGCGGATTGGATTTCTTGTATCTGTGTTACGACAACGAAGGGTACGGCAACACCGGCCAGCAGACCTCCGGCGCGACACCGTTGGGCGCACGCACCTCGACCAACACGCTTGGTTTCACCGGCGACAAGAAAGACCTGTTTTCCATCTGGGCGGCGCACGACCCGGCCTACGTCGCCACCGTAATCGCGGCCGAGCCCTTGGATCTTGCGCGCAAAATCGAAAAGGCCGCCTCCATGAAAGGCCCACGCCTGATCCTCGCCCTGTCACCGTGCCCCACCGGGTGGGATTACGACCCCAAGGACACGGTGGAAATCGGCAAACTGGCGGTGAAAACCGGCATCTGGCCGTTGAAGGAATATGTCGATGGCCGCGTAACGCACACCCGCATTCCGCACCCGCGCGTGCCGGTGGAAGAATATCTCAAGCTGCAAGGCCGCTTCAAACACCTGTTCACGCCGAAACGCGACAACTTCACCATCGCCGACATTCAAGCGCGTGTGGACGCCTATTGGGCCGAGGTGGAGAATGACAAAGGCTGACGCCCCATATCTCAACAAACGCCGTCTCAGCTATCATCATCGCGGCGGCGACGAGCCGTTGTTGTGGGCGACCATCCCCGACCACCTGCGTGCCATCGCCGAACGCTTTCCGGACCACGATGCCATCGTGTCGTGCCACCAAAACAAGCGCCTGAGTTATCGCGACGTGAGGACGCAAAGCGATGCCGTGGCGAAAGGTTTGCTGGCGTTGGGCTTTGCAAAAGGCGAACGCATCGGCGTGTGGGCGACCGATCAGGTCGAATGGCTTTTGCTGCAACTGGCCACCGCGCGCATCGGCGTGGTGCTGGTCAACATCAACCCCGCCTACCGCCCGCGCGAACTGGAATACGCACTGCAAAAATCCCAGGTGCAAGGCTTGTTCGTCATGCCCCGGTTCAAGAGCAGCGACTATCTCGCCATGCTCAAGGAACTGGATCTTCCAGGACCGCGGTGTCCCGACTTGCGGCGCATTTTCGTGTTCGATCCGCAAGGCGAGTCTGAGGATTGGCGCGCCATACTCGACACCGGAAAAGCGGTCACGGACGCGCAACTCGATGCCGTGAGCCAAACGCTCGATCCCGACGACGCCATCAACATTCAATACACGTCCGGCACCACCGGCTTTCCCAAGGCGGTGGTGTTGTCGCATTTCAACATCTTGAACAACGCGCTGTTTTCCGCCCACGCCATGCGCTTCACCGAACGCGATCGCTTGTGCGTGCCGGTGCCGTTTTATCATTGCTTCGGCATGGTGCTGGCCAACCTGTTGTGCATGAGCGTCGGCGCGGCCATCGTCGTTCCTTCCGAGCATTTCGACGCGCTGGCGGTGTTGCAATCCATAGAAGTCGAAAAGTGCACCGCGCTACACGGGGTGCCGACCATGTTCATCGCCGAACTTGAACACCCGGAGTTCTCGGCGTTCGATCTGAGCACACTGCGCACCGGCATCATGGCTGGCGCACCGTGTCCCGAAGCGTTGATGAAACGGGTCATGCGCGACATGCACTTGACCGAAATCCTCATCGGTTACGGCCAGACCGAGGCCTCGCCGCTCACCCACCTGACCAACGCGGGCGACAGCATCGAACTGCGCACGCAAACCGTGGGCCGCAACCTGCCGCACCAAGAGGTCAAGATCATCAATCCCGACAGCGGCGCGACGCTACCCACCGATGAGGTCGGCGAGGTGTGCTTTCGCGGCTACCACATCATGCAAGGCTACTATGGCGACGCGGATGCCACCGCCAAGGCCATCGACCCTGCCGGGTGGCTGCATTCCGGAGATCTCGGCACCATGGACGCAAACGGTTACGTGCGCATCACCGGACGCATCAAGGACATGATCATCCGCGGCGGCGAAAACATCTATCCCGCTGAAATCGAAGCGTGGCTGTACGAGCATCCCGCCATCGCCCAGGCTGCCGTGTTCGGCGTACCCGACGCGCGCATGGGCGAGGAAATCATGGCATGGATCGAACTACACGCCGGTCAGTCCTTGTCAGAAGACGATGTCAAGGCGTACTGCCGCGAAGGTTTGGCGCACTTCAAAGTTCCCCATTATGTCGAGTTCGTCGATGAATTTCCGATGACCGTCACCGGCAAATTGCAGAAGTTTCGCATGCGCGAAATCGCCGCCGCGAAATTGGCGGCTGCACACGCTGTTTGAACTCGTCACGGTCCATGATAAAGCTGACGTATGCTAAGCGTGCGCAATCTCAAACGTCTGTCCATCGGCCCCATCGACCTCGATGTCGCGGGCGGCGAGATCATTGCTTTGACCGGACCGAGCGGCGCGGGTAAATCCTTGCTGCTGCGCGCCATCGCAGATCTCGACCCCAACGAAGGCCAATTGAGCCTGTCGGGTGAAGACCGCAATGCCATATCCGCACCCGCATGGCGCAAGCAAGTTATGTACGTACCCGCCCATACCGGTTGGTGGGCGGATACGGTGGAACCGCATTTCGCCGATCTGTCGCGCGCGCACGTCAAAAACACTCTTCAACGTCTCGGCTTGGAAAGCACCGCGCTGAATTGGCAGGTCGCCAACCTGTCGACCGGCGAACGCCAACGTCTGGCATTGGCGCGGGCCATGGCCCATGAACCCAAAATTTTGCTTTTGGATGAGCCGACCTCGGGCCTGGACTCTGAAAACGCCGCGCGCGCCGAAAAGCTCATTTCCGAGATCGCCAAAAGCGGCACAGGCATTGTGTTTGTCACCCATGATGTCGCACAAGCCGAACGGCTGGGTACGCGGCGGCTTTATTTTTACAACGGCGGACTGCATGAGGCCGCGCCATGACCGGGGTTTACGTTCAGCTCAGTTATATCGACCTGGTCATCGCATCGGTGCTGTTGTTGCTGGCCGGTGGACTTTCGGTGGCGCTCAACCTCGGCCTTGAAAAATCCCTAGGCGTCGCTGCCGTACGCACCACCGTACAATTGACCCTGATCGGGTTGGTGCTGAAAATTCTGTTCCAACTGGTCTCGCCGTGGTGGACCGGCCTGGCGGCGCTGACCATGATCTTGTTGGCGGGGCGCGAGGCCACCGCCCGCCAGACCCTGCGCCTGCAAGGCGGATGGAGCTATTCCATCGCCACCACCGCGCTGATCACGGCGGGCGGCATCGTCACCATCTTGGCGCTGACCACCGCAATACGACCAGAACCGTGGTACGACCCACGTTTTGCCTTGCCGCTTTTGGGCATGATGCTGGGCAATACCCTGACCGGCATTTCGGTGGGCATGGAACGCCTCAGCGCGACGCTCAAGCGCGAACGCGACGCCATCGAGGCACGCTTGGTTTTGGGTCACACCCGCCGCGACGCGGTGCGACCTTATGTCCGCGAGGCCATGCGCGCCGGTCTGATGCCGATCATCAACGCCATGTCGGCGGCCGGATTGATTTCCCTGCCCGGCATGATGACCGGGCAAATTCTTGCCGGTGTCGATCCCACCGAAGCCGTGAAATATCAAATTCTCATCATGTTCTTGCTGGCGGGCACCACATCCATTGGTGCCCTGATCGCGGTGCTGGCGACGTCTTGGCGCTTAGGCGACGAACGTGATCGCCTGCGCCTGGATCGATTGCGTGTGCATTGACTTGTGCACCAACCCCGCTACCTTGTCGGCGAGAACCCACTCGGAAGCCCATGAACAGGAACCGACCCTATGATCATTTTTTATCGCTCATGGCTGCTGACCGCGATTTTAGGCTTCGCCCTGCTTGGTGGCACGAATGCGTTCGCCCAAGCGGCCCATGACACCAGCTTATTGACCGATGCGGAACGCACGCATTACCGCGCGTTGCTGGCCAAATCAAACGATTCTGCGGAACGCGCCAAGGTGAAATCGGAAATGAACCGCCTGATTCAGACCCGCCGGTTAGAGCTGCGCAAGAAGCAACAAAATCCCGACGCCACGCCCACAACCAATTCCGGCTCATAAACCCAGGTTGGATCTCTTAGCCCTGGGCTCCTACCGGTTTTTAATTGTATAATAATTCGAGTCCATGACGATCATGTCACCAAGCGAAGGGGGCCTGAATGAACATTTCGCTGCTCGACACATTCATCACGGGCCATCCGGTGGTTGATGCTGAACACCGTAAAATCGTCGATTCGATCAACGGTGTTTCTCAGGCTGTAAGTGCTGGCGAGTATGAACGATGCTCAACGCTTCTGGACGAATTTCTCCAAATCTGCATCGATCATTTTGATTCAGAAGAAAGTCTGTTGAGCGAACTTGGATATCCAGGCCTCGCCGACCATACGGCCTTTCACCGTGAACTGATTCTCAAAGCCAAGTCCGTGAAGGTCCTGTGCATGGACAGAACCCGCCCCGACAGCATCCAGCGCTGCTTCGATGAAATGGCGACGCTGCTGATCGAAGACGTGGTCAAGGGCGACCTGCAATTCGTATCGTTTCTGGTCGAAAAAGGCGTCGTAGACCAACGCACCAGCGTTCATACGCCGAGCTAAGCGTCTACTTTTGCTCACCCGGCGGCTCGATCCCTTCGGGTTGGAGATCTTTGGGGAATTTCTCTTTGATGTAATCGCGGAAATAGTTTTCCAGCATCGGCATCGAATGGGCGAGATTCCAGAAATCCTGCTTTTCCAGACGCAACACCACAGAATCCTCCAACGCCTCGACACGGCCCGTGTGCATGCGTTTGTCTGGGCGAAACAACACCCGCTCGCCGAAGTGGTCGCCTTTTTTCAGCACCCGCTTAAAGGTTTCACCACCCTGGGCGGATTCGATGCAGATACTGAACGAACCCTCGACGATGGTGTAAAAACCGTTGGCCGTCATGCCCGGTTCGAACACCGTCTGTCCTTTGGTAAAGCGCATAAACTTTGCCGAACCGGTCTTAAGCTCCGAAATCTGACCCAAATTGCGCGGCGCGAACAAGTCCATCACCCAATCGATCACCACGCGGATTTTGGTCACCATGCCGGGCAGCATGCCCAGATAAAACACCCGCCACATCAGCCACGCCAGAACCCCCGACAAGCGCACCCCCATGGCGTCGGCGACGGCGCGGTAGTTGCCGATCGACGCCATCGAGCCGCGCGGCACGTAGTGAAAGGCCTTGAGGCCCTGGCCTTTGAGTGACGCCGCGATGTTGCGCGCCAACTGCGCCCCCTCACGCACCGCGAATTGTGCGGTCGGCGGGGCGAACGTATCGTTGCCTTTTTTGTCCTTCATCGGAATCAACGCCACGTCGCCGACGGCCCATACGCCGTCGACGCCCGCCACGCGCATGAACGCATCGGTTTTGATTTTGCCGCGCTCTTTGTCGACAGGCATGGCCTCGATCAGCGGCGATGCGCCATTGCCGATGGTTGCGACAATGGTCGAGGTGTCGATCACCCGGCCATCGTTCATTTCCACGTTAAAGAAACTGGCGGCCTTGACCCCGGTGTTCAGCCAAATTTCGATACCTTGCTTTTGCAGGCGCTTTTCGGCGTATTTTGCCAAACTTTCCGGCAGTTCGCCCAGGATGCGTCCGGCGAACTCCACCAGCACCATGCGCACCTCGTCTTTGGCGATGTTGGGGTAGAACTTGAGCGATCGGTCGATCATATCCTTGACCTCGCCGATGGTTTCCACCCCGGAAAAACCTGCGCCAATGACGACGAAGGTCAGTAAGCGCTTGCGCACCTCAGTGTCTTCCAAACCATCGGCATATTCCAAGCAGTTGATGACGTGATTGCGCAGACGATGGGCGTGGGCCGTGGTCTTGACCGGAAACGAGTGTTCCGCCAAACCCGGCACCCGGTCCAAACGCACCACCTGGCCCATGGCGATGACCAACTGATCGTAGCGCATATCCTTGATGCGACGTTTCGAGCCCTGGGTCACCGTCACGGTCTTTGCACTAAAGTCGACGTTCAGGACCTCGGCTTGCACGACTTTAACGTTCTGGCCCTTGAGCAACTGGCGAAGCTGGGTCACGGAATCGGATGCGCTCAAAGCGCCGGCGGCGACTTCGGGCAACAATGGCTGAAAGGTGAAATAATTGGTTTCGCTGACCAGCACCACTTCGGTACCTGCCGGCGCCGACTTCGCAAGATTCTTGGCCGTGAAAACGCCAGAAAACCCACCACCGAGAATCAATACCCTTGCCATCGCTCACTCCACGGCAGCCCTTTTGCGCCCAATGCGCGACCGCTTATAAATTTGCGCCTTCATACCACTATAACCGCCATCGTCAACGTTCAGGCGGCCGAAAGCCATGCTTCTTGTACCGGTCAGCCATGCGTTGGCAGACTCCAAATATCACCAGCTCGTTTCGGATCCGTTGCGAACGGAAGGCCTCGACGGCCTTTGTTTTCCCTCCATTGACATGGGTATCAAAAAAAATTCACTGCTTTTTTTCGCCATCCGTCGACGGATCGAAGTCCTTTGGAGATGGTGTCGTAAAAAGATCGTAATTTTCTTGAACTTATGTGCGCCTATAGGCGGAAATATTACTTTATTCTAATGCGCCGCGCTCCATAAGGGCTGCGTGCAGCCATTGAGGACAAAAGCGGCCCTTCGATGAGCAAATTCACCGCGCTTCAAGGTATGTGCGTCATTATATTTACACTATTTTCTTGCACTTTACACGCTTCTATAAGAAAATCGTAATCTGTTACGGGGGAAAGAAAAGTTCTTTCAGAACGATGCGGGCGTGCGCAAGAATGGGCTGCATACAACAAAAAAGATCATTCAACGTGCACCTGGATGTCTGACAAGAGGAGGTATTTTATGAAGAAGTTTAAGTTATCCGCACTCGCGGTATTTACGGCCATCGTCGCCGCACCGTTGATCGTGCAGGCAGATCCGCCCACCAAGGCGGAGTACGACACCATGGCCGATCAAGGGATTATCATCCCAAAGACTCACGCTGCGGACCCGCGCAAGGTTGGCGGTAAGGCCTATTACGAAGCGTTGCAAAAGGGGGAGATCACCAAGGAAGGCCGCCATATCGATGAGCGCGTGCTGTCGGCCTTGGCGCGACGCAAAGCCGCTGATAAAGGCATCACGCTCGAAGCCGCGTCCAAGGAAGTGCTCGACAGTTTCGGCCTGGGCGACAGCAAGATCGACGTAAACCTGTCCGCGTTTGAGCCGGACGATTACACCGCCGATAAGATGGAGCAGTCTCCGATCCTGGAAACCCTGGCGACCAAGCATGCCGCTGAGGCCAAAGAGCCGATGACCAAAGCGCGTTACGACGTGCTGATGGACCTCGGCATCTTGCCGAAAACCGAAGCCGGCAGCGATCCGAAAATCGGCAACACCATGAATTCTCAATACGAAGTGAACATGGAAAAGGGCCGCACCACCGATGCGGAGCAGGATGTGAAGATCCGCACCACGACGCCGACCGTACACGAACAGAAGTACGGCAACTGATCACCTCCAACTTGTTGGTTCACTTTCGGCCGTCCCTCGGGGCGGCCTTTTTTTTAGTGCCCCTGTTCGTGGGCGCTGGCGACCAGTTTATCCATCAGCGCCAGCAGTACGCCCGACACCACGAAAGTGATGTGAATAATCAGCATCCACTGCAAATCACGATCCGAGGTGTTTTGCACGTCCATGAACGAACGCAGCAATTGGATGCCGGAAATGGCAACGATGGACGCGATCAGTTTCAGCTTCAAACCGCTGAAATCGACCTTGCCCATCCAGTCGGGCCGATCCTCGTGACCGCCAGTGTCGATTTTCGACACGAAGTTTTCATAGCCCGCGAAAATCACCATCAACAACAAGTTACCCGCCAACGACAAGTCGATCAGCGTCAGGATCGCCAAAATCACGGTGGACTCGCTCATGGAGAACACCGCGGGCGCGACGTGAAAAAGTTCCTGGGTAAACTTCACCAGCAACATCGCCAACGACACCACCAAGCCCAAATAAAACGGCGCCATGATCCAGCGACTGGCAAAAATCAGGCGTTCGAGATTGCGTTCGATCATATCCTCGTCCTCCCCTGAATCATTTCGGCGTGTAAGCCAAATTCGGCGCCAGCCAGCGTTCGGCTTCCTCGATGCTGACACCTTTGCGCTTGGCGTAGTCTTCCACCTGGTCTTTGCCGATTTTGCCGATGCCGAAGTAGCTGGCTTGCGGATGGGCGAGGTAGAAGCCCGAGACCGAGCTGGCGGGCATCATGGCGTAGCTGTCGGTGAGCTCGATGCCCGTCGCGTTGGTGGCGTCGAGCAGTTTGAACAGCGTGGTCTTTTCGGTGTGGTCGGGACACGCGGGGTAGCCGGGCGCGGGGCGGATGCCGTCGTAGGCTTCCTTGATCAGGTCTTCGTTGGCGAGGTCTTCTTCCGCCGCGTAAGCCCAGAATTCCTTGCGCACGCGTTCGTGCATGCGTTCGGCGAACGCCTCGGCCAGTCGGTCTGCCAGAGCCTTCAACAAGATGTCGCTGTAATCATCGTGAGCGGCTTGGAACTCTGCCGATTTCTTTTCGATGCCGATGCCCGCGGTAACTGCGAAGCCGCCGATGTGGTCATTGACGTCGGAGCCCATGGGCGCGATGAAGTCGGCCAAACAATTGTTGGTGCGGCCTTCGCCCTTGACCATTTGCTGGCGCAGGAAGTGGATGCGCGCCAAGGTTTTGCTGCGGCTGTCGTCGGTGAACAGTTCGACATCGTCGTGGCCGACCGATGCCGCGGGCCAAAAACCGATCACGCCTGCGGCCTTGAGCCACTTTTCTTCGACGATCCG
This sequence comes from Magnetovibrio sp., assembly GCF_036568125.1. Classification (NCBI taxonomy): domain Bacteria; kingdom Pseudomonadati; phylum Pseudomonadota; class Alphaproteobacteria; order Rhodospirillales; family Magnetovibrionaceae; genus Magnetovibrio; species Magnetovibrio sp. Next base: position 279,025 of record NZ_DATCTF010000019.1, read on the forward strand.
TTTAAGCATCTCTTGCGCATCCTTGAACAAGGAACGCGCGGTGTCGCCGACGTCGCCGTCCGCGTCCAAGATCGCGGGGTAATTGCCCTTGAGCTCCCAGGTGCGGAAGAACGGCGTCCAATCGATACGCTCGACCAGTTCGTCCAACGGATAGTCTTCGAACACCCGCGTGCCGGTAAAGCTCGGCGCGGTGATGTCGTTGGCGTTCCAATTGATCTTCAGGCGGCGTTCGCGCGCCGTGATCAGGTTGAGCTGATCGCGATCGCGCTGACCGGCTTCGTGCTTGGCTTTGACTTCGGCGTACTCGGCCTCGATCGCGGCCACATAGCCGTCGCGCTGGGTTTCGGACAGCAACTGCGACGCCACGCCGACGGCGCGCGACGCGTCGTTGACGTGAATCACCGGGCCGGAATAGACCGGGTCAATCTTCACTGCCGTGTGGACCTTGGAGGTGGTCGCACCGCCGATCAACAACGGCTGGGTCATGCCGCGCCGTTCCATTTCCTTGGCCACCGTGACCATTTCTTCCAGCGACGGTGTGATCAGACCGCTGAGGCCGATGATGTCGACGTTTTCAGCTTGGGCCCTGTCCAAGATGTCGGCGTAAGGCTGCATCACGCCCATGTCGATAACGTCGAAATTGTTGCACTGAAGCACCACGCCGACGATGTTCTTGCCGATGTCGTGCACGTCGCCTTTGACGGTGGCCATCAAGATCTTGCCCTTGCTCGAGCCGGCGGCCTTGCCCGCTTCGATGTATGGCAGCAGATGGGCCACGCCTTGCTTCATCACGCGCGCGGACTTGACCACCTGGGGCAGGAACATCTGGCCCGACCCGAACAGATCGCCGACCACGTTCATGCCGTCCATCAACGGCCCTTCGATGACGCTGATGGGTTGATCGGCCTGCTGGCGGGCTTCTTCCACGTCATCGACGATGAATTCCGTGATGCCTTTGACCAGCGCGTGTTCAAGCCGCTTGGCGACCGGCTGCTCGCGCCACGCCAAATCGGGACCGCTGTCCTTGGTGCCCAAACCGCGGGCTTCTTCAGCAACTTCCAACAACCGCTCGGTGGCGTCTTCGCGGCGGTTCAAGACCACGTCCTCGATGCGTTCGCGCAGCTCTTCGGGAATGTCGGAATAAACCGTCAGCTGACCGGCATTGACGATGCCCATGGTCATGCCCGCGTTGACCGCGTGATAGAGGAACACCGAGTGCATGGCTTCGCGCACCGGGTTGTTACCGCGGAACGAGAACGACATGTTGCTGACGCCGCCGGATATCATCGCGCCCGGCAAATTGGCTTTGATCCATTTGCAGGCGTTGATGTAGTCGACCGAATAATTGCGGTGCTCGTCCAGGCCGGTGGCGATGGGGAAGATGTTGGGATCGAAGATGATGTCTTGGGGCGGGAAGCCGACCTCCATCAACGCATCGTAGGAGCGTTTGCAAATTTCGATCATGCGCTCATAACTGTCGGCCTGGCCTTGTTCGTCGAACGCCATGACGATCACGGCGGCGCCGTAGTTCATGATCTTCTTGGCGTGATCCTTGAACGCGGCTTCGCCTTCCTTGAGGCTGATGGAGTTCACCACGCCTTTGCCCTGCACGCACTTGAGACCCTTTTCGATCACGTCCCACTTGGAACTGTCGATCATCACCGGCACGCGCGCGATGTCGGGTTCGCCGGCAATCAGGTTGAGAAAGCGCACGACCTCTTTTTCGGCGTCGAGCATCGCGTCGTCCATGTTGACGTCGACGATCTGTGCGCCGTTTTCGACCTGGGTGCGGCCGATATCGGTGGCGGCTTGATAGTCGCCGTCGGCGATCAACTTTTTAAACTTGGCCGAGCCCGCAACATTGCAGCGCTCGCCCACATTGACGAAGCCGGTGACCTCGTCGATGACCAGCGGCTCCAGCCCCGACAGGCGGCACACCAGTTCGGACTTGGGCAGAACGCGGGGTGCTACGTCGGCGACGGCATCGGCAATGGCCTTGATGTGATCGGGCGAGGTACCGCAGCATCCACCAACGATGTTGAGCAAGCCTTCTTCGGCGAAACTGCGCAACACCTGGCCCATGTATTCGGGGGTGTCGTCGTAAGCACCGAATTCGTTGGGCAGGCCGGCGTTGGGATAGACCGACACGTGGGTGTCGGCGATCTTGCCGACCGCTTGCACGTGCGGGCGCAGATCTTCCGCGCCCAGCGCGCAGTTGAAGCCGATCGAGACCGGCTTGGCATGCGCCAGCGAGTTCCAGAACGCTTCCGCCGTTTGCCCCGAAAGGGTACGTCCCGACGCATCCGTGATGGTGCCCGATATCATCACCGGCAGCTCGAACCCTTCTTCTTCGAACACCGTCTTGACGGCGAAGATCGCCGCCTTGGCGTTGAGGGTGTCGAACACGGTTTCGATCAAGATCAAATCCGCGCCGCCTTCGATCAAACCGCGGGTCGCTTCGATGTAGGCGTCCTTCAACTCGTCGAAGGTGACGTTGCGCATACCCGGATCGTTGACGTCCGGCGACATCGACGCGGTGCGGTTGGTCGGGCCCAAGCCACCGGCGACGAAGCGCGGCCGGTCCGGGGTGGAATATTTATCTGCCGCCGCACGCGCCAATTTCGCGCCTTCGACGTTGAGCTCATAAACGATGCTTTCCAAGCCATAGTCGGCTTGGGAAATCGACGTGGCGCTGAAGGTGTTGGTTTCGATGATGTCCGCACCGGCTTCCAGGTACGCTTCGTGAATGCCTTGGATCGCTTCGGGCTGGGTCAAGATCAGAAGATCGTTGTTGCCCTTGAGTTCCGAGTTGTGATTGGCGAAGCGTTCGGCGCGAAAGTCGTCTTCCTCGAACTTGTGATGCTGGATCATGGTGCCCATGGCGCCGTCCAGAATTAGGATGCGTTTTTTCAGCGCGTCTTCGAGTTGAGCTTTGGCGTTCGGATTGTGCGGTTTGAGGGACATCGGTTTCGGTCTCTTTATTCAGCGGTCGAAGACAGGGGAGGGCGAACGCCAAGAATGTGGCAAATGGCGTAGGTCAGGTCGGCGCGGTTCAAGGTGTAGAAATGAAAGTCCTTGATGCCGTTGGCGTAAAGCACTCGGCACTGTTCGGCGGCAACCGAAGCGGCGACCAGCTTGCGGGTTTCGGGGTCGTCGTCCAGGCCTTCGAACAAGTCGGCCATCCAGCCCGGCACCGAGGTTCCGGTCTGGGCGGAAAATTCCTGCACGCGCTTGAAATTGGTCACCGGCAAGATGCCCGGAACGATGGGCACGTCGATGCCGGCTTTTTTCGCGCGCTCGACAAAGTCCAAGAACACCTCGACATCGAAGAACGATTGGGTGATGGCGCGGGTCGCGCCCGCGTCGATCTTGCGTTTAAGGTTGTCGAGATCCGCCTCGGCGCTTTTCGCTTGGGGGTGAACTTCGGGGTACGCCGCGACGGAGATTTCGAAATCCGCAATGGCCTTGAGCCCCTTAACCAGATCCTCGGCGTACGCGTATCCCCCCGGATGAGGGACGTATTGTTTTTCGATGCCTTCGACCGGATCGCCGCGCAGCGCGACGATGTGCTTGATGCCGTCGTTCCAATATTGGCGGGCGATGGCGTCGATTTCTTCGCGGGTTGCGCCGACACAGGTCAAATGCGCGGCCGGTTCCAAATCCGTTTCACGGCGAATGCGGGTCACGGTCGCGTGGGTGCGTTCGCGGGTCGAGCCGCCCGCGCCGTATGTCACCGACACGTAAGCCGGATGCAGCGGCTTGAGGCGTTCGATGCATTCCCACAGCTTCGCTTCCATCTGATCGGATTTGGGCGGGAAAAACTCGAACGAAACATTGGCGTCCCTCGGCAAGGGTGAAGACACCGCCATGCCGCAGAGTTTTTGTTGATTGATCGCGCTCATAGGGACGCTCCTTGGTTCATCGATTGAGTTTCCGTTCTCATGTTCGCGACGCCGATGCGCCGCGCCAGCCAAATGGTCACGCCCAGCTTACCGGGCAAATGCTTGATCGTTTCCAGCGTCAGGCCTTGAGCCTGCAACCAGTCTTGAACTTCTTCATCCGCAAAACCGAGGCGGCGGTGCGCGTGCTTTTCGCGCAGCTCTTCCACGTCGTGCGGCGCCAAATCGACGATCAACAGCCGCCCGCCCGGCGCCAAGGCGCGAACCGCCTCGCCAATCGCCGTCCACGGCCTATCGAGGAAGTGCAATACCTGATGCACCACCACGGCGTCAAACGTCCCGTAAACCACCGGCAAGGCCAAGATGTCGGCTTGGCGCAATTGGCAGTTGTCCAGCCCCCAGCGGGTCAGGTTGGATCGCGCCACGGCCAGCATTTCATGACTGTTGTCCAGTCCCAACGCCTCGCCCACATCGGGTCCCAACACTTGCAACATCCGGCCGGTGCCGGTGCCCAGATCCAAGAGCTTTTGACTGCGCGTCAACGGCAGCATGTCGCGCACCACGGTGGCGACGGCCTCTTCATCCACGTCGAGCTGGCGCAGGCGATCCCATTCGGGGGCGTATTTGCGGAAATAGTCTTCGGCCATTTGCGCGCGCTGAGCTTCGATCTCCTTCAAGCGCTGAGAATCTTGCGCCCGTAAGGGATCATCGTCGGGTATCAAATGCACCAAGGCGCGCGCCCGCGCGCCACCGGCGCCCAGACTCAAACGGTGAAAAACCCAACTGCCTTCGCGAAACCGTTCCAACAGCCCGGCGTCGACCAAGATCTTGAGGTGGCGAGAAACACGCGGCTGGCTCTGGCCGAGAATCGACACCAGCTCACTGACCGTCAGCTCCCCCGATTCCAAAAGGCCGAGGATGCGCAACCGGGTCGGATCCGCCGCCGCCCGCAATGCCTCTAGAACGCCATTCATTTCACCACACCGCCTCAATCCATGACAATTCAATATGTCGATATAACGATATCTTTATATCCATTGATTTGCGTGATGTACAGATGTTTTTAGCCACCTCTCATCATCCATTTAGACGATGCCGTGTTGCATTAAGGCAACACAGGGTGCGCAAGCATGGCATCCGCACAACGCCGTGCTGGTCAACCCGAAAACCGTGTGCTAATTCCAAAGGGTGTGGTTTGTTCGCCTTGCTGTGATCGCCGCATTGAGGCCCCGCTAAACGCCTTGCCCATTCATGAGCAAATGCGTGTGAGAGCAAAGGTCAGGTTGGTGTGGGAAATGGGCGTGTGAAAGCACGTCGGCAAGAAAGACAAAGTACGGTCTTCACTGTATGCCGCGTTGGCATCGCATGATGATTTTACTGTGACGGAGCCCTGAATGTTCGCTAAGACGATTGATGCACAAAGCTCGATGACGAGCCGCATATTCAATACTCTGCATCAAAACGTATTGCGCATTTGTGCCGTCTTTCTGCTGGGTTTTCTGGTCACCGCATGCGCCAGCGCCCCCGATCCCAACGACCCGGAAGCGGTCGCCGAATACAATGAAATCAACGATCCTCTGGAGCCGTTCAACCGCGCGATGTTCGAATTCAATCGCGGTTTGGATACGTTGTTGCTGCGCCCCGCCGCGACGCTGTATCGCGGATTCGTGCCGCCGCCGATCCAAGACATCGTCAGCAACTTTCTCAACAACCTGAAGACCCCGGTCGTGCTGTTGAACGACCTGCTGCAGGGCGAGGGTGATCGCGCGATGACCACGTTCTCGCGTTTCGCCATCAACACCACGGTGGGTATTTTGGGCTTTGGCGATCCGGCCACCTCCATGGGCTATCCCGCTCATAAGGAAGACTTCGGTCAATCCTTGGCGACGTGGGGCGTCGATGGCGGGCCGTACTTGGTTCTGCCGATCCTCGGCCCGTCCAACCCGCGCGACGCGGTGGGCAAGGTCGTCGACGTGCTTACCGATCCGGTTTGGCATTACGCACAAAACACCGATAAAGAATACATCCCCAACGAACGCTTCGTTGCCGAGGCCATCGACTTCCGCGCCAGAAACATGGACGCCATTGATGACATGGAAAAAACCTCGTTGGATTATTACGCCGCCGTGCGCAGCCTCTACCGTCAAGTGCGCGCCGACGAAATCCGCAACGGCGCCACCCCCACCCACGGCCTGCCGTCGATGAGCCAGAACAACGGTTCCATGCCGATGATGGAACCCATGGACGACCCGGACGCCGAAGAGCCGATGATGGCGACCAAGAACTAAGCGATCTGGACCTTAACGTCGAAAGCCCGCCTGATATCCGGCGGGCTTTTTTGTGCGTTCAGGGCTTGTTCATGCAGCACGCCTATGATGCCGACCAAACGACACATAAACGGGAATTACATCATGATGCATATTGTCCGCGCCGCGCTATTGGGCGCCGCCGTAACGGCGCTGAGCCTGCCCGTCGCAAGCCATAGCGCCCAGGCGGGGGGAACGTTTCCCCCGATCACCAACCCCAATGTGGTGCGTGAATGCTCGGACTGTCACGTGCTCTACCGCCCCGAAATGCTGCCGGTCGCATCATGGCGCGCGATCATGGGCGATCTTTCCAACCATTTCGGCGAAGACGCCTCGCTCGACCCCGCACTACGCGCCGAAATCGAAGCCTATCACACCGCCAACGCGTCCGACGTCAGCCAACACCGCCGCGCCCAGAAATTCCTCGAAGGCGTCGATCTCGCCAACCCACCCAAATCCGTGACCACCACGCCACGCTATATCCGCAAGCACGACGAACTCGACCCGGCGGTGTTCGCCTCCAAGGGCGTCGGCTCGAAAGCGCGCTGCGACGCCTGCCACATGGGCGCCAAGGACGGCGACTTCGGCGATGACAACGTCAAGATCCCCGGCTACGTCAACCTGCCGTTCGGTATCAACTTCAAACCGTTCTGGTAAGGTGCAACTGCAAGCCCACTAAAAAGCCCGCCTCAATGAGGCGGGCTTTTGATTTGTGGGCTTTGAGCCGTTAACGCGTCAGCGGCTTGTACTGGAGGCGGTGGGGTTCCACCGCATCGTCGCCGAGGCGTTTCTTCTTGTCTTCTTCGTAGTCGGCAAAGTTGCCTTCGAACCACACCACTTCCGAATTGCCTTCAAACGCCAAGATGTGGGTGGCGATGCGGTCGAGGAACCAGCGATCGTGAGAGATCACCACCGCGCACCCGGCGAAGTCGAGCAGCGCCTCTTCGAGACCGCGCAGGGTGTCGACGTCCAAATCGTTGGTCGGTTCGTCAAGCAAGATGACGTTGGCGCCGGTTTGCAGCATCTTGGCGAGGTGCACGCGGTTGCGCTCACCGCCGGAAAGCTGGCCGACTTTCTTTTGCTGGTCGCCGCCCTTGAAGTTGAACCACGACACATAGGCGCGCGACTGAACTTCCTTTTGACCCAATTGGATCACGTCGAGCCCGCCGGAGATTTCTTCCCACACGCCTTTTTTGTCGTCCAAGGTGGCGCGCGATTGATCGACGTAGCCGAGCTTGACGGTGTCGCCGATTTTCAGCGCACCGCCGTCGGGCTGTTCTTGACCGGTGATCATGCGAAACAGCGTGGTTTTACCCGCGCCGTTTGCACCGATGATGCCGACGATGCCGCCCGGCGGCAGTTTGAAGTTGAGGCCGTCGATCAGCAGCTTGTCGCCGAACGCCTTTTGCAGATTTTCCGCCTCGATCACCAGCGAGCCCAAACGCGGCCCGGCGGGTATGGAGATCTGCGCGCTACCAATGCGCTTGTCCTTGTCCTTGGCCAACAGTTCGTCATAGGCCGCGATACGCGCCTTGGATTTGGACTGGCGCGCCTTGGGCGACTGCCGGATCCATTCCAGTTCGTGCTTGAGGGTACGCTGGCGCGCGGTTTCTTCTTTTTCTTCGTGGGCGAGGCGTTTTTCCTGCTGTTCCAGCCAGCTCGAATAATTGCCTTCGTAGGGAATGCCGCGACCGCGGTCGAGTTCCAAAATCCAGCCCGTGACGTTGTCGAGGAAGTAACGATCGTGGGTCACGATCATCACGGTGCCCTTGTAGTCTTCCAAATGGCGTTCCAGCCACGCCACCGATTCCGCGTCCAAGTGGTTGGTCGGTTCGTCAAGCAGCAGAATGTCGGGCTTTTGCAGCAACAGGCGGCACAGTGCGATGCGGCGCTTTTCACCGCCCGAAAGCTTGTCCACGGCGCTGTCGGCCGGCGGGCAGCGCAACGCGTCCATGGCGATTTCGATGGTGCGTTCCAGTTCCCAGCCGTCGCAGGCGTCGATCTTTTCCTGCAACTCGCCTTGCTCTTCCAGCAGCGCGGCCATTTCGTCGTCGTCCATGGGTTCGGCGAACTTCATGGAAATCTCATTGAAACGGTCTAGCAGGTCCTTGGCTTCGCCCAGGCCGTGCATAACGTTTTCGACCACCGTCAGGCTTTCGTCGAGCTGCGGTTCCTGTTCCAGATAGCCCACGCGAACGCCGTCCGCCGCCCAGGCTTCGCCGGTGTAATCGGTGTCGATACCCGCCATGATCTTGAGCAGCGTCGATTTACCCGCGCCATTGTGGCCCAGAACACCGATTTTCACGCCCGGCAAGAAAGACAGGGTGATGTTCTTGAGAATCTCTTTCCCGCCGGGAAAGGTCTTGCTCAGGTTTTTCATCACGTAAATGTATTGGTACGACGCCATGGAAGATGGGCTCCGATTGAAGGTGGAAACGTTACGCACAGCGGTTTTAGCGCATTGCACACCTGTCAAGCAATGGCGGAGAAAGACAAGTTCGCTAAGGCGTCAATCGCGCGTGACGGTTTCGGCGGCGTCGAGCACCCGCTCGACGTCATCCTCGCGCACGTTGTGTAAAAGCTCGCCGCCCATGATCTTGACGTTGGGGCCTTCTTCGCAATAGCCCATGCACACGCTGGGACGAACCGCCACAACCGCGCCCCCCGCGGACGCACGTGCGTCGGCACGCACCTGCAAGGCCTTGAGCACCGCCTTGGATTTCTGATTGGCGCACGAATTCCCGCCAATGCGCATGTTGGTGCACACGTACACTGTGGTGATTGCTTTAACGTCGCGGGTCCGGCTCATCGCTAACAAATGGGACGAAGATGCGCCTAGGTCAATGGTCCATTGGCGAAGGTGTATTATTGATTGTTTTAATTAACTACATACAACATCGGTGATTGCACACGCCTTGTGAGAGGGTAATATGATCAACGTGTCTTAACACGTGTCTAAATCATATAAGGGATCAGTTTTATGCTCGCACTTTTGAATTCGAAGCCAATCAAGGTTCTGGCAATGGCTGGTTTGTGCGTCGGCCTGACGACAGCTTGCAAGACCAACCAAGGTTGGCAAAAAGATATTGAAGTCGACATCCAGGAAACGAGCATCATGTTTCCCGACGAACTGATGAAGCTCAAAGGCTTCAAAATCAAAAGCGCCAAGATCAAGGAAGATGGCAGTTTCAGGCGGGAAGTCGTCAACTTTACCGGGGGGTATTTTTCCTACGACCGCTATTTCCTTGGCGGAATGCTGGCGGTCAGCCCCCACTCGTTCCGCAAAATGCTCGACAAGTACTATAAGGATTTCACAATCGACGGAGACGTGACCAAAACCAGTGCCGCCATTGGCGACATCTATTATGCGACCCTTCACGGCAAGGGACTGACCTGCATTGTCATGTCCGGCAATTACGGGACCTCGATGATGCTGCGCAGCGGACCGGGTTACCCGGGACAAACGGACGGGGAATATTGCGAAAAAGGCACCGTCGCCGGTCTCACGGAAAAAGCGTTGATGTGGATGAAACGCATCAGGTTGCGCTCGTAAAACGTCAACCGAACCGGGCGATCCCTTGGCGGTGCGCGTTGAGCGGGCGCAATGAAAGCAGTTTCTTGTTGAGGCGGCCGAGCGAGCCGCTGAGCGCCTTGCCCACCGCACCGCCATCGCCGCGCACGTTCTGGCGCACCACCGTGTCCAGCCCGCTCAAAGCGGCGTCGAAGATCTCGGCCGTTTGCCGCCACAACCGCGTGTCCGCTTTGATGGCGTTCGCCAACGTGTGCGAAAACGCCGAAATCAGAGGATAGCCAAGTAACGTGCCTTCGCGTTCCAGGCGGTGGATCAGATTGCCCATCAGCGCCATGTTGCGCGCACGCATTTCCGGGTTTTCATCGGCCAAGCGAAACGCCAGGCGCAACACCTCGACATCGCCGCGGATCCAATCGACGTAATCTTCGCTATGGCGCAAAAGCACCTGGTGGGCCAAATGGCGCTCGCCGAAATCAATGCGTTCTCGAGCCCGACCCAGGGCGATTTCGCTGAGATAATGGGGCAAATCGAAACAGCCGACGTCGGGATATTGCCCCACTCCCAGCTTTTCGCCATACGGTTTTTGCACGCGGCGGCGTTCTTCCAGCACGGCATCCGGCGCATGACGGCGACGGTCGGGGCCGAAGTAGCTCCGGGATTTGAAGTAGGGTGGGTTGTTGGACAGCACATGCGTGATGTGCTTGCGCAGAGAATTGATTGAGAAGGGTTTGGCGAACACCGCATTGACCCCGGAGTTGCGCGCGCGTTCGACCTTTTCGGCGTCCAGTTCGCCGCTCATGATCATGGTCCGGGTGAAGCGGTCGGGTGAATCCTGATGACGTCGCACCCAGTTGATCAGCATCATGCCACCAACCGGTTCCATATCCCATTCGGTGATCAGCAAATCCACCGGCGGGGTTTGCCCCGTGATCGAACTGGTGGCGCTGTGTCGCAAGTGCTCAATCGCCGCCACACCGTTGGAAACGGTGTTGACGACACCCACACCAATGTCGTGCAACGAGGTCGCCAGCAACATGCGCGTCGCGGCGCTGTCGTCGGCAACCAGCACGGAACAGTGCTTAAGCCCTTGATAATCCATAACTCTCATGCCTTCAGGCCTGCGTCCACGGGGTGCGAATCGCAGAGAGTCATTATGGGGTTGGGATTGCTAACGCATTCTAAACAGACCCAAAATCTATGCAGGTCCAGACCTCTCCAGTATGCATACTTTATCTATCGTTCTGTGCGCATATTCACCCTGATTTGGACCGCGAATTTTATGCCCGCTCCCCATACCAACGGTCTCAATATCAAAAATATTCAATATTATAACCTTTAAAATCATACAGTTACATATTTCATAAAAATGTCATGGATGATTTTTCCCTCCCCCACGTTATCGGTACAGAAGGCAACAACATGCACCCGCAAGGGACGTGACGGCCATCACAGAGCAACTTTTGGATTGGCCGTATAAGCAACCCAACCGAACCCGAACAAGAACGCGCAAGGAACCCGAACCATGAGCAACAAAAGCAACGCATCGCACAAAACTTTGAACCGCATCCTCATCGGCGCCGCCCTGGTTGCCATGACCACTGTCGGCACGCAAGCCATTGCCGCGGATACGTATGCCGAATACGAAACCCAAGCGAGCCTCGGCAACATCACCCAGATGCCCGGCAAATACAAACGCGAAACCGGCCCGCGCAAGATCAACCACGCGCAGTACGAAGTGATGGCGGAAAAGGGCATCTTCATTCAGCCCAAGCGCCACATCAAAACCCCGGCAGAGTTGGCCAAGCGCCGCAATCATGCCGAATACGACGCCACGTACGATGAATATGACGGCTAAGTTGCCCCTCCTCCTCCTCTGACTTAGCTTTCAGCCTACGTTCCTCCCACGTAGGTCAACGGCCCCGACAGTGTCGGGGCCGTTTTGCGTTTAACGAACTGATGTTCGTACAGAACTATAGGTGTCCGAGTTCGGCGCAGGTGCGCAAGTTGTCTTCCGATGCCGATTCGGTGTCGAGGACTTCGAAAAGATCGTACTCGTCGGCCATGTGCTCCTGCGCTTTGGAACGCAAAACCAAAACCGATTGCACAGACTGGTGATCGCAGGCACGGAAATGCTGAAGCCCCTTGCACCGGTCGGTCCGGCTGGTTTCAAGCGCCGCAATCACCGCATTGGTATCGACGCTGCCCGCCTTGAGCACCCCGTCGAGCAACGCCTTCACGCCGGCATATCCATATGCGCCGTAATCGGACGGCACCCGCCCGGAAAAACGGTCGCGGTAAGCGTCGTTGAACCTCTTGGCGCTGGCGAATTGTTGTTCCAGCGTCCAATAATAATTGGTTCCGCCGATCACCCCGGCGTAGGCCGTGACATCGCCGTGGGTGCGCTGGTTGAACAGCAGCACCGGGGCGACCAATTGCATATCGTTTTTCAGGCCCAGATCTGCGGCCTGTTTGATCGCATGCATTTGATCGTTGCCGAAATTACACAAGCACAACACATCGGGCTTGGCGTCGCGGATCGTCGGCAAAAAAGCCGAAAAGTCCTGCACCGCAATCGGGTGCGTGACCTCCGCCACCGTCTCGATACCGAACGCTTCGCCGGCGCGTTTAAAACCGCGCATCATCTCGTAACCGTAGGCGTAATCGGCAACCAAGAACGCCACCCTTTTACCCACACGCGGGAACACATAGCGCCCCACCGCCCCCGCCGTCATGTGCGGGTTCAGCGCTTCGTGAAAGGTGTACTTGGAAAAGTCTTTGGACTCGTTGATCGCATCCGATTGGGAAATCGACATGTAGATGGTCTGGCGTGCGCGCGCCACAGCGTTTACCGACAACTGCACCGACGCCGACAACGCACCGCAAATGAAATGCACATGATGGTCTTCAATGAGTTCCAGCGTGCGCATGGCCGCCTCGCCGGGGCGCAACCGGTCGTCGCGCACCAGAAGCTCCGCCATTCGTCCATCCAGGCCACCTGTGGCGTTGAAGGCGTCGACAGCGATCTGAGCGCACCGGACCTGCTCGTTCGCCTCCCAACTGTACGGGCCGCTGAGCGGAACGGGAAAGCCGATCCGAACGGGGGAAGTGGCGCCATGGGCAATGTTGTACAGTGTCGGCCCTAAGGCTGTGGAGGTCGTCACCGTGGCGCACGCGCCTGCGCCCACAAGACCTTTCAGCATGCGCCTACGGGTGATGACTTTCGACACAGTTTTGCAAGCGCCGCGTAGGCGCGAATCGTTGCTCATGTTGTTATTCAGCCTTTCCCCAAAGGCTCCTCCCTCACGGCACTCTATTATAGTTAGATGGTTTTTTCTCCCCCAAAGCGCAAAAAACGTCTTTTGTGATGTTTGCGCGACGCTTCGGTAGTTTTTGTATGGCAGTGCGGTGAAACTTTGCTGACAGCCCGGTTCTGACATTTATCTGTAAACATCCGCGTGTCATATCCCCTCATGGTTTCACTTTCGGTTCATCACGAACGTCATGCATTTTAATCATCACTACCGCACCGTTTGGGTTTCCGACCTGCACCTGGGTTCCCTTGGCTGCCAAGCGGAATTGTTGCTCGATTTCTTGCGCAACGTTGAATGCGACACCCTATATCTGGTCGGCGACATCATCGATGGCTGGCGCTTGCGGCGCTCGTGGTACTGGCCCCAAGCACACAATGACGTGGTGCAAAAAATTCTCCGCAAGGCGCGCAAGGGAACGCGGGTGATCTTCGTGCCCGGCAATCACGACGAATTCGCCCGCGATTACGACGGCATGCATTTCGGCGGTGTCGAGGTGCAGCGCGAGGTCATTCACGAAACCGCCGACGGACGGCGCATGTTGGTCACCCATGGCGACGAGTTCGACGCGATCGTGCGCTACGCCAAGTGGTTGGCGGTGATTGGCGATAACGCCTACATGTTCACGCTGGTTCTCAACCAGTGGCTCAATAGAGTGCGCGCCAAGTTGGGGTTTCCCTATTGGTCGCTTTCCGCCTATCTGAAATACAGAGTCAAAAACGCCGTCAAGTTCATCGCCGATTACGAAGACGCCGTGGCCGGCATGGTGGCGCGTCGCGGTCTGGACGGGATCGTGTGCGGTCACATCCACCACCCCGAAACCCGCCAGATCGGGGACGTATTGTACTGCAACGACGGCGACTGGGTGGAAAGCTGCTCAGCCTTGGTCGAAGACGCGGACGGCAACCTGGAAATATTGCGCTGGCGGACCTTTGCCCACGATCACGCCGCTGACACCGAAGTCCTGCCCACCGCAGCGGAATAACCGCCCCTCAGGCCGCCCCCCCCCCGACACTTCCACCAACGAAATCTATATCGAGGGTACGCGGCTTGATCGGCCGGGCCCGTTGCAAATAGGCAAAATTCGAATCAGGTCTGATTGCCAGGCAAGAATTATGACCCTATATCAACAAAGATCCACATTGAATAAATCGGTATGTTGCCACACCATTTTGCGGCACAATCATGTCCGGGCGCACGCTCAGTATGATCTGCACACATTAATAAATTCGGGCATATGTCAAAATCACCCCCACACACAGACATCGCCGCGCGGCCGCGCAAGCGCATGGATCGTGAGGCGCGCGAAGCCCACATCGTTGCCGAAGCCATCAGCTTTTTCGCCGAACAAGGCCTGGAAGGAAAAACCCGCGACCTTGCCGCACGCATCGGCATCACGCAGCCGTTGCTATATCGGTATTTTCCCAGCAAGGACAACCTGATCGAACGCGTCTATCAGGAAGTCTATGTCAGCCGCTGGAACCCCGATTGGGAAACGCTGATCGCGGACCGTAACAAGCCTTTGGTCGAACGGATGATCGCATTCTATCGTCAATACGCGGATGCCATTTACGATTACAACTGGGTGCGCATTTTCGTCTTTTCCGGCCTCAAAGGCACGAACATCAACGACCGCTATCTCGCCCATGTGCGTTCAAAGCTGATTGAACCGCTCTGTTCCGAAATGCGCCATGAATTTGCACTGCCGACTACCGATGAGGTACCGACCTGCGCAGAAGAATGTGAGCTGGTTTGGTCGTTGCACGGCATGTTCTTTTACCGCGCCATTCGTCACTTCGTATACAACCAGCCGATGATCGACAATGTCGACGAGGTCATCGCCAACGATGTACGGACCTTTCTCAAAGGCGCGCCCGAGGCCATGAAGTCCATCATCGCCAAAAAACTCTAAAGCGCTTTATCCGCCAGACCGAAACGCGCGTTCAGTCCCGGCACGCTCTCTCCTTTGACCTTGCACGATTGGCCGCGAAACAGCGCAACGATCTCATTGTCTTGATTGGCGATCTCAACATCGTAAATGCCGCTGCGTCCACTGAGGCTGACGACCTTGGCGCGCGCCGTCAGCACGTCCCCCAAATGCGCCGGTTTGGTGTAAGAGATCGAGCCCGACTGCACCACCGCAGCACGATTGTCGCTGTTGATCACGTACGCGAACACGCTGCCCGCCAGGGAATACAAAAAACCGCCGTGGCACGTGCCGTGAAAATTGAGCATGTCTTCGCGCACCGTCATGCGCGCGGTGGCGCAACCGTCCGTGCTTTCGACGATCTCGACGCCTAAGGTGTGCGAAGCCGTGTCGCGCGGGTATATCCCCTCAGCCACCGCCTTTGCGAGTTTGTCTTTATCGATATCGTCGCTCACTCGTCGCTCCATCTTATTAGCCCCCAAACGGGCACATTGTCGGCTTAACAAAACCGTTACACGTTAGTCATGTATTTGTTGCACGCACGCTATATGCACTGCCCATCACATTCCACGCGCGCTGACGGCGATCGCCTTACCTGGTGCGTTTTCGCAATCGACTTCTCGACGAACCGTCGATGAATTATGTACAATCAAGAATGCTTTGCACCTTTTTTCACCTCACCGACAACCCGCAGCCCGTGCCGCGCATGATAAAAAGGGGCCCTCGCCATGCCCACTGACGAGCCCAGCTTCGCCCCCGCATCCGCCCCGCAACGCGGCACCTTGTTTTTGGTCGTCGGTCCCAGCGGCGCTGGTAAGGACAGCCTGATCGAGGGCGCTAAGAATACGCTGGTGGGCAATGAACACTACGTCTTTCCGCGTCGATATATCACCCGCCCCGCCGACGCAGGTGGCGAAGATCACATTCCGGTGTCCGCGGATCTGTTCACGACCATGATGGAACGCGGTGATATGTTGTTGGAATGGCGTGCGCACAATCTGCGCTACGGTGTGCCCAAGGCTGTTGCTCAACACCTTGAACGCGGCCGTCATGTGATCGTCAACGTCTCGCGCACCGTCGTGGACGAAGCCCGTGGACGACTGGGCCCTGTCAAGGTCCTCTACATCACCGTCGATGAAGAAACGCTTGCCAAACGCCTTAAGGCGCGCGGGCGCGAAAGTTCGTCGGACATCAAACGCCGCGTTCAACGCGCCAAGGAATATCTGATCACGGGCGACGATGTGATCATGATCGACAACGGCGCAGAGCTCGAGACGTCTATTGGCTCTTTTGTGGCGGCCATTGGTGCTGCGACAGAGCATTGAGCGGATAGCATTTGACCACGACAAACGGTTCTTGCGGACCGCTTTGCTGAAAAAGTGTCAACACATCTATGGTCACCGGCTTGCCTATGACTTCCTGACCGAGTGTTTGAAGCTCCGCCATCACGGCTTTACGCTCGCCTGCTTCCAGACGCCCGCTTAGCGTCATGTGAAAGCGGAACTCGTCCATCACATAGGGATAACCCCACGCATCCAGCATCTCGCGTTGCCTATCTGTAAGAACGGTCTTACGCCGTTTTTCCAGTTCCGCACTTGATGGAGGTTTGCGAAAATGATCGAAGGCGCGCACGCAATCGGCAGCTAGTACTTGCAGGTCTTCATTTGGGCCGGTCGGTCGCAAGGCGATGAAATCGTCCAACTCCGCCAACTCAAGGGACGGCAGCAAAACCGGTTCATAGGATGCGGCGAACGCTTCCAACGCCTCGTCGAGCATTTTACGATCATGCCCCTGGGAGAGATGAAACGGCGGCTTCAAGGTCGCGTGAAAACCGTATTTCGCGGCATCGGCCGTTATCTCTTGCAGGCGTTGCGGCGAAACGGATTTGACCGGCAAGCGTTCGATGTCATCGCCTGTTGCGCTGTCGCGTCCCAACCAACGGGAACCGAACAGCCACAGATCGCTTTCCGGTTCCGGTGAGAAATAGATGGCATAGCGCGTGCTCGACATCGTCTCGTCTCCTTTGACAATCAGTAGACCCGCGCGCCCGCGCCCCACACTTCTCTCACCACCGGCATGTCTTCGCTCAGCCGCACCCGCACCAGATCCGCGCGCTTGCCCGGTTTTATTTCACCCCGATCCGTCATGCCCGCGGCATCGGCGGGGTTGATGGTCGCGGCTGCCACGGCCTTGGGCAGAGAGATGCCTTGAATGTTTTGATGCATGGTGAACACGCCTTGCAGGATCGAGCCCGGGAAATAGTCCGACGACAAAATGTCCATCGCGCCCTGGGCCGCCAGCTCGCGCGCCGAAATGTTACCCGAGTGCGACTGCCCGCGCACCATATTGGGCGCCCCCATCAGCACGTGCAGTCCCTTGTCGCGCGCCGCCTTGGCAGCTTCTTCGGTGGTGGGAAATTCCGAAATGCTGACCCCGTCGCTGGACGCTTCGTCCACGTGCGCCACGGTGGCGTCGTCATGGCTGGCCATCGGCAAGCCGTGGGCGCGGCACATATCGACAATGGTCGTGCGGTGCTTGGCACTGTAGATTTCCGACGTCTTCATATGGCTTTCGATGAAAGCATCCATCTTCGCATCCGAGAAATGATACTTGCCTTGATAATATTCCCGGTACTTGTCGATGTTGGTGAATTGGCGCTGCCCCGGGGCATGATCCATCAACGACACCAGCCGCACCAGCGGGTTTTCGGCGAACGGGGTGAACAGGTCGACCACCGTTTCAAAGCTCATCTCGCAGCGCATGTGCAGGTAATGGTCGGCGCGCAGCAGACCTTGTTTTTTCGCCTTGGCGACCGTTTCCGCCATGTCTTTCAATTGCGTCACCCGTGATGAGCTCTGCATCACGTCGCCCACCGCAAGCGCGTCGAACACCGTGGTGATGCCCGCACCGACCACTTGAACGTCGTGGGCGACGGCGGCGGGGATCGACGGCCAGCGCACGCCGGGACGCGGGGTGAAGCTTTTTTCCATGTTGTCGGTGTGCAGTTCGATCAGACCGGGGATCAGATAATCGCCATCCAGATCCTGAGCGCCGGGCAACGACGTGTTGCCGCGGTCCACGGAGACGATGCGCCCGTGTTCGACTTCGACGGTGCCGAGCACCACTTCGTCACGGGTCACGATTCGGGCGTTGGTGAGGATCAAGGGGCTCATGCCGCTTCCTTTGCAGGTTTGATGTCAAACAATCGGGTGCCGACGGCGTTGCGCACGTCTTCGTCGTGAAAGATGCCGACGATCGCCGTGCCGCGCTGTACCGCTTCGCCGATCATGTCGGTGACGGTTTGGCGATTTTTGGCGTCCAGCGATGCGGTCGGTTCGTCCAACAGCAACACCGGAAAATCAGCGCTAAAACCGCGCGCGATGTTGACGCGTTGTTGCTCGCCACCCGAGAACGTCGCCGGGGCGAGACCCCACAAGCTTTCCGGCACCCGCAGGCGGCTTAGCAGTTCACCTGCACGGGTGCGGGCCTGGCTTTCGTCTTCACCCAGAACCAACAAAGGCTCTGCGACGATATCCAACGCGCTGACGCGGGGGATGGCGCGCAGAAACTGCGACACATAGCCCATGGTGCTTTTTCGCACGGCGAGAATTTTCTGCGGTTCGGCACGGCTCATGTCGACCCAGGTTCCATTGTGGTTGACCCGAATCGACCCTTGATCGACCAAGTAGTTGCCATAAAGCGCCCGCATCAGGGTCGATTTACCCGCGCCGGACGGTCCGTGCAGGACCACGCATTCACCTTTGTACACGGTCAGATCCAGGCCGTGAAAAACAGGGATCTTCTGGCCGCCCTGATTGTGCAGCACAAAGGTCTTGCCGAGCTGCTCGGCCATGATCATAGGCGTATCTGAATTCATCACACCCTCCTTACGGCTGCAAAATGGAAGAGACGAGAAGCTGGGTATAGGCATGCTGGGGATCGTCCAGCACCTGATCGGTCAGGCCCTGTTCGACCACATGGCCGTTCTTCATCACCATCAAGCGATGCGCCAACAGCCGTGCCACGGCGAGATCGTGGGTGACGATGATGGCGCTGAGCCCCAGGCGCGTTACCAGGCCGCGCAGCAAATCCAACAGCCGTGCCTGCACGGATACATCCAACCCGCCGGTCGGTTCGTCCATGAACATCAAGCGTGGGTTGGTGACCAAGTTGCGCGCGATCTGCAAGCGCTGTTGCATGCCACCGGAAAACGTCGTCGGTTGATCGTCGATGCGGCCGGTGTCGATTTCGACCTTTTCCAGCCACTCCGACGCGATCGAGCGGATTTCGCCGTAGTTGCGTGCGCCGATCGCCATCAGCCGTTCGCCGACATTGGCGCCGGCGCTGACGCCCAGACGCAAACCATCACGCGGATTTTGACGCACCAACCCCCAGTCGGTGCGCATCAACAAGCGGCGTTCCGATTCCGACATGTCGAAAATGTTGCGCGGTCCTTCGACACGGGTGTCGTAGACGACCTTGCCGCGGCTGGGTTCGAACTGCGCCGACAGGCAATTCAACAAGGTGGTTTTGCCCGATCCGGACTCGCCGACGATGCCCAGAACTTCGCCCGGCCACAAATCGAACGACACATCCGTGCAACCGATTTTTCCGCCGTAATCCTTACCCAAACTTTGCACGCTGAGCAGTGGTGTTGTTTCGATATCCATTTTCTCTCTCCGGCCTATTCGGCCGCCTGCGGTGTGCCCATGGGGCCGATGTGGCCCTCGGCGCGCCGGTCTTCGCAATAATCGGTGTCGGAACACACGAACATCCGTCCGCCTTCGTCATCCATGACGACCTCGTCCAAGTAACTGTCTTTGGCGCCGCACAGCGCGCAGCAGTCGTCCCATTTCTGGATCTCGAACGGGTGATCGTCGAAATCGAGGCTTTTGACCTTGGTATAGGGCGGAATGGCATAGATACGCTTTTCCCGGCCCGCACCGAACAACTGCAGGGCGGGCATGTTGTCCATCTTGGGATTGTCGAATTTCGGGATCGGCGAGGGCCGCATCAGATAGCGGTCATTGACCACCACCGGGTAATCGTACGACGTGGCGATGCGTCCGAACCGCGCGATGTCTTCGTAAAGCTTCACATGCATGACGCCGTATTCTTCAAGCGCGTGCATCTTGCGCGTTTCGGTTTCACGCGGCTCCAGCCAGCGCAAAGCTTCCGGAATCGGCACCTGATAAACCAGGATTTGACCTTCTGCCAGCGCACGTTCCGGAATGCGGTGACGGGTTTGGATGATGGTCGCGTCTTCGGTGCGCTCGGTCGTCGACACCCCGGTGGTGCGGGCGAAGAAACGGCGGATCGAAACGGCGTTGGTGGTGTCGTCGGCGCCCTGGTCGATCACCTTCAAGGTATCGTCCGCGCCGATCACGCCCGCCGTCACCTGAATGCCGCCGGTGCCCCAGCCATAAGGCAACGGCATCTCGCGCGAGCCGAACGGAACTTGATAGCCCGGTATCGCGACGGCTTTGAGAATCGCACGCCGGATCATGCGCTTGGTCTGTTCGTCCAAGTAGGCGAAGTTGTAGCCTTCGAGGGTTTGCGGTTGCGGTTGGCTCATGGTCATTCCCCCGCCTTCTTGAATTGCATCTGTTGCTGTTCGGCGCGCAGGTTGCGCACCATTTCCAATTCGCCCTGGAAATCGACGTAGTGCGGCAACTTCAAGTGCTGCACGAAGCCCGAAGCCTCGACGTTGTCGGAGTGATACAGGACGAACTCTTCATCCTGCGCCGGGTTGTCGACTTCTTCGCCAAGCTCCGCGCTGCGCAGGGAACGATCGACCAAGGCCATCGCCATGGCCTTGCGTTCCGAATGCCCGAACGCAAGACCATAGCCGCGGGTAAATTGCGGCGGCTCAACCGAGGATCCCTTGAACTGATTGACCTGCTCACACTCGGTCACGGTCATTTCGCCGATCACCACCGGAAAACCCAAGTCCTCGGGTACGATTTCCACCTCGACCTCGCCCATGCGAATTTCGCCGGCAAAGGGGTGGTTGTTGCCGTAACCGCGCTGGCTGGAGTAACCGAGCGCCAGCAAGAAGCCCTCGTCGCCGCGCGCCAGATTTTGCAACCGCACCGCACGGCCCGCGGGAAAGTCCAAAGGCTCGCGGGTCAGGTCCGGTACCGGTGCGTCATCTGCGTCGGGATGTTCCTGTTGGATCAAACCTTCGTGATTAAGAATCGACGTTACCCGCGGCAACGCCGTGCCGGGCTCGTAACTCATATCTTCAGGCGCGGCGGTTTCGTTGCCGTCGTCCATCAACGAAAAATCCAATAAGCGGTGGGTGTAATCGAACGTCGGACCAAGCACCTGACCGCCGGGCAAATCCTTAAACGTTGCAGAAATGCGGCGGCGCACGTTCATCGCGCCAGTGTCGATGGGTTCCGATGTCGCGAACCGCGGCAACGTGGTGCGGAAAGCGCGCAGCAGAAAAATCGCTTCGACCAGATCGCCTCGCGCCTGCTTGATGGCCAACGCCGCCAAGTCGCGATCGTAGAGCGAACCTTCGGTCATCACGCGATCAACTGCCAAGGTCATCTGCGCTTTGATCTGGGCGATGCTCAGTTCCGGAACGCCGGTGTCGCCGCGACGTTCTTCGGCAAGCAACGCGTGGGCGTTCTCGATGGCTTTTTCGCCCCCTTTAACGGCTACGTACATCCTTCAGCCCTCCACTTTTGTGGTGCGCGGCAGGCACACGACCTCTGCGCCCGCCGTTAAAATCAAATCGATGCCACGCGGGAACATGCGGTTGTTGGCGCGCACGGCCTGCCAGAATTCATCGGTGACGCCGCTAACGCTCAAAGCGCGCGTGCCTTTGATGCCGGGACCGCTGAGTGTCATTCCGTCTGCGTTGGACAGGCCATCGACCTGAACGATCAAGGTGGTCGACAAGTCGGGGCGTTCATCCGTTCCGGGGTTGAAGCGATTGAATCCTTTGACCGCGCCGACATCAGAGAACAATGCGGTGCGCGCCGTGCTGGGATCTTGGGTCACGGGGCAACCGCAATGAAAGCGCAGGTAGTTCATTGCTTCACCACTGGACGCGATGTCCGCATCGGCCCAAATGGGTGTCTCGAAATCCACGAGGCTCAGACAGATCGCCGCCGTCGCGGTGTTAAGGGGGTGGGGCGCGGCCTCAACATCATCGATCGTAATGATCTTACCCGGATGCGACATCGCATCGAGCAGGGCGCGAAACACCCGCTGGCTGCCATGAACGGGATCGTCGA
Organism: Magnetovibrio sp.; assembly: GCF_036568125.1. Classification (NCBI taxonomy): domain Bacteria; kingdom Pseudomonadati; phylum Pseudomonadota; class Alphaproteobacteria; order Rhodospirillales; family Magnetovibrionaceae; genus Magnetovibrio; species Magnetovibrio sp. Next base: position 301,244 of record NZ_DATCTF010000019.1, read on the forward strand.
ATCCGGCCATCGGGGCGACGGGAACAGCTTGCATGGTCATGATCTCAATCTCCGTCAATCGTCGCCACGAACCATGGTGAAGAAATCCACCTTGGTCGTCGCCACCTTGCGCGCGTCTTGCGCACGTTTGTCGCGCAGGTCATTCTCCGCGGGCTCGATCAATTCACGTTTCAACAGCGCGCGGCGCTCGGGGTCTTGCAGCAAGGCATCGAACAACGCCGCCAATTCGGCATGACGGTGATCGCGGCCCGCCACATAGGACTGCCCCATGCGTCCGTCAGTGGTGCGTACGACGCACCGGGTGACGGTCATTTCGCCTAGATTGAAACGCGCACCTTCGCCGCCAGCGCGGCCGCGCACCATCACCATGCCGGTTTCCGGTGCACGCAACACGCCGTATTCGGGGCGATCGGCGAGCTCTTGCCAAAACGATTCAAGCGTCGCTTTGGGCGTACGCGCCAAAACACCCATCCAAGCCTGACGGTCCTTGTGTTGATCGAAGAACCCTGCACCGGATGATTGATCACCGGATTGATTACGGGACTTGACGGACGACATGCACATCTCCTAAATTTGTCTAGACATCTATATGTCTTTGTGTCTATTTACGCGTCTTCGCAGAGCGCGTCAAAGAGGCTTTGTTGAATTTTTTGTAACGATATTCATATGAGTTAAAAACATGATCGCACATGCCTCCCCCCCCGAACCCGCACACATCGAACGCGGCCATGGCGTCGCTTTGTGGCGGCAAATTCGCGAAGCCCTGAAATCGGAAATTCTCGCCGGCGACATTCGTCCCGGCGACATGCTGCCCACCGAACAAGCCCTGTCGGCGCGCTTTTCCGTGAACCGCCACACGGTGCGCCGCGCCATCGCCTCGTTGACCGAGGATGGACTGGTCGCCGCCCGTCAAGGCCACGGCACCTACGTGCCCGAAGCGATCCTCGACTACGCGGTGAAAAAGCGCACCCGCTTCAGCGAAGCCGTCAGCGCACAGAGCCGCGTGCCCAACGCCGACGTGATCGCCATGGACGTGTTCGCCAGCACCGCGAAGATCGCCAAGGCGCTGGGAATACGGCGTGGCGTCAAAGTCATGCGCATTCGCACCCTGGGCGGTGCGGATGGTCGACCGTTGAGCCTTGCCGATCATCACTTCGTCGCCAGCCGTTTTCCTGGGCTGGATAAAGCGGTGGCTGAGACCGGATCGATTTCCGCCGCCCTGCGCATGTTCGGCGTCACCGACTACGTGCGCAAAACCACCCAAGTCACCGCGCGACTGCCCAACCGCGAAGACGCCGAGTTGCTGGCCCAACCCGCCAGCCGCCCGGTATTGATGGCCGAAAGCGTCAACGTCTTGGCCGACGGCACCCCGCTTGAATACGGGCGCACCCAATTTTGCGGCGACCGGGTGCAGATGTTGTTCGAAACCTGAAACCACTTAGGCGCACATACGGTATCCGGCATCGATCAGATGTACCGGCTTGCCCGCCACAAAAGTCGCCACCACGCGCGGGCAACCAGGCACCGAATCGTCCACCACCACCACATCGGCGCGCTGGCCTTCCTTGATGCATCCGCGATCTTTCAAGCCCGCAGCCGCAGCCGGGTTTTTAGACACCATGCCCCACGCGGTGGTGAAATCGGTAACACCGTCCGCCGCCAATTTGAACGGCGCCTGCAACAGAGACGGATAGTAATAATCCGACGTCAAAATCGAACACAGTCCGTCACGCGCCGCCGCAGTGGCGCACAAGCGCTCGCAGTGACTGCCGCCACGTAAGACGTTTGGCGCCCCCATAACCACCGGGTCGTCGTTGTCCATGGCAAAGCGTGCCGTTTCGGCATTGACCGGAAATTCGCAAATGCGTGCGCCGAGTTTTTTGAAACTGGTGCGCACGGCGGGTGACTCGTCATCGTGCGAGGCGCAGGGGATTTCCAACTTGTCCGCCAACACCGCCAACCATTGTGCTTTGGCGGGAATATCTGTTTTGCGCGTTTCGACTTCATCGACCAGATTGATGAACTCTTCCGGCGACAAACCAGCACGATCGGCGTATGCGCCAAGCTTTTGCGGATTGGCCAGCGCCCGTCGGATCAGATCCATATGATCGTTGAACGCCAACAAATCGACACGGCCGGTGTTCATCCATTCCGCAACGTCGGCGGCGCCTTTGGTGTTGAAGGTTTCCCAACGCAAGTGCACCCGCGTGTCGCACAGCAGGCGGCTGCGCAACCTGTCAAGCGCATCGAGCAGGCGCACCACCGTCTCGCGCCCCCGCAATCCCGGTTCCCACGAATAGGTGATGCCATGGTACGCGGTGGCGATGCCGTTGGATGCCATTTGGCGATCGGTGTCTTGCAACGCGAGATCGAGCGGAAAGCTCACCCCTGGGCGCGGCATGATCTGGCGTTCGAACGCATCGCCGTGTAGATCAATGATCGCCGGCAGAACCAAGTGCCCACGCACATCCCAGGTTCCTTTTTGGCGCTTGTTGTGGGTATCGAACGCACCGATCAGTCCGCCTTCGAAGTTCACGGCGGTGTGGTGCACCTTTCCATCGTCCAGCAGCACCCGGCCACCGGCTAGCGAGAGCATCATCTCTCCAAATCCTTTTTCGTTTGTCATAGCTCAAACCTACCTCCCCGTGATGATTGACATGTGACGGGTCGGTTACAGTTTATTGACGCAGACAAACAAGCCGTCTGAAGAGACGCTTACATGACCATCTTGCGCAGACGTTGCGACACCATATCGAGGAACGTCACGCACAGTACGATGATGATCATCACCGCGGCGGTTTCGGCATAATAAAATCCACGGATAAATTCCCACAGCAACGCACCGATGCCGCCTGCGCCGACGATGCCGAGAACGGTTGCCGAGCGGACATTGGATTCGAACCGATACAGTGAGTACGAAATCCACAACGGCAGCACCTGCGGGATTACCCCGTAGATGACTTCTTGCAAGGTGTTCGCGCCGGTGGCGCGCACGCCCTCGACCGGATGGGGGTCGATGGATTCGACGGCTTCGGAAAATAATTTGGCGAGAATGCCGGTGGTGTGAATCCACAGCGCCAATACGCCCGCAAACGGGCCCAAGCCCACCGCCACGACGAACAGCATCGCGAACACCATTTCATTGATAGCGCGCGCGGCGTCCATCAGACGGCGCACCGGCTGGGCGATCCACAACGGGGCGATGTTGGCCGACGACAAAATGCCGAACGGAATTGCCGTCACCACAGACAACGCCGTGCCCCAAATGGCGATTTGCACGGTGATCCACATTTCGGTGACATACATGTGCCATTCGGTGAAATTGGGCGGATAAAACCCCGCTGCGAACTGCCCCATATTGGCGCCGTCTTCGATCAGCGCCATCGGCCGCATATCCGCGCCTTCCCACGAGTACGCCAACAAGGCGAACAACACGCCCCACAGCAACATGCTGCTCATGGACCGTTTCAAGTCGCGCTGCGGCAGTTCGTTGATGTTTCCGGGCGTTGCGGCATTGGCGGTCATCGCAGGGTCTCCAAGATCAATCGAATACAAAAAAATGAAGAAGGACGCCGAGGCCGAGCCCCGGCGTCCATTCCAAATGCGTTACTGGTGTTTGACCAGAACGTCGAGTTCGGCGAGCTGACTGTCGATCGCGGCAACCTTGTCGGCCTTTTCGGCAGCGGACATCGCATCGCTGCTTTCGATTTTCAGCTTGTTCTTGAACAGCGCCAGCTGACGAATCGGATACAGCTGGGTGTTGTTGCTTTCCATGAAGTAGCCTTGGCCGTCGCTGATGCCGCGCAGAACTTTCGTCGCGTGCTCGGTGTCGCCCATGCGGCCATAGCCGAGGAAGAAGGCTTTGATCTTGGACTTCAATTCCTTGGACATGTCTTTGCGGTAAACCATCGGATCGGACGGGATCAGCGGAGACGTCCAGATGACTTTGATCTTAGCAGCAGCGGCCGGATCTTTGAGCTTGGTGCGGCCGATCTGTTCGGAGTTGTTCGCCGCGACGTCGACCTGGTTGTTGGCGGTGGCCATCAAGTTGGTTTCGTGGTTGGCGTTGCGCACGGTCTTGAAGCACTTTTTCGGATCGACGTTGTTTTGTGCGAACACGTAGTACGACGGAACCAAGAAGCCCGAGGTGGAGTTCGGATCGCCGATACCGAAGTTCAAGGACTTGTCGCACTTGAAGATATCTTCGAGCTTGTTGATGTTGGTGTTCTTCACGTTGGTGATGACGTGGCTGTAGTAGCCCTGCGAACCATCGGCCTTGGAGGTCTGGACGAACACTTCGCCGCCGGAACGGTCAACCGCTTCCATGCCCGACTTGTTGCCGAACCAAGCAACGTGCACTTTGCCAAAACGCATGGCTTCGATCACGCCCGCGTAATCGGGTGCAAAGAACGCTTTCACCGGCATGCCGATGGATTTTTCCATGTCGGCCAGCAGCGGTAGCCACTGATCTTTGAGGTTGGACGTGGATTCCGTGGCGATGATGCCGAAGTTGATGACTTCGGGATCTTTTTCCAGCGGTTTGTAATCAGCTTTGGCGGCGCCAGCCACCATCATAGCTGCGGCCGAAACGGCCAACAGGGTTTTCTTCATCATCGATATAGCTCCTAGGTGTGTTGAAAAAAGATCGGGTTCAGCCCGGTCCTTGAAGGGCGGCCGTCAGGCCGTTCCCATGACGGGTTCGGCGTTGCGGCCGAAACCCGGTGTCGGTGTGATAACCGCTTCCGGCGCCACCACGATAGGTGGCTCATCCGTAACTTCCAGCGGTCCCGGAATGTGCATGTTGAGCGAGTTGGATCCGTACAGATTGCGCAAGAATTCAATCGACAGATCCCGCGACGGGCCGTCGTAATGTTTCTTGCCGTCTTTCAGGGCCAAGGTGCGCGGGCAGTATTTGAGCGCATAATCGACTTGGTGCAGCGACACGATCACCGTCTTGCCGTCTTCTTTGTGAATGCGCGCCAGAGATTCCATAACCTTGCGCGACGATTCTGGATCGAGCGAGGCAATCGGTTCGTCGGCGAGGATGATTTCGGAGTTTTGCAACAGCGCGCGGGCGATGGCGACGCGTTGCTGCTGACCGCCCGACAAGGTCGAGGCGCGCTGGGTTGCGTATTTGGCCATGCCGACACGGTCCAGCGCGTTCATCGCTTCGAGCTTTTCCGCTTTGGTGAACGCCCCCAAAGAGCCGCGCCAGCTGGGAATGGAACCGAGCTTGCCCAACAACACATTGGTCAAAACCGTCATGCGACTGACCAGATTGAACTGTTGGAAAATGACACTGATATGTTGGCGTTGTGCGCGCACGTCGCGGGCGATGCGGCCCTTGTTCTGGATGGTCGAACCGAACACTTCGATCGCGCCGTTGTCGTTGCTTTTGTCCCCCGCCATCAGCCCGGCGATGTGGCGGATCAACGTCGATTTGCCCGAACCCGATGCGCCGATCAGGGCAACCATTTCACCGCCGTGGGCCGTGAAGTTGATCGCATCGAGGGCCTTGGTGCCCTTGAATGATTTGCTCAGGTTGGTGACATGTATGCTGGGGGTCATAGCAGGTGTCCTCTTTGAATGTGAGAGGACCCTACTCATCGCCGGTTGCGGGGATTTGTCATCTGCGTAACAATTTTGTGAATTGTTACGATACCGAACAAATCATGAGTTTGTATATTTGGCGACGAAATCGGCCGCACCGAGGGTGCGAAAATCACCCATGCGATCACGCAACATGTCTTGCGACCAATCCCACCAACGCATCTTTTGCAGTCCTGCAATGGTGTCTTCATCAAAGCGTTTGCGCACCGGCTTGGCGGGCACCCCGACGACCACGGTGAACGGTTCGACATCGCGCGTCACCACCGCACCCGAACCGATGGCCGCGCCGTCGCCGATGCTCACCCCCGGCATCACGGTGACACCGTGTCCGATCCACACGTCGTTGCCGATGGTGACTTTCGATTGGCGCCGCCAGTCGAAAAAATCGGGATCGTCCTCGCCCAAATCGAACAATGCGCTGCGATAGGTAAAGTGATGCAGCGCCGCGCGATCCAGGGGGTGATTGCCGGGGTTGATGCGCACATGCGAGGCGATGGAACAGAACTTTCCGATCTCCGTATAGATGACTTCGCCATCGCCGCAGATATAGGAGTAGTCGCCCATCACCGTTTCCGTAAGCTTGGTACGCTCCTGCACCTCGCACCAAGCCCCCAGCGACGAGTCCTTGATGCACGCGCTGGGATGAACGCAAGGCTGCTCGCCCAGCGCACGGCTGAATTCAATGTCCGTATTCATGATATAAAACCTGAACGATTAAAGCGTATCGTGGTCGAGCGAATAGCCCGCGCCGCGCACCGTGCGAATGGGATCGAAACCACCCGCATCCAACAACGCTTTGCGCAAGCGGCGAATGTGCACGTCGACGGTGCGGCTCTCCACATGCACGCCGTTCGACCACACCCGGTCGAGCAGAATTTCACGCGAATACACCCGTCCCGGACATTCCATCAAAAACTTGAGCAAGCGGTATTCGGTCGGCCCCAACTTCACAGTCGCGCCGCGCGCGGTGACTTTATGCTGCTCGGTGTTCAGGCTGATATCACCAAACGCCAACGTAATGTCGGCGCTGTTGGGTTGGGTGCGGCGCAAAAGTGCGCGCACGCGCGCCACCAGTTCGCGCGGTGAAAACGGTTTGACCATGTAATCGTCGGCACCCGCGTCGAGACCTTGAATGCGGTCGGCTTCATCGCCGCGAGCGGTAAGCATCAAAATCGGCAAATTGTGAATGTCGGGCATTTCGCGAATGGTGCGACACACCTCGATCCCCGATTTTCCCGGCATCATCCAATCGAGAACCATCACGTCTGGACGCTGCGTTTGCGCTTGCGTCAACGCCTCATCGCCGTCCATGGCGGTGAGCGTGTCAAACCCGGCCTTGCCCAAGTTATACGTTAGAACTTCGACCAACGGCGGCTCATCTTCTGCAACCAAAACCACGGGCATGGATCGATCCTTCGACGTTGAGAGTAAGTAATCAACAAATTCCGGCGACGATCTGAAATACGTGCGATCGCCGCCGGTTATTTTGTTCTGTCTTAGTCGGCGATTACATTGACAGGTTTGCGAGCGCCTTGGCATCGTCCGCGAACTTGGCGCGTTCGGCCTTCGGCATCGGGATCAAACCCTTGTCGGCCAGGTAGCCTTCTTCGCCCCATGCTTTGTCGGAGGTGAACTCGGCAACGTATTCTTGGATGCCGGGAACTTTGCCGACGTGGGCGTTCTTGACGTAGAAGAACAGCGCGCGCGAAACCGGATAGTCGCCCGAAGCGATGTTTTCGAACGTCACGTCCTTGCCGTTGATCGAAGAACCC